>JBGOUV010000009.1:0-39920 GCA_041477815.1 Terriglobia bacterium | reverse complement strand
CTGGCCGATGAGGGCTTCGACGTCCGCCTGCTCACGGCAACCCGAACGAGAGGCGGGCAGGAAGGCCTGGGCGCCCACGTCGACTCGGAGGCCGCCTTTGACTGCCTCGGTCACGCGGCCCGCGATGATCTCCTTGTTGTCGAAGGCGCGCTGCAGGGCACTCCAGTCGCGCGGCCGCTCGGCGATCACGGCCGACAGCAGCAGGTAGCCCTCGGAGTCGCGTCCGACGATCGTGATCAGCAGCTCGTCGCCCGGCTTCACCGGCTCCTTCATCTCGGCAACCGGGATCACGCCTTCCGACTTGCTGCCAATGTCGACAAAAATGCGGTCGCCCGAAATGGCGGCCACGATCCCCCGGCGGGGTCCGTCCCCGGCGCGCTTGCGTCCGGTGCGGCCTTTCTCGAAGGCCGCCAGCAGGTCGGCAAAGGACGGTTCGGATTCTACGGGGTGGTCTGGGGTCACGATGGTTCCAGGGAAACCTCTATTGTACTGCAAGACGCCCTCTCACGGCTTCTGCCGCTCCCTAACCCGCCTCACGACTACTGCGAGGATCAGCACCAGGACGGCCACGCCGGCCAGCGACCCGAAGATTCACGTGGGACACATGTGTTGCATGCCCCATATTAGCCGATCAACCAATGAGTGGGTCGGGCCAGGCGACGGCAGGTACACTGTCACCACCGGCCGCAGCAAATGCAGCAGATTTGCCCGCCTCAGCGCTTTTGGGCAGGCCTGCTGGCCATCAGTTTCTCGACATCCACGCATCCCATGTGCAGATGCCTCAGTCTCGATCCCACTTCGGTCAGGCCCATCTTGCCGGGGACGATCTGGTGACAAGAAGTGCACCCGGACTCCTCGAACCGGGCGGCCTTTTGACGCTGCTGGGGCGAGCGCCGACCTTCGGACACCTGCACCACGAGGGTCATCGCCGTGAGCATGGCAATGCACCCTTCAGAACCTCGCCCCAGTTGTTTCCCCTTTTCCGTAAAGCCGAGCTTCCCGTCTTGACCTGCGGTGTGGCAGCTCCTGCAACCATGAGTTTCAAAAACGTACTGGGCGATTTCCCGCTGGCTCTTGCCTGCCGCGGCCATACGGTCCAGCATCGCAATTGTCGTTTGCGCGGAGGGTCGAGACTGGGCCGCCGGCTGGGGCAGACTGAACAGTGTGCCCACGAGTAGAGCGCTGAGGGCCAGAACCATGGGAAGGCGTATCACCCTTGGATTCTCCTGGCTGCCCGGCCGATGCGGACTCCGAGCAGGACAGAGAGATCTCTTGGTCATATGACGCTACCTCCTCTGCAAACGAACAACGAGCTCGGCTAGCGTGTAGTCCGACGTCAATGGCTTCCCGCCGGTGACATCCTGCAGATAGAAGGTCATGCCGTCACTCACCCAGGCGCCCGTTTGTATCGATCCGCGATTGCCCATGTAGGCGAAAATCGGTCCGTCCGGGCTGCCAATGCGAATCTCGACCACTTGCGCGTCTGGCGCATTCCAACTGAGCGTGGTCGATCCATGGAAGGCGTTGGCAGTGATCGGTATAGGATTTGGACTCGCGGTCAGGGACGGTCCGACGGAGGGGCAGGGCGCGTTAACAGAGGTCAGACAGACGTTGCCCACGAACGCATTTGCGCCGGCAGTCGCCAGGTTCAGAATATCGACGCCGGTGCTGGAGGGGTTGCTCACGGCCACTTGCACGGGAGGGTTTGCCGTGACGAGGTTTCGCCGGAGGATGTTTCCCTCGGTCCCCGCAACCAGACGGATCCCAATCGCATTCCCGACGATCGTGTTGTCCTCCACCAGGTTGTTGTTAACGCCAACACCGATAAGTCCGATGCCGAAGTTGTTCCCAGGGGTCGCATATCCATTTCCGCTTATCCGGTTCGCACGGAGCCGGTTCCGGCTGGCGCCGGACGCCAGTCATATGCCCCCGCATGGACTAACGAGGTGCCCATTTCGTACTGCGACGTTGCGCTCCAGCACGTTGCCGGTCCCTCCGGGTACATAGATGCCGGCCAAGCAGTTGGTCGACGCGGTCACGTCGGTCACTAAGGCGCCGGTACTATTATTCAGCCGAATGCCATGGGCCCGAAATCGTTGGACCGTACCAAGTCCGCGAATGATAACGTCTTTTAGCCCGTCCACGTCAATCCCAATTTCCCCGCCGGTTGAGTTGCCGGCGCAGCCCGTTAGGGGATCGCCGAGCCCGGTCATGCTGAAGCCGTTCAAATCCAGCGTCAGGCCGGACCCGCCAAAGGCGATACAGGGCGCACCGGTGACCGTGCAAATCACATCACCAACGAGCTTGCTGTTTTCCATGATCGTCACTGTTGTAGTAATGATCCCGCTGATGTCCGCGGCGTCGGCGCTCCTGGTGCACACCAAGGGGGCAACAAGAAGCGAGGCAAACCACGTAAGCGTCTTTAGACGTGTCATCTCGGTTTCTCCTTTTGCCGGGAGTTGTCAGTTACAAGAGCAGTATACGCTCCTTTCCCCTCTTACACCAGTCTTCTTGACCAGTTCTAACCAGTTCTATTGGCCGGTGTAAAACACGAGTGACTTGATCTAAGAGCACCGGTAACTACGAATAGGAAACGCGCCAGCGCCTGTCGGCACCCTCAGTGGATGGTCCGGGTTTTCCGGTTCATGTAATCCATGAGCAGGTACCGGCCCAGGTTGAACGGCGTGGTGAAGTACGCCTTGCCCCGGCAGATCTCAGTGACCTTCTGAACGAATTGGACCAGACCGTAGTCGCTGGCCAGCATGAAGGTATTGATCAGAATGCCCTGGCGCTTGCACTTGTGCACCTCGTCCAGGGTGCGCGAGACCACCAGGGGATCGAGGCCGAAGGCGTTCTTGTAGATGCGTCCGTCCTCCAAGGTCAGCGCCGACGGCTTGCCGTCCGTGATCATGACGATCTGCTGCATGTCCTTGCGCTGGCGGGCCAGGATGCGCTGGGCCAGCACCAGCCCTTCGCGCGTATTGGTATAATACGGACCTACCTGGACCCGGGCAAGCTGGCTGAGGGGCACTTCTTCGGCCGAGTCATGGAACAGGACCAGGTGCAGCGTGTCGCCGGGGTACTGCACCCGGATCAGGTGCGACAGGGCCAGGGCGACCTTCTTGGCCGGGGTGAAGCGGTCCTCGCCGTAGAGGATCATGCTGTGGCTGCAATCGAGCAGGAGGACGGTGGCGCAGGAGGACTGGTATTCGGACTGGTGAACCAGCAGGTCGCCGTACTCCACGTTCAAGGGAAGTTGCAGGCCTTCGCGCTGGATGGCGCTGGAGAGAGTCCCGCTGATATCTAAGTTGAGCGTGTCCCCGAACTGGTAGGGCTTGGAGGCGCCGGACGATTCGATGCCGGTGGCCAGGTCGCGGGTGTCGTGGCGGCCGAAACTGGACTTGCCGAGCGAGGCAAGCAGATCCTTGAGGGTACGAAAGCCGAGGAAGTCGACCGCTTTATCGGTCAGCTCGAACCGCACCTGGGCGTCGCGGGGCTCGCCCACCCCGCCCTCGGGGTTCATGGTGACCTGGCGCCGGCCCTCGGTGTCCGGATCGCTGATCGAGATGTAGCCCTCCTCGGCCAGCTTCTCGATCAGACTGTTCAGGAGCTGCTGCATCTGCTCCGCCGACATCGACTGCAGCCGCTCCAGCATCTCGCGCATGTTCTCGTCGTTGAACAGGCTGCCCGACTCCAGGGCTTCGCGAAGGGCCTGCTGCAAGTCGTCCAGGGTCTGCTGCCCCATCTCGTGAAACTGCATGTACTGGCGCTGAAAGCCGCTTTGCAGGAGAAAGTCGGCCAGGGCTTTGAGCAGGTCCTCGGCCCCAACCCCCAGGTCGTCACCGGTGAAGCGCGAGTACTTGATGAACTTCATAAGAGCTTTTCATGTTTAGTTGTACTGCCTCTTAGGGCTGCGCGGCGGGAACTCGTCATGGTCGCGGGTCTCCCGTTTGCGCTCCTCAGCCAGGTAGCCGACTTCCTCGTTGCGGCTGATCCGGCGGTGCGCGTAGAGCCCATCGAGGACGAACTCGGCGGCGGAAACGTGAACCGCCGGGTCTTTGGGCAGGTCCTTGGTGAGGACCGTGGCCACCTCGGTCAGGCCCTGGATCGCCTCGAGCTGCTTGACGATTTCGGCGGCGGGCTGCGCCTCGCGCATCTTGAGCGTCCCACCCAGCTCGAACCACTGCACGATGCGGGACACGTTGGCGCCGTCGAAATAGCGCGTGTAGACGCGGCCCACCGCGGCGCGGATCAGCTCGCGGGCCACGGCGTCGGCGCCCTTCAGCTCACCCTCGTACTCCAGCTCCAGCTTTCCGGTGAGCGAGGGCAGGGCGGCGTAAACGTCGGAGACGCGCGGCACCACCAGCCGCTCCTGGTTCCGGATGGCCCGGTGCTCGGCGCTGGAGACCACGTTCTCGAGACACGTGATGGGCAGGCGCTGCGACACGCCCGAGCGTTTGTCGACCTTCTTGTCCTCGCGGGCCAGGAAGGCAACGCACTCGATGATCTCGCGGATGTAGCCGGGCAGGCAGCAGCCGCCGCGGCCGGGACGCTCCAGCCAGGCTTCCTGGCCGGTGATCGCAATGCCCTGCTCCATAGTCATCGGGTAGTGGGTACGGATCTCGCTGCCGATGCGGTCTTTCAGCGGGGTGATGATCTTGCCGCGCGCGGTGTAGTCTTCCGGGTTGGCGGTGAAGACCAGCAGCACGTCCAGCGGCAGGCGCACCGGGTAGCCTTTGATCTGGACGTCGCCCTCCTGCATGATATTGAACAGTCCTACCTGGATCTTCCCGGCCAGGTCGGGCAGCTCGTTGATGGCGAACACGCCGCGATGGGCGCGCGGCAGCAGACCGTAGTGGATGGTCAGCTCGCTCGACAGGTCCAGCCCGCCGCGGGCGGCTTTGATGGGATCCAGGTCGCCGATCATGTCGGCGATGGTCACGTCCGGAGTAGCCAGTTTCTCGACATAGCGCTCCGCCGGCGCCAGATAGGCGAGGGGCGTCGCGTCGCCCCTATCCGCGATCAACAAACGGCAGCGCTGGCAGATGGGGGACAGCGGGTTGTCGCGGATCTCGCACCCGGCCACGTACGGCAGCGCCACGTCGAGCAGATCGGTCAAGGCGCGGAGCATGCGCGTCTTCGCCTGCCCGCGCAGGCCGAGCAGGATGAAGTGATGCCGCGACAGAATCGCGTTGATCACCTGAGGGATGACCGTGTCCTCATAGCCGATGATGCCCGGAAACAGAGGCTCGCCTCGCTCCATCCGGCAGATGAGGTTCTGCCGCATCTCGTCTTTGACCGTGCGGCCGGAGAGACGATCGCGGAATTCGCTTTCCTTCAGCTCGCCGAGCGTAGCAGGCAGATGCGGTTTCACAGGCTCTCCCATTCAAAACTCGGATGATTCCAGGTGACGCCGCCGTCGATGGTGACCGCTTCGCCGTTGATGTAGTCGGCGTAGTCGGAGCACAGGAAGGCGGCCAAGTTGGCAAGTTCCTCGTGACGCCCGGCGCGGCCCACTGGGATTCTCTTCAGCACGCGCTCCGCGGCCCCGGGGGCCAGCATCAGGCGCGAGGAGGCCCCATCGGTGGGGAAAGAACCCGGGGCCACGGCGTTCACGCGGATGTTGTATCGCGCCCATTCCACTGCCAGGGTACGGGTCATGGCCAGCACGCCCGCCTTCGCCGCACAAGAATGGACGGTGCCGGGACTGGCGCCGGTTGCATAAGTAGCCAGAATGTTGAGGATACGCCCATAGCCCTGCTTCTTCATAGGCTCCAAGGCGGCGCGCGAACAATAAAACGTGCCGTTCAACACAATGTCCACCACGGCGCGCCAGCCGTTGAAACTGAGATTCTCGGCTTTGCAGAGGAAGTTGCCGGCGGCGTTGTTGATGAGGACATCGAGGCGTCCGTACCGGGCGACGGTTTCGGCGACCATGTGTTCCACCTGCTCGGGCACGCGGATGTCGGACTGCACCCAATGCGCTTCACGCCCCAGGCTCGCGATCTCGTCGCAGGTGGGAATCAGGTGGGCGGGATCGCGGCTGGCCAGCACGACCTTCGCCCCCAGTTCACTGAAGCGCAGGGCAAAGGCGCGGCCGAGTCCGGTGCCGCCACCGGTGATAAGAGCCACCCGATCCCGGAAAATGGCCTCTGCAAACATGGTTGTGTCCCATAATAGCCGAAACCCGCGGCCCGGATGTGTTATCTTTTTGGCGTGGAGATGCAGCAGCATGTGCGCCGGCTACAGCAAATCGGGCTGAACGCATATGAGGCCCGCGCCTACCTCACCCTGATCGGTCATCCGCGTTTCAAAGCGCTGGATCTGGCCACCCGGGCGCACGTACCCCGGCAAAAAATCTACGAGGTGCTGGGGAGCCTGGTGGAGAAGGGCTTCGCCCAGGTGGTTCACGGCAAAGCCAAGCTGTTTTCGGCGGTAGAGCCGCAACTGGCGCTGCACGGATACCTGACCCGGCGCCAGGAAGTTTTCCAGCGCGAACAGGTGGACCGCCAGCGTCTGGCCGAAACAGCCAGCCAGGAAATGCAGGCGCTCTACCTGGACGGCCAAGAGGACCGAGGTCCGCTCGATTACCTGCGCATCGTTAACGAAGCCGGCCAGATCGCCGAAGAGTATCGGCGGCTGCTGGCCCGTAGCTCGAAGGAGTACCTGGAGTTCTCGCGGCGGCCCTACGCGGTGGACCCGGCCATGGAGCCGCGGCTGCGAGAAGCGCTGGGCCGCGGCGCCCAGTGCCGCCTGATTTTCGAGACGCGGGATCTGGATGCCAGCCACCGGCGGATGCTGCGCAATCTGACGAAGGCCGGGGTGGCGGTGCGGGTGGCGGACGAGCTACCGCTGAAACTGGCCCTGTTTGACGCTCACTTCGGTATGATCGCACTGGTGGATCCGGTTCTCACGCGGCCGCAGCTAACCGCGCTGGTGTTCGAGCACGAGGCGCTGGCGGGGGCGCTGCGGGGGATGTTCCTGGAGCATTGGCAGCGCGCCAAACCCTTGTAGGCGGTGATACCCTGAGGTTGCAATGCCGGACATCCACCTGGAAGAGTGTATCGCCGGCCTGGAAGGCTCTTACCGGGAGATCACCAAGCGCATCGAGGACCTGCGCTCGGAGACACACCGCGGCTTCGACGGTGTCAGGGCCGAAATGAGTATCGTCAGAGCCAGGCTCGATGGTCTGGGGGATGACGTGAAGGGTCTGAGGAACGAGTTGCGTGGAGAGATGTCAAACAATTTCCGCTGGACCATGAGCCTCATCCTGATCAACTGGTTGAGCCTGTTGGCGGGCATCTTCCTGTTTGCGCTGAAGAAGTAGTCAGAAGCTGTAGCGAAACGCCAGGGTGGCGTGCGAGTTGCGCCGGTACTGGCCGAGAAAGTCCTCCGCACCTCCTCGAATCCAATTGAACCCGGCGGTGGCGCGCCAATGCTGGCCTAGGGCGTGGGAATACTGCCACCGCATCCACAGGCCGTCGCCGTTCTGGCGCACCGAGGACTCGAACGAGAGGCTGCGATTGGTGTCGAGGTTGTAGCCGGCGTGGAACAGAAAGGCGCGGGCGAAGCCGCGATCGGGGGCGAAGTCGAACGGCGAGCGGCGGTTGGTGACGGCCTCCCCGGCGTAGCCGCCGACGAAGAACCACTCGCCCCGGGTACGCTCGAGCTGGATCACGTATTGCACATATTCATCGGCCTGGGTGGAGGACGTGGTGAACCAGGCGGCCTCGGCCTTCACCACAAACCACGTCAGGGGGAGGGCCACGTCGCCGCCGTAGAGGCGCAGATCGGGATAGAGGCGCTGAAACTCGGCGCGGGGCGGGCGGAGCGATACCGCGCGCGCGTCCAGCAGGGGCAGGTGCTGGAAGCCTTGGTAGAAACAAGCGGAGTACTCGAAGCCGGAACCCACGTGGTTCCAGCGGGCGCCGAACTGGGGTCCGCCGGGGAACCGCGAGCCCAGATCGCGGATCTCGACGCCGGCGGGGATGCTGTCCGGAAGCACCACCCAGCGCTGGCCGAGGAGCGGGATGCGGCTGGGGGTGAAGCGTGGGACGTAGACCAGGTCCATGGTGTCGGCGCCGCGCTCATAGAGGAGGCGGGCGGCGGTGACCGCCAGGAAGTCGTTGTCCACTACGCGTAGGTAGTCGCGCGGGGCGAAGCGGTCGGTGGGGTTGAGCAGGTCGGCCTTGCCCCAGCGGATGAACTGTTTGCCCGCCTCCACCGTGAGGCCGCCGCGGGAGTAAGCGGCGCTCAGGCGGCGCACCGAGAAGGCCGGGTCCGGGACTGTCCGGTCCTGCCAGGAGAGGTTCCAACGCCGCTCCACCTGGCGGTGCGTGTCGGTCTGGGCGTCGAACACCCCGGCAAAGCGCCAGGCTGTGTTTGGCTTGTAGGCGGCCTCGTACCGGAAGAGCGCGTCGGCCAAGGCGCGGCCACTATCGCCAGGGGCGGCCTGGGGATACGCCTGCAAGCGTGTCTCCAGGTATCCGCGCTGGGTAAAGTTCTGGGCGCGCAGCGTTAGAACTCCGGCCAGCGCCAGGCTACTCGCGGCGCAGCGCTTGTAGCGTGAAATTCTCATCCTTCAGCGGGAGGTTGTACTGCAGGGTCTCGAACTTCAGGATGGTGCGGCTCGCCCGGCGGAGGTCCTCCATGTCCAGAAGGTGGGCGGTCCAGATGCCCTGCACGTTGCGAATGTCCCGAAAATGGAGACGCCGGGCTAGTTGATCCTTGGTGAAGCTCTCCACCTTTGCCAAAGCATAGTTGTCCTTGCGGATCCAGACGACGGCGTGCGTGTACTGCGACCGCTTGGTCTGCTTGGGACGCCACTCGATGCGCCAGCAGGGGGCGCCGTCGATCGCCTCCTCGCCTAACATCTTGTAGTCGTACTGGTCGACGTCGCGCTCCTCCAGGTCCTCGAAGCTGAAGTCGGTGCCGAAGAAGCGCGTGGAGCGGTCCTGCAGGGCAATGCGGCGCTCGCGCTGGAGGGCCGGGGTCCACATCCACTGGTCGGAGGCGCGGTCGGCGTGGTTCACCACCAGCAGAGCCACTCCCTTGACCTCCGCGGGCGCGGTGAAGCGCAGGACTGTCTTGCTGCTGCCGTGCGAGCCGAAGCGCTCGTACTGCCACCGCTTCTCGGCGGTCTTGCCGGCTTTGTTGGTTACGGTGAGGGTGCCTTCGTACCTTTGCGAGGAGGCTCGGGTGCGGCGCTGGGCTTCCTCCGCGATCTGCCGGGCGTCCTGGGCGGACAACGAAGAAATTGCCGCCGCGGCACAAAGGGACAGAGAAAGCCTATTCATATTCGAGAGCCTCCACCAGAGAGCTGCGGATAGCGGATTCGGCGGGCCACAGGGCGGACAAAAAGGCGGCCGCCAGAATGATAGGTACTATCGCTGCCGCGATGGGAAGGGGGTATTCGTAATCGAAGCGCATGCCGCTGAAGTCGCGGCGCGTCATTTCCAGGGTGTAGTAGAGGCTGATCGCTCCCAAGGCCAGGCCGAGGAGCGAGCCGATCGCCCCGATCGCGACGGCCTCCATCCAAATGGTGTAGCGGATCTGCTTCCGCAAGCCGCCCACCGCCTGGATTACTCCCAGTTCGCGGCGCCGGTCGGTGATCGACACCGTTAAGGTATTCACAATTCCCAAAACGGCCACCAGGACGGCCACGGCGATCTGCACGTAGGTCATGCCGAACCACTGGTTGGTGAGGCGCAGGATGTATTGCCGGACCTCCTGGTTCAGCAGCACGAACAGCCGGCGCTCGTGGCGGAAGCGCTCCAGGATGCGCTCCTTCACCTCGCCGGCGACCGCGTCCCGGCGCAGGTAGACGCGGAAGATGTTGACCGCGTCGTCGCGCCACCAGCGCTGGAACACGCTGCGGTCGATCATCAGGGAGCCCTGCTGGTCGGAGAAGTCGCGGGTGATGCCGGCGATGGGGAGCCGCAGCAGTCCCTCCGGCGTGGCCAGCTCCAGGGTCTCGCCGAGGGAGAGCCGGTTCAGCTCGGCGAGGTTCTCGGAGATGATGACCCCGGCTCCCGCGGCGGTCACTGCAAACATGCGCTCCGGATCGCCGGCGATCACGCGGCTGTGGACGCGGCGTGACACCCGGTCCACCTCTATGCCGATGACCAGTACCGGGCCCCCGCGATAAATCATCCGGGCGGTGCGGACGCTCTGGACGTGGTCAATCCCGGGAATCCGCTCCAGCTCCCCGCGCATGGCTAGGGGGAACCGATAGGTGCGGTCGGAGAGGTTCTCCGACGGGGTGACGAACATGTCCGGGTTAAGAGAGCTGGTCATCCAGTCGATCAGGGGGCGATAGCTGGCGCGGGTCACGCCGCCCAGACCGATGACCATGGCCAGCGACAGCATCAAGGCGGCCACGGTGGCGGAGGTGCGGCGGGGCGCTTGGATGAGGCTGTCGGCGGCCAGAGCGCCTTCCACAGGGAAAAACCCTCGGAGCGCGGGGCGGATGGTACGAGCCAGCCATAGAGCCAGCGTCGGGGTCAGCAGCAGCGCGGCCACAATGGTGAGCAGGTAGCCGCCGTAGAACACGATCATGGAGCGTCCCATCGCCAGCGAAGCCGCCGCCAGGATCGCCAGCACCGCGGCAATCCGCCGGCGGAGGCGATTCTCGCCGGCCGACAGCACCTGATACTTGCCCTTCTGCACGGCTTGCACGGGATCGACACGGGCGGCGCTGTGGGCCGGGATCCAGGCCGAAAGCATACTTGTCACGATACCTATCAGAAAGGCCAAACTGATAAGACGCGGGTTAAGCGCAATTTCATTAGCCCGCTGGGTGAGACCGTAGATGCCTTCCAGCATCCCTCCCACCTGGCCCACCGCGCCGCGCGCCAGCAGGATTCCGAACCCCACGCCCAGGGCCGCTCCCAGCAGGCCGGCCGCAGCGCTCTCGCCCAAAAAGAGCCGGCGGATCTGGCCCCGCGTGGCCCCCAGCGCGCGCAGAATGCCGATCTCGGTGCGACGCTGGGTCACGGCGATGGCGAAGGAGTTGTAGATGATGAACATCCCGATGAAGAGGGCAAAGGCGCTGGAGATGTTCAAGGAGATGGAGTAGACGCGCAGGATGGAGTCGAACTGGGCGACGCGTCCGGAAGGCGGCTCCACCTGAAAGCCGGGACCGAGCACGCGGCGCAGCGCGGCCTGGCCCCGCTCCAGGGGCACGTCGTCGCCCAGGGTCAGGTCGATGCGGTCGAAATGGCGGCCCCGGCCGAAGATCTTCTGGACCGCGTAGATATCCATAATGGCCAGGTTGCCGCCGAAAGCACGGGTCAGGCCGCCGGAGCGCATGATGCCCCGGACGGTAAACTGTTTCTCTCCCTCCATGGTACTGAGAGATAAACGACTGTTGAGCGCCAGGCCGTTGCGCAGGGCGAAGTCACGGGTGACGATCAGGGAGTCGGGTTGCGCCAGAAAGACCAGCGGGTCCTCGATGATCTCCGCGTCGGCGCTCTCCAGGTCGTAGTCGCGGAGGCTGCGGTCGCCGGTCATATCCACGCCGAGGATCAGCAGATTTCCCTGCCCGGCCCGGCCGGTGGAGACCACCGCCTCGATCACCGGCACGGCGACCTTCACCTCGGTCGCCGCCTGCACGCGCTCCAGCACTTCTTCGTCGAAGCCGGCCTCGCCGGACCACACCTGCAACTGCGTCTTGCCGGCGATGCGATCGACGGTCGAGTGAAAGGCGTAAAGGACGCTCTGGTTGGCCGTGTGCATGCCCACGAACACGGCCACGCCCAGGGCGATGCCGGCGACGGTGAGCAGACTCCGCAGGACGTGCTTGCGGGCGTACTGCCAACTGATGAGTCGCAGCAGGATCATCGGCGATGGTCTTCCACGATGCGCCCGTCGCGCAGCGTCACCGTGCGCTGGCAACTTTGGGCTACCCCGGCATCGTGGGTCACGATGAGGATGGTGGCGCCCAGCCGGTCGTGGAGGTCGTGCACCAGTTTCAGGATCTCCTGGCCGGTGTGGGTGTCCAGGTTGCCGGTGGGCTCATCGGCCAGCAGAATGGGGGGATAAACGGCGAGGGCGCGCGCGATGGCCACGCGCTGCCGCTCGCCGCCGGAGAGCTCCTCGGGCAGATGCTCCAGCCGGTGTCCCAGGCCGACCAGCTCCAGCAGCTCGCGCGAGCGCTCCTCGGTCTTCTGGCGCGCCCAGCCGCGCAGGTGCAGCGGCAGCGACACGTTCTCCACACAGGTCAGGGTGGGCAGCAGGTTGAAAAACTGAAAGATGAAGCCGATCTTGTCTCGCCGGACGCGGGTTAGCCCGTCGTCGCTCAAGCCGCTGAGGAGGCTGCCGTCGATCCTCACCTCGCCGGAGCTGGGCCGGTCCAGGCCGCCGATCAGGTTCAACAACGTGGACTTGCCCGAGCCGGAGGGTCCCACGATGGCCGCCATTTCGCCGCGATCCACCCCCAGGCTGACTTCTTCCAGTGCGGTGACCCGGCGCTTGCCGTCGAACTGCTTGGTGACCTGCGTGAGCTGAATCAACTACCAGTTTACCTGAAGTCGAAGCTCTGGACGATTACCTCGGCGTCCCTCTTATTCGACGGCGCGAGGCCCTGGAACAGCCACAGGTTCAGGCGGGCATTCTCGCCCCCGGCCTGGGGAATGGCGTTGGTGAAGGTGTGGCCGGCGATGGCGCCGCCGGCGTTGGTGCTCTCGAAAACAACCTGCCCGGCCTGCCACGAGAACTGGTGGGTGGAGGCCCCCGCCGGCTGCTGGAAGCGGAATAGGTTCAGCGGGTCGGTGTAGGGCTGGACCACGTATTGCGCGTTCCAGTTGTTCCGGTCCCCCCAGCGCGAGAACTCGATATCCAGCTCGCGATTGTAGAAGGCCGGGTCGTCGTTCCAGGTAAACAGGCCCAGCACCACGTTGGGGTCCAGGTTGTCCACCGCGCTGGCCAGGTTAAAGCGGTAGGTCCCGTACCCGAAGGACCGCGCCGAAATCACTTCGGCGCAGGTCCAGCGCTTGCCGGAGTGGGTGATCTTCAGGTGCAGCCGTCCGGCGGCGTCCACCCAGACGTTGTTCGAGCTGTCGGAGAAGTAGTTAGGTCCTGGTCCGACCTTGCCGGAGCCGGTCTTGACGTACCAGGTCTCGCCGGAAAAGGCGATGGTCCTGGGATAGGGGGCCAGGGCGACGATGCCGGTGGCCGGGTCGAAGATATCCCCCCCTACCAGTACCCGGCCGTCGGGGAGCAGGGAGGCGATGTGTCCGGACTGCGGAGAGGACAAGGTGGCGGAGAGGGGCGCGAAGCGGTGGGCGGCGGGGTCGAAGGTTTCGAGCGACGCCGTGGGACCGGAAAAGGTGTGGCCACCGGCAACCAGGATACGCCCGTCGGGAAGCGCCGTGGCGGTGTGCCCCCAGCGCGCCGTGCTTAGGGAGCCCACCGGGGTCCAGGAGCCGTCCACGGGATCATAGAGGTCCACGGCGTTGGTATTGCTGCCACCTAAAATCAAAGAGCGGCCGCCGGCCAGCGGCACGCAGGCATGTCCGGTCCGGCCGGGCGGGACGGGACAGGACCAGGCCCAGGAAGCGGACAGCAACAGCGTGGCGAGCACTCGCATGAGACTATGCTAACGCTTTTCACGCGGCCTGACCAGCGTTCCCTGCCGTTCAATTCGGGTCCTGGCCCCATCCGGGTCCGCACTCCCGCGATATCGGCGACTGGACTTGCCCCCCCCATTGAGACTCCCCACTCGGTGGCCGGCTGGCTGCGGAAGGATAGAGGAGACTGTCCTCGGAGAAGGTAGCAATACAGCGCGGATTCCCAGTTGGCCCTGGATAGCTCGGCTGGCGCTTCACCTTCTGACGCGAACCGACCATAGACTGACAAAGTCGTCGGTCCACACCACCGGCGCCGGCTCGGCGGCGGCCGGCGGTGACGACGGCATCACCGCCCAGACGGCGCGGTTGGTGCCTTGGGTGTCGTCACCGGGCGTGATGACGCGCCGGGCCGGCCAGCCCAGTCGCGCCGCCAGTCCTCGGGCGACCGGCCACAAATCCAGCGCTTGATTGGAGATGTGCAGCAACAGCAGCCCCTCCGGACGCAAATGGCGTCGATACACGGCCGCGCATTCGGCGGTGAGGAGATGCGCCGGGATCGCGTCACTCGAAAACGCGTCCACCACCAGGATGTCGAATTGTTGCGACTGCTCGCGCTCCAGCACCAGCCGGGCGTCTCCCAGGGCCACTTCAATCGTGGCCGGGGAGTCGACCAGAAAAGTAAAGTACCGGCGGGCCAGCTCGACGACCGCAGGATTAATCTCGTAAAAGCGAAATACGTCGCCGGCGCGACCGTAGGCTGCCAGCGTCCCCGTTCCCAGCCCGATCACGCCCACGCGCTGCGGATGCCGGCGGGCCAACACTTGGCCCACGGCGCTCTCGCGCCCGTAGTAGGTAGTCGGCCAGGACCGTTTCTTCCCGGCGACGAACTGCGATCCGTGTATGACCTGGCCGTGATTGAGCACGCGGCGGTCCCCGCGCTCGGTCACCCGCAGGATGCCGTAAAAATTGCGCCGGGCGGCCAGCCGATCGCCTCCAGGCTGGTCGGCCAAGGTGGCCAGCGGCGTCAGTACCGCTGTAAACAACGCGGCCCAGGCGACCAGCGGCGGCCGATAGCGGACGCGGAGCCAGGCGGCGCTGGCGGCTCCGGCGCAGGCCGCCAAGGCGATCGGAAATTCCGTGTACGAGAGAAACACCCGCGGAGCCACGGCGCCCACCCAGGCCCCGCCCAGCGCTCCGCCGGCGGCGGCGGCCAGGTAGAACCAGGTGAGATGTCGGGGATCCGGCCGGGACCGCGCCAGCTCCCCGTGGCAGAGTACCGCGCCCGCCAATAGGGCCAGCGAGTCGATCACCACGTGCGACCACAACGGCGCCTCCGGGCCCAGCACCAGAACCCCTGCCGCCGCCGGCGCCGCTACCCCGGCCAGTACGGCGAACCCGGTCCGGTGATACCACCGGTCCCGCTCGAAGGTCAGGATCCAGCTTAAGAGATAAAGTGACAGCGGCGCCATCCAGAGAAACGGCGTCGCCGTCACTTCTAGACATAATTGATTGGTAGTGGCCAGCAGCAACGCCGACGGCGCGGCGGCCAGCAGAGCCCAACCCGCCAGCGAAGCCAGCGGCGGCCGGGCGGCAGCGCTTTCTTGCTCCACCGGCCGCGGCGTCGACCAAGCCACTGCTACAAACACCACGTAGACCACCGACCACCACCGCATCTGCGTGGCCACGGTGAGCACCGGCTCCAGAGCGAACGGATAGGCCACCAGCGCCAGCAGCGCCGCGGCGTTCGACCAGGCGTAGAGCCGGTACGGCGTCCCAGTCGGCGCCCAGCGCTGCAGCAGCGGGCTGGTGGCGGCCAGCAACAGATACGGCAACCCGACGGTGCGGACCAGCAGCCAAAGAATCCGCAACGTGGGAGGCTCGAGCGACACCGGCCGCTCCGGCCCCAGCGGCAGAAAAACAAGTGAAGCCAGCAGCAGCCCCCGGTGCAGCCACGGACGCGGCCGCGCCGCCAGCACGTGGGCGTAAGCGTATCCGGCCAGGAGCATGGCCTGGAAGAACAGCAGGCACGCGGTCCACACCGCCGGCACGCCGCCGAACCAGGGCAGCAGCCGTCGCGCCACCAGCGGCTGCAGCGAGAACCCCAAAAAGGCCGCCAGCGCCACCGCCGCCCGGAAGGAGAGCATTCTACACATGATATACTGCCCCTGATGCCGGATAAGCAGGTGGCCGCCTCCATGCTGGCCACGTTAGTGGTGGACGACGAACACCTGGCCCGCGAAGAGCTCTGCTACCTGTTGCGGGAATGTCCCGACGTGGACATCCTGGGCACGGCGGCCAACGGGCTGGAGGCCCTGGAAGCGATCCAGCACCACGACCCCGACCTGGTTCTGCTGGACGTCCAGATGCCCGGTCTGGACGGCCTCAGCCTGGTCCGCAACCTGCTTGCCTCGGGCGTCCGCCTGCCGCACTTCATCTTCGTCACAGCCTATGATCAGTATGCTGTACAGGCTTTCGAGGTGAACGCGGTCGATTACCTGCTGAAGCCGGTGGAGAAGTCCCGGCTGCGGGTCTCGCTCGACCGGGTGCACAAGCTGGTGGAGACCCGCGCCTCCGGCCAAGCCAGGCTGGAGAAGGCGCTGGGCGACATTCCGCCCCGCCCGGGCGGGCGCACCAAGCTCCTGGTCAAGCAGGCCAACCGCCTGTTCCTGGTGGACGCCGACGACGTCATCTACGCCACCATCGACGACGGCCTGATCACCATCGTGACCACCGTGGTGGAGGGACTGGCCACCTACCGGACCATCGAGGAGCTGCAATCGGTCCTCGATCCGGGCGCCTTCTGGCGCGTCCATCGGTCTTATCTAGTGAATATCAACAGGATTAAGGAGGTGGTGCCCTGGTTCAAGTCCAGCTACCAGCTCCGCATGGACGACAAAAAACACACGGAGATCCCGGTAAGCCGCGCCCAGACCCGCCGCCTCCGGGAACTCTTAAAACTATGACCCGGCGCAATCTTCTCTTATCCGTAACAGCAGCCGCAACCGCAGCCCCGGCTCCTCCTCCCCGCCCCCCCGTGGTAAACGGCGCCGAGCACGCCTGGGTGGTGCATGACCCCCGCTTCCGCCTCGACCCGGCCATCGCCAGTTGCCCCAGCAACCTCCCCAAGCACGAGTACTCCGCCGAGTACCTGCTGGGCGAAATGCGCAGCTACCAGGTGGACCACCTGGTCATCTCCCACGTCTGCTACTACGGCCGCAACAATACCTACGCCAGCTACTGTGTCAAGACCTACCCCGGAAAGTTCGCCGCCATCGGCCTGCTGGTGGGCTACCGCCTCCATCCCCCGGCCGACCCGGAGAACGCCTCTCGCCTGGAGCGGCTCATCAAGGAGGACGGCCTGATAGGCCTGCGTCTCAGCCCCATCTACGACCGCGACGTGAGGTGGTTCAACGATCCCAGCAGCTATCCTCTCTGGAAAAAGGCCGAAACCCTGGGCGCAACTTTCAATATTTTCCTGGCGCCCCACCAGGTCGGCCAGGTAGCCGACATGGCGCAGCGCTTCCCCGGCGTCAACGTGGTGATCGATCACCTGGCCATGATCGACATCGCCGCCCCGGACGAGAAAGGCTTCGGTCCCCTGCTGGACCTGGCCCGCTTCCCCAACGTCTACGTCCGCACTTCTCTCCACAATCCCTCGAAGACCAAGCAGCTCCCCTTCCGCGACGTCTGGCCCTTCCTGCGCCGGGTCTACGACCGCTTCGGCCCCCGCCGCCTGGTCTGGGCCAATTTCTACGAGCTGCTCATCATGAAGGAGATTATCCCGTTCTTCACCGCCGAGGATAAGGAGTGGATACTGGGCCGGACGGCGCACCGGTTGTACAAGTTTCCAGGGTAATGCTTCCTGTTGGCGTGGGTAGCCCGCCCCCTCCCCTGCGGTAACCTGAACTGTCTTTCGTGGCGCCGCAGTTCAGTTGAGACCCGTGTTTACCAGGAGGCGGGGCTCTGGTATCACGAGTTTGAGGCGCTCGAACGCTGCTGCCCGCCCAACGAACTCGACGCATTCATAACACTGCTCGAGGAGCGGCGAGGAGTACATGGACCTGCCGCGCCGGCGCCGTCATCTTTAGCCCAGCGCCGCCGCCTGCCGCTGGATCTTCCGCACCGCCTCGGCGATCTGCTCCATGTCCTGACGCGAGCCGAGCAGCATGGTCTGCGTCAGCCAGACGCCTTCCTCGCACAGTTTGTCGTTTTCCGGACAGTGGTTCCGCTCGCGGTACTCGTCGAGCTGTGAAGCCGTGTAGATCGTCCGGTAGGCGCGGGAGTGGAGGGTGTTGGTCAGGAACTCCTCTTTGTTCAGGGGCGAGTAGCCGGCGGAGCAGGGGATGCCTTCGGCCTTCATGGCGGCGAGGAACTTCTTGCGGGGGGCGTTGGCGAAGCCGGCCGGGTCGTAGCGAAACATGTAGAGGTGATGAGCGCTGCGGGTGCAGCCCTCGTACATTTTCGCCGGGGCGATGCCGGGGATCTCTTGGAGCATGGACGTGAGGTAGGCGGCGTTTTGCTCGCGGACCTTGGACTGCTCCTCCACGCGGGCGAGCTGGGTGAGCAGCAGCGCCGCCTGGAACTCGGTGATGCGCAGGTTGCAGCCGTTGGTCTTAAGTGTACCGTTGCCGTTGTTGTGGAAGGCCCAGGAGCGGTCGTAGAGGTCCCGCCGGTTGGTGAGGAGCGCCCCGCCCTCCCCGGAGTTGAGATTCTTGGAGGCCTGGAAGCTGAAGCAGCCCAGATCGCCCAGGGTGCTAAGCTTCTTGCCGCGCCACTCGCCCAGGTGGGCCTGGCAGGCGTCCTCGATCACGGGCAGGCGGCGCTTCTTGGCCACGGCCAGGATCGTGTCGAGGTCGGCCGCCGCGCCCGCCATGTGGACGGGAAGGAGACAGCGGGTGCGCGGCGTGATGGCGGCCTCGATCTTGCGGGCGTCGATCTGGAAGGTCTCGCGGTCGCTGTCGACGAACACGGGGAGCGCGTGTTGCATCAGCACGACATTGATGGTGGCGACGAAGGTATAGGGCGGCACGATCACCTCGTCGCCCGGCCCGACCTCCAGGGCATTCAGGGCGGTGAGCAGGGCGGAGGTGCCGTTGGCCGTGGCCAGACAGTGCTTCGCTCCCAGGGTCGCGGCCCAGGTCTCCTCGAACTGTTTCGCGTAGCGGCCGTTCAGACGGTTCCAGCGCCCTTGGCGCAGGACCTCGGTCCAGGCGCGCTCGTCGTTCTCCCGGATCAGCGGCCAGGAGGGAAACGGCTGCCGTCGCACCGGGGTTCCGCCGGCGATCGCCAGCTTGTCTCCGGAGCCAGGGGCGGCGGCCAGCGCCGTGCCCGCCGTAGCGGCTACAAAATTACGTCTGGTCATGGCGTCTCCAATACAGCTCCGGTCCCTTGAATCTGGTAGTAGACCGCCGGTCCTTTGAATTTCTCGGGTTTGAAGGGACGGCCCTGTTCCTCGGCCTCGTGTTTAGCTTGAGCGAGGGTCTGCTCCTTGGTCAGAGAGATCTTGGTGAACTTCCCTTCGGCCGTAGCCCGGCGGCCGGCGGCGTCCTTGGGAAAGGCAAGCTCGCCGTCGTTCACTTTGATCCGCACGGACTGGCCGGAGGCCGGATCGACCAACTGCATCCAGCAGCCCATCATCTGGCAGACCTCGGTGACCTTCCCCTGCACCTGCACGGTCTTGCCCGCGTACTTATCGGGCTGGGCGGCGAGCTGGTCAATGGGCGTCGGCTGGGGCAACTGCAGAGACTTGCCCAGTTTGAGCTCTCCGGCGCAGGCGGCCACAGCCAGCAGAACGAATAAGGACACGTGTTTCATGGTTGAGTTCAGTATAAACCAAGACGCCCCTACTCGGGGGCGTCGAGAAGGAGCCGGATGGTCTTCTCGAAGTCCTTTCGGCTCGCCGCGCCGAGGTGGATGCCGGCGACGCGCTGGGACCGGTCCACAAAGAAGGCCAGCGGCAGCGAGTCCACGTCGCCGTACAGATACCCGACGCGGGGAGTGCCCAGCAGAATCGGATAGCTGATCTGCATCTTCTCGACGAACGGCTTGACGACCTGCCAGCCGTCGGCGTCCATGGAAATGCCGATCACCACCAGGCCGTCGCCGGCGTACTTCTTCGATAGCTCGTTCATCCAGGGCATGGAGGCTTTGCAGGGGGCGCACCAGGTCGCCCAGAAATCGAGCAGCACTACCTTGCCCTGGTAGGCGGAAAGGCGGACGGCCTTCCCTTCCCCATCCGGGAGCTCGAAATCCGGCGCGCGTTTGCGTCGGGCTTCCTTCTGGAGCGAGACGGCTCCGGCGGGCGTCGCGGAGACCACGATCCAGGCGATCACCGCCGCTGCCAGGCCGGCGCGCATTCAGAATCTTCTGGAAACGCCCAGTGTAAGAGCGTAGTCGGCGAAGGCGGCGTCGCCGTGGGCGCCTCTCGCAATATCGGGCACGCTGCGGCGCCGGTTGCGCTCGATGGCCCAAGGGACACTGCAGGAGAGGACGTAGCCACCGCGGGCGTAGAGGAATCCCGGGTCGCCCGAGATGGCGTACCCGGGGCGCCGGAAGCCATTGCTTTTCCCGAGCAAATCGCGCACCGGAACGCCTTCCAGGCGGCCTCCGAACGTCACCACCAGGCCAGGAATCCTGGGCACGGCGCGGCCGATGCCTCCCCGCACCAGGTACTGGTCCGACACCGACATCACGCCTTCCCCGCGGGCGGTGCGGAACGTGCTGATGCCGTTGGTGTCCCGGGGATTGAACAGATAAGAGCCGCTGAAGTAGAGCATGGTCCTCCACCGGAACGGCTTGAACATCTGGGTATCGAGCGCGAAGCCGGTCCCTTTGTCGCCGCTCTGAATGGACTGGTCGGCCGTCGCCTGGATCGTGTTCCCGCGCGCGTCGGTCGCGGTTCCCATCGCCCCGGCAATGCCCGTGGGCAGCTTCAGGCTGACGCCCACCGCGATGTTGGCGCCGCTCTCCGTGGGCGGCCGGAAGATCCAGGCGCGCGTCCCCACGGTGATGTCTCCGATTCCCCGCACCCGGTACTCGCCTCGCGGATTGTATAACTGATTCCGATAGGCGAACAGGACGGGCAGGCTCGCCGTGGCGCTGAACCGCCTCGTCAACCGGCGCTCCACGGCGATGTCGAACAGGTGATACGTGTTCTGGATCTGGTTGTTGTTGATCTCGCGCTGCACCTGCTCGACCGTGCCGACGAAATGCCGGGAGGAAGGCTGGAAGCGGTAGCCCACCGTGACCACCCAGGGCTGGCGTCCTCTGATCTCCGCGCTGGTGATGCGTTCCGAGTCCAGGACCCTGGGTCCCTTTTCCGCTTCCGATACTTTGGCCTCCGTATGCGGAGATTCACATAGCGCGCCGAGCACGGGCGCGATGCCCCGGGCCGCCACTCAACCCTGGCCCGACGCGGGGCGAGCGAGAGCCAGCAGCAGGAATGAGGGCAGAAGGAGGAGCCATCGGGACGTCATTGGTCTTGTGGATCAATATAGTCCGGTAGCGGGCGCTAACACAATAATGCTTTCGTACTAATAGATTTGTATTACGGCAGGAACCCGGAGCCGCGACCGGGAAGGAGCGGATGGTTCGGCCAAATCGGGGATCCGCTCCCTGACCCGGACGAGCCGGAACCAAACAGGACCAATTTGGGAAAAGTTGGGGACACTGCCGAATTGCCCCCGCAGGCCCAGCAACATGAGCGCAAACGCGCCTCGCGAAAAATATTCTGCCGGTTTCAGCACGAATCTGACGACGCCGGCACTTACGGTCGCGGCGCGGTGCTGGAGGACTCCGCCCGGCGGAGGGCGTCCAGCGTGGGGCCGATCTGGCGGCCGTGGGACTGGTACAGCTCGTAGAAGCGCGGGTAGTGCCGGGTGTAGGTGAAGTCGAAAGCGAGCCCGGCGTTATTGGGAGCGGAGAGGCACTTGTTGAAGGCCCGCGGGTCGGGTTGAATGGCCTCGCATTCGCGCTGGGCCTCGATAAAGAGTCTGACTTTTTGCACCAGCGCGGTTTCCCGGCCGCGCTTCGCAGCATATAACTCGCTAAGCTTGGCGTGATACCGGTTCACAATCTCGGCCTTGCGGAGAAACAACTCGGGCTCGCGCGACAAGTTCTGGTAGACTTCCGACGTCTCGCCGTAACGCTGCCGGGCGAACTCGGCCGCGGTGAGGAAACCTGCCAGCGTAGCGCCCGCCTCGTCGAGGGACGGGGGCGCCTGGCGGGCCTCTCGGCTTTCGTGGAAGTCTTCGTGCGGGACCACCACCAGCACCCGCTCGAGCGGCGCTTCGGCCAGCGAGGCGGTGACCGGGGCGGAACCGTTGGCCACCGCCTCGGCCGGATAGTAGAAGACGTCGTATTTGCTCTCGTCGACCGAGCAGCCGTCCGTCCCCTGCTTCAGGTGCAGGCCGTCGTAGGAGGTGGGCAGCTCCAGCTTGCCGGTGTAGTAGCAGCGATAGAAGGCGCGCTGCTGGTCTCGCCGCTGCTCGAAGTTGTGCGTGCGATCGAAGCCAAGTTTCCGCTGGAGCTCCTTGAGCTCGGGGATGACCTCGCCGCTTTGGGCCTGGACGCCCGCCGCCAGTAATAGCAGGGCCGCCTTCATATTCCTTGTGCCTTATACTCCGGCAATACCTGCCGGGTCGATTTCCAGGCGTCCGGGGAGGCGCCGCCCCGGGCGGCGAACCACCGGTCCAGATCCGCCTGCAATTCCTTCCCGCGCCGGTTGCCGAGGAGGTTGCGGCGCTCCCCGGGGTCGGTCTTCAGGTCGTACAGCTCGCTGGGGAAACCCTCCGTGCGGTGGACGTACTTCCACCGCTCGGTCCGGATCATCCGGGTATACTGGTATTCTCCATACACAACATTGCGCCAGGGCTTCTTCCTTCCCTGCAGCAGCGGGGCGTAGCTGTTTCCCTCGCCGCCCCTCACCCCGGCGTAGTCGAGGACGGTGGCGCCGAAGTCGTAGTTGTTGACCATGGCGTCGATCACCCGGCCCGCCGGGATCCGCCCCGGGTGATTCCAGATCATCGGCATGAGGATGGATTCCTCGTACATATTGAACGGCCACGAGGCGTTGCCTTTCCCCCACAGGCCGTGGTGGCCGCACATAAAGCCCTGGTCGCCGGCGAAGACGATCGCGGTGTTCTCGCGCAGGCCCAGCTCGTCCAACCGGCGCACGATCCGCCCGACATTTTCGTCCACCGCCGTGATCATAGCGTAGTAGGCGATCATGCTGTCGCGCCGGCGATGGTTGGCGCGGCCTAGGCCCGTCTGGAGCGGGTTCAGGGGCTCGTCGGGGAAGGTCTTCAAAGGGGAGTCCCGGTACCTCGCCAGGTATTTCTCCGGGGTGCCGGCGAACGGGGTATGGGGGGCGTTGTAGGCCACGTAGCAGAAGAACGGATCCCGCCCGCTCTGCTCGATGAATGCGAGCGCCTGGTCGGTGATGACGTCGGTGATGTAGCCCGGGTAGACCTGCTGGCGCCCCTGCCAGATCATCTCGGCGTCCTGGTAGGTCTTCGGCACCCCGCCGGTGGGCAGGGCGAACCAGAAGCTGAACCCTTGTTGCGGCGTGGCGCTCGCGCCCATATGCCACTTGCCGCTCAACCCGACCTGGTACCCCTGTCGCGCCAGCAACTGGGTGAAGGCGGTCTGGCCGTCCAGAAAGCGGGTCGCGCGCTCGCCGACGTTCTCGTTCTGGATCCAGTCCTGGATGCCGTGCTGGCAGGGCATCTTGCCGGTAAAGAACGTGGCCCGGCTGGGCGAGCAGACCGGCGTGGCCGCGAACGCCCGGGTGAGCCGGGCCCCGCCCGCGGCCAGCCCGTCCAGCACGGGCGTGCGGATCTCGCGGTTGCCGTAGCAGCCCAGGGCCCACTGGCCGTGGTCGTCGGTGAGGATGAACACCACGTTGGGAGGGCGCCGGGGCGGGGCCGCCACCGCGCCGGCGGCCGCCCCGAGAAAGTCGCGTCGTCTCATGGGCCGGATTCTAGTACAATGCCTCTCTATGAGGATAGCTGGTCTTCTGCTCGTTCTGCCGTTCGTCCTGACCCTGGCCGCGCAGAAAAAGGAATTCGACGTGCCCGGCCCGATCGAGTTGCACATCTACCTGACCGCCAAGGCCGGCGGGGAGGCGGAGTTGGAGCGCGTTTACAAAGAGGTCTTCTATCCGGCGGCGAGCCGGCGGAAAGGCTTCCGCAGCTCCCAGCTCATGCGCAAACCCAACACGCCGGAGTATATCGTTCGGCTGTCGTTTGACACCGAAGAGCTTCGACTGCAGTGGGTGGCGAGCGCCGAGCATCAGAAGGCGTGGCCCGCCCTCAACGCTACGGCGGCGAAGGCCAACTACGCGGGCTTTGGAGTAGTCCACCCGGTGAAGTAGCGAGAGGTGAGAGATGATGCGTCACGTCAGAAGGGCGTTGTTCGGTTTGTTTTCTGCCGCGCTGTTGTTACCAGGCGCGACCGGCTATAAGATTCTGGCCCGCTATCCGGTTCCCGGCACCGGCGGTTTCGATTACGTGACGCTGGATGGCGCGACGCGCCGGCTCTACGTCTCGCACGGCACGCAGGTGGACGTCCTGGATGCCGACAGCGGGAAAATCGTCGGCGCCATCACGGACACTCCGGGTGTACACGGCGTCGCGATTGCCGCGCCTTTCAAGAAGGGATTTACCAGCAATGGCAGGGAGAACAAGGTCTCCATTTTCGATCCCGCCACCCTGCGGCTCATCAAGAAAATCGATGTCGGCAAGGGGCCGGATGGCATCTATTACCATCCGGGGTCCAAGCGTGTATTCACCAACAACCACGGTTCGCATGACATCAGCGCCATCGATGCGGCGACCGGTCAGGTGGTGGGCACGGTTAAGGCGGGCGGCGACGGCGAACAAGCGATCCTCGGCGCCGATGGCCTTATTTATGTCAACAGCGAGGATACCGCCGAAGTGGTGGTGTTCGATCCGAAGTCGCTGGAGGTCAAGAAGCGCTTCCCCATCGGCGTGGCCAAGACTCCCACCGCCCTCGCCTACGATGCCAAGACCAACCGCCTGTTCATCGGCTGCCGCAACGACCCCAAGATGGTGGTGATGGATGCCGCCACCGGGAAAGTGATGGCCAGCTTCCCGATCGGCGCGGGTGTCGACTGGGCCGATTATGATCCCACCGCCCGGCTGGTCTTCCTTTCGTGCGGGGAGGGAACCTTGAGTATCTACCACCAGAAGTCCGCGAATGAATACGAGGACGCGGGAGCGGTCAAAACGCAGCCGAGCGCGAAGACCATGGCTTTCGATCCGAAGACCAAAAAGATCTTCCTTTCGGCGGCGGAATATCAGGAGACGCCGAATGCCGACCCCTCGAAGCGCCCGCAGCGGAGCGTGAAGCCCGGTTCCTTTGTGGTGCTGGTGGTGGGCAAACCGTAGAGGCGCGCCCTCGGAGTCAAGTCTGGGGACTTACCGCAGAGGTCGCCGAAGTCGCCGAGGAACCCTTTTTGTTTCCTCTGTGCCCTCTGCGTCCTCGCCGGTGCCTCCTAGCCGTTCTTGTGCATCTCGGTGCGGATCTTCTGCAGGATTTCGTCCTTCTCCTTGCGCTCGAGTTCCTCTTCCAGGCGGCGCAGCGCTACCCCCACCACGTCCCGGTGGTGCAGCGTCGAGCCCAGGTCCTCTTGCTCGGTCAGGCGCAGCCAGATCCGGTGCAGGCGGTCCACGTCTTCCGGCCAGAGGCGTGGCGGGTGGGGACCCAGGTTGACGTAGCTGGAGGGACGGTCGGGGCTGATCACTTCCAGCGAGAAGGGGTGCCGCGGCTCCGGCAGTCGCTCCCAGGCCAGCCCGATGGCGTGGGCCAGTTGCTCGGAAGTCATGCGCGCGGAAACACCGGTGACCAACCGGGAAGCCTGTAGTGTCGCCGCCGCCTGCACCACAGCGTCGAACGGATCGACGGCGGGAACCAGCAGCAGTTCCACGTGCTTGCCCTGCTTCTCGGCCATCGTCACCACGTGCGAGAACAGCTCCTGCTCGTAGTTGGTGAATAGCTGGTCCTCGCGCAAATCGTGTTCTCCCGACCCGGGGGAAAGCTGCCGCACCGTCATCACCACGATGTCGTGCCGGCGCAGGTTGGTTTTTTCCAGCACCCTCTCCAGGTGCGCCATCCGGGAATAATCCCGCACCGCGACCAGCACGCAACCCGGCCGCGCGCGAGTGGTTTCCGTGTCCACGTGCGATTGATGGACCAGGTTGAACTTCTCCAGGTCGCTGCGATGCTCGCGCCGCTTGCCGGCGTTGATGCGCTCGGAAATGAGGAACAGCGTGTACAGCACCACCGTGAAGGATACGCCGTAGATCGTAGCGATCCTCTTGGAAAACAGGTTGGCAATCGCCACCAGGAACAGGACCAGCGTCGTAAGACCCAGACCGAGGGGCAGCTCCACGCCGCGGATTCTCAGATTGAAAGGCACCTTGTATTCCTGATCCTGGCGCTGGTAGCGGAGAACCAGCACCCCCAGGGCCTTGAGCGCGAAGCTCCAGACTACGCCGAAGGCGTAAGCTTCACCCAGCAGGTAAACGTCTCCCCGGCTGGCCAGGATGGTGGCGATCTGCAGGAGCGTGAGCAGGATGAGGATGCGATAGGTGGTTCCGAACCGGGGGTGAGGCTTGCGAAACCAATCCAGCAGCACGCCGTCCTCGGCCACCCGGTTCATCACGCCGTTGGCCCCGATCAGCGAAGTATTGACCGCCCCCGACAGGATCAGGACGCCCACAATCACCACGAACACGTGAAACCCCAGCCGCAGCAGGGAGGGGCCGGCCAGGTGCATGACCAGGCCGCCGATCAAGTTGTCGTAGTAGTTCTTTCGTACCGCGTCGGGAATAATCATCACCGCGAACAGCGAAATAAGGCCGGTGCTGGCCACGGCGTACGTGCACACGATGTTGGCGGTGATGCGCAGGTTCTTCAGTTTGGGAAAGGCGACCTCCCGGTAGACCTGGGCCAGCGTCTCGAAGCCGCTCATGGCCAGCAGCGAGTGCCCGAAGGCGACCACCATAATCACGAAGGAGAACTGCGCCCAGAACGTGCCTTGCAGCCAGCCGAGCGAGGCCGGCGGGAGCTGGAGATGGGCGGGCGTGGGCGCCGGCGGAAAATTCGCCTGCCCTCCGAGCAGCAGCGTAAGCGGGCACCACAGCAGCAGGATCACCACCATCACCGTGGTGATCTGCATGATGCGCAGGGCCTTCGAGCTCGATTCCGGAACGCCCTTGATGTTGCTCCACCAGAAATACAGGGTCACGGTGACGCCGAAGACCACGGCAAAAGCATAGGGGTTGACCCGCCAGTCCTGGTGCAGCGACTCGCTGATCTCGTTGAAGAGCCGCGCCAGGTACTGCCCGGCGCTGACCGAGCTGATCGGCCCGGTGAGAATGTAATCCACGATCAGGGACGAAACCGAGATCTTGGCTACGGTCGGACCGATACTGTCCCGCACCACGACATATACGCCTCCCCGCACGAACATGCCGCAGCTCTCCATGTACACGGAGCGCACGGTGAAACTGAAAAGCATCACCGCCAGCACCATCCAGGCAGCGGGCTTCCCGATGGCCTGCTCCGCAATCCCGCCGATGTAGAACATCGTGGAAGCCAGGTCGCAGAGCACCACCGCGGCCGCGCGCCAAAACGAGATGAAGGCCAGGGCCACGGTCGTGGCCACCACAACCCGGGCTGGCCCGGAAAGGGGCTGGGAGGTCAAAGAAATCTCCTTGGCACCTACACCGGTAGGTGACTTTCAAATTTGCCTGCGGGGTTAGCTGGCGGGCAGGGCTTGAAAGTACCCCGTCTACCGTTGGACAGACTGCGCTCCGACAATCTGGGTCCCCCGCCTCCGTGCTGGGGTTCGGCGTTTGAATCCACTACCAGGATAGAAACGGGTTCATAAAGAAGTCAATTCGGATTGCCGGTAGTGGTCAACTTGTTTGAGAATTGCAATGCACTCCCTTGTCGACGAACATACGGAAGTGCAAAAACTCCGATGTCCCGCCGCGTGGACACGGAAGCGTTACCTCGCTGCTGATTGTGACGCATCTCAGTCCACGCCCGGCTAGCGGTCAGAGCTGCCCCGCGCGGCGGTCTTTGATGTCCCGCAGATGCCGGCGGAGTCCGCCGATGAGTTCCTCTCGTTTGGGCCGGTCGAGGTCCTGTCGGAGTTCTTCCAACGCGAAATGCACAATGTCGTGATGATGGATCTCCTCTGGCGCGAGCTCGTTGCTCAGTTCGAGCCAGATGCCGTGAAGCAGGTCGATTTCCTTCTGCGTCAGGTGCGGCGCGTGTGGGCCGAGATAAAAGACATGTTCCTGACCGGTGGAGAAATAGATGCCGAGCGTCAACTGCGGTTTCGGCTCAGGCAAGCGTTCCCACGCGAGGCCTGCAAGCCGCGCCTCTTCGGCCACCGGTGAAGTCGGAGACGCCCCCAGAACGACCGCCGACGCGCCAAGACTTTGGGCCGCCTTCAAGATCGCCCCCCACCTCTCGGTGGCGGCCGCCACTGCCAGGTGAATCGTTTTCCCTTTGCTTTCCGAGATCTCAAGCGCACGTGTGAAGAGTTTTTGTTCCTCCAGGCTGAACAGCTGTTCCGGGGCCAGTTCGTACTCGCCTCCGCCCGCACGCTGCAGGAACCGAAGGTGTAAGACGACCACGTCTTGCTTGTGCGCATCGACCCGATCGAGCACCGCCCTCAGGTTGTACAGCGTGTTGTAGTTGCGAACGGGCACCAGCACGCACCGAGGTCGGACGCCAAGCGCTGTGGGGGTGAGATCGTCGCCCGGCTCGAGGTTGAACTGATCGAGTCCGGCATGAGCGGTCGCCCGCTTACGCGTCGTTCGCTCGGAGATCGTGAAGACGGCAAAGAAGATGAGCGTGAACGCGACGCCGGACATCGTCGCCACTTCCTTTGTGAACAGGTTGATCACGCAAAGCGCAAACAGAATGGCGGTGATGACCGCAAGTCCCACGGGAATCTCGATCGAGCCGACCTTCAGGTTGAACGGCACGCGGAATCCCCGTTCGCCCGGCTGCTTGTAGCGAAGCACCAGGACGGCGAGCCCCTTCAGAGCGAAGCTCCACATCACGCCGAACGCGTACGCCTCGCCAAGGATGAAGATGTTGCCGCGACTTAAGAGAATAGTGAGCAGTTGAAGTGCCACAACCAGATTGAGGATGTGATGCGAGGTGCCGAAACGGCGGTGCGGATGACGAAACCATTGAGGCAGAATGCCGTCCTCGGACACCCGATTCAGGACACCATTGGAACCGACGATCGAGGTGTTCACGGCACCGGACAGCATCAGCGTGCCCACCACGGCGACGAACCCACGAAACGCAATGCGGAGTGGAAGCGGACCCGCGAGGTACATCGCCAAGCCGCCGATGGGATTGTCAGAGAAGCTGTTCCGGACGGCGTCCGGGATAATCATCACGGCGAAGAACGCCACGCCGGCCGTGAACACGAGGCTGTAGACGAAAATAACGAATCCCGCCTTTTCAAGGTTACGGAGCTTGGGATGCTCGATTTCGCGGTACACCTGGGCCATCGTCTCCTCGCCGCTCATGGCGAGAACCGAGTGACCGAGACCAATCAGGACGCCAATCACTCCCACGGTATACGGCAACGAGGTGTGACGCAACCAGCCGAGCGCGTCCTCCGAGTACGTTAAGTTCGCAAGCCAGGGCAAAGGCGGGAGGTGCGCGCCGCGAGTCGCGAGTGTGTAACCGCACCACACCAGCATGATCACGACCATCACGGTCGTCACGTACATGATACGGAGCGCCTTCTCACTCGACTCCCGAATGCCTTTGATGTTTTCCCACCAGAAGTAGATTGTGACCAGCACCGCGAAGAAGGCCGCCGTCCAGTTCATGGGCAGGACGAGCGTAGAGTGCGCGGCGCTGAGGAGCTCGTTGATCAAGCCCGTCAAATAGAGGCCCGCGGACACGCCACTGATGGGTCCGGTGAGGATGTAATCGAACATCAGCGCCGACACCGAGAACTTCGCCAGCGTCGATCCCATGGCCTCCTTGACGACGCGGTAGACGCCGCCGCGCACGAACATGCTGCAGCTCTCGATGTAGATGGACCGGACCGCGTACGCGAGCACCATGATCGCGAGGATGAACCATGGCGCGGTCTTTCCAACGAAGTGTTCGGCGATGGCGCCGGCATAGAACGCCGACGAACCCATGTCGTTGAGTACGACGGCGGCAGCGCGCCAAAAGGAAATAAACGCGAGCATCGCGGTTGTCGCGATGAGGACGTTCGGCGTGCGTCGTTTCACGGCTTGCGGTGTCGGCAGTTCAACTCGTTGGGCCATGGCTAGGGCTTGAAAGTACTCCGTCTACGATGGGGCAAACCACACCCCAACTACGTGGCCCCCCCCGGACTGGAGTTCGGCGTTCGAATTCATTGCTCAGGATAGGGGGCGGTCCATAAGGAAGTCATAAAGAAAGTGTAAGGATTTATAAATGTGGCCCCCACATTTTTCATCCCTCCCTTACGCTCGCGGCCCGGCAGGAGCGCCGGCGTCGCCGGCAACATTACCGGCGGATGGTGGTTATTTTCGAGAACCCTTCCTCCCGCGTGGGGGGAGAGAGACGTCCGGCCAGCGCCTGCACGACTGCCTCCGGGACCCGGCGCTTTCGCGCGCGGTTGCGCGCCAGGCAAAGCTCCGGAGGCGCCTCGAAGTAAATCGCTTCGATGTCGCAGTCGTACTGCCGGGCGATGTCGATGTAGTAGCGGCGCTCGAAGGGGGTCAGGTTGGTGGCGTCGACGTAGGTCACCGGCCGCCCGAGCTTCAGCCGCATCCGGAGCAGGTACCGCAGCGTCTGGAACACAGACTTCTGATACCGCTGCTCGCCGGGATCGTCGGCCAGGATCTGCCGCAGCCAGTCGCTCGACAAGGGCACTATGCCCTGGCCGGCGAACCAGGTGGACTTGCCCGACCCCGGCAACCCCACGGCCAGCACGATCCGCTGCCGCATCAGGAGACGACGTACTTTTCGGCCTCGATCAGCCGGGCGGCGATGCGCTGTCGCAGGGCGATGGAGTTGACCGGATCGAACTTCGTCAGCCGGCGCAGGAAGGCCAGATTGGCCCGCAGCGTATCGCCTTCGCCGCAGGCCGCCAGCACCGTGCGGGCCGACGACTCGATGCGGGCCATGGCATCGCGCGCGAACACCGCGGTAATGTCGGTGGCGTGGGCCCCGCGCCCGGCGCCGAGCAGCTTCTCGGTCCGCAGCAGGGCCGACTCCATGGCGTACGCCTCCATAATGATGTCGCTGATCCCGCCCAGCACCTCCTGCTGGTTCTCCAGTTCGGTCAGGAAGTGTTGGAAGGCGACGCCGGACGTGAGCAAGGCGATCTTCTTGGCGTTGGCCGTAATCTTTTTCTCGGCCGCCAGCGGCCCGCCGTCGCCGTCATCGCCGAAACTGGGGCCCGCCAGGGCCTCGCCCAGCAACGCCTGCGCCGCCGGGATCAGGGCCAGTTGTCCCTTCACCGCCCGCTTTAGCAGCATGCCCGAGGTGAGCAGACGGTTGATCTCATTAGTACCCTCGAAGATGCGGTTGATGCGCGAATCGCGGTAGGCCCGCTCGATCGGGTAATCCTGGTGGTAGCCGTAGCCGCCGTGGATCTGAACGCCCTCGTCCACGCAGTAGTCCAGAATCTCCGACAGGTACACCTTGACGATCGAACACTCGACGGCGAACTCCTCCACCGCCTTCAGCACCGCCTGGGGGGCGTCGGGCTGGTTCCAGGAGAAGCCGGCCAGGTGCGCGTCGATCAGGCCGCCCGTCCGGTAGACCATGGACTCCCCGACGTAGGTCCGGATCCCCATCTCCGCCAGCTTGTGCTGGATGAGCCCAAACTCGGCGATGGACTTGCCGAAGGCCTTGCGCTGCTTGGCGTACTTCACCGAGACGGCGGTGATGGTCTTGCATCCGCCCGCGCAGGACGCGCCCAGCTTCAGGCGTCCGATGTTGAGAATGTTGAAGGCGATGATGTGCCCGCGCCCGATCTCACCCAGGACGTTCTCCACCGGTACCCGGGCATTTTCGAGGATCACCGGACAGGTCGAGCTGCCCTTGATGCCCATCTTCCGCTCCTCGGCGCCCGACCGCACTCCGGGAAAGGCCCGCTCGACGATAAACGCGGTGAACTTCTCGCCTCCCACCTTGGCGAAGACCACGAACACGTCGGCCCAGCCGCCGTTGGTGATCCACATCTTCTCGCCGTTGAGGAGGTAGTGCGTCCCACTCGGATCGAGGTCGGCCCGGGTGCGCGCGGCCAGGGCGTCCGAGCCGGCATGGGCCTCGCTCAGGCAGTAGGCCCCTACCAATTCGGCCGTAACCAATCGCGGCAGGTACTTCTGCTTCTGCTGCTCGTTCCCAAAGAAAAGGATGGGCAGCGCCCCGATCCCGCTGTGCGCCCCGAAGGTCCCGGAGAACGAGGCATAGCCGCTGAGGTGCTCGGCCACCAGCAGGCCCGTGACCTTATCCATTTCAAGCCCGCCGTAGCGCTCCGGAACAACCACCCCGAGCAGACCCAGTTCGCCGGCCTTCCGCAGCAGCGACACCGCCAGACCCGGCTCCTGGTGCTCCAGACGCTCGATGTGGGGGACAATCTCGTTGCGCAGGAACTGGTCGGTCGTGGCGGCCATCTGCTGCTGCTCTTCGGTGAAGTCCTCGGGCGTGAAGACCTCCTCGGGTGCGACGGCCTCGATCAGGAAGCTGCCGCCTTTTACCTTCGGGAATGTTGCTGTAATGGTGGCCATAATAAACCCCTAATTCCTGGTTTTTCTCTGCGCACTCTGCGTCCTCTGCGGTGCAATCTCTTCATATCCTCTCAAAGATCCCCGCCGCTCCCTGTCCTCCGCCGATGCACATCGTGACCATGCCGTAGCGGGCGCTGCGGCGGATCATCTCCTGCAGCAGGGTGGCGGTGAGCTTGGCCCCGGTAGCGCCCAGGGGATGTCCCAGGGCCACCGCGCCGCCGTTGACGTTCACTTTGTCGATGGGAAGGCCGGCCTGGCGCATCACCGCCAGGGCCTGTCCGGCAAAGGCCTCGTTCAGCTCGAACACGTCGATGTCTTCGAGCTTCAGCCCGGCCATGGCCAGGGCCTTGGGGATGGCCACTACCGGTCCGATCCCCATCAGCTCGGGTGGAACGCCGGCGGTGGCGAAGCTGACGAACCGGGCCAGCGGCTTCAGGCCCAGGGCCTTGGCCTTTTCCGCCGACAGCACCAAGGCGGCCGCCGCCCCGTCGCTGGTTTGCGAGGAGTTCCCCGCCGTGACCGTCCCCTGGGCGTGGAAGACGGGCTTCAGTTTGGCCAGGGCTTCCAGGTTCGTGTCGGCCCGCGGTCCTTCATCCTTCTGAAACACCACCTTGTTGACCCGGGGTTTGCCGTTGTCCAGGTAGGCGTATTCGAGCGGGAGCGGCACAATCTCGTTATCGAATTTGCCCCCCGCCTGGGCGGCCAAGGCGTTCTGGTGGCTTCGATAGGAAAACTTGTCCTGATCCTCGCGGGAAATCTGGTATTTCTCAACCAGGATCTCGGCTGTCAGTCCCATGGAGAGATACACCTCAGGACGCTTATCGACCAGGGTGGGGTTCGGCGACGGTTTGTGACCGCCGCGGGGAATCAGGCTCATGGACTCGGCTCCCCCGGCCAGGACCACCTCCGCCCCGTAGCCACGGACCCGCTCGGCGGCCAGGGCGATGGCTTGCAGCCCGGAACTGCAGAAGCGGTTGATGGTCATGGCGCTGACCGTGTCGGGCAGACCGGCCCGGAACGCGGCGATCCGCGCCACGTTGGCCCCCTGCTCGGCCTCCGGCATAGCGCAGCCCAGGATCACGTCGTCCACCTCCTCGGCGCGCAGTTGCGGGGTCCGCTTCAGCAGCTCTTGGAACACCGTGGCCGCCATATCGTCGGGACGGGTGGTACGCAGCGCGCCGCGCGGGGCCTTGCCCACGGCGGTGCGTAAAGCTTGTACGATTACGGCATCTCGCATCGTCAGTTCCTTAGTTCCTCAAGGGCTTTCCTGTCTTCAGCATATGCTGCATCCGCTCCTGGGTCTGGCGCTGTCCGCACAGGCTCAGGAACGCCTCCCGCTCCAGATCGAGCAGGTACTGCTCGCCGACCAACGGCTCGCCGGTCAGCTTGCCGCCCGTCAGGACGCGGGCCAGCTTGCCGGCGATCACGGCGTCGTATTCACTAATGTAGCCTCCCTGGCGGGCCAGGTAGATGCCCATTTGCAGGGCGGCCAGCCCCGCCTCGCCCATCACCCGAATGTCCGCCCGGGGCGCTCCCGGATGATAGGTTCGGGCCAGATCGAGGGCGGTAGCCTTGGCATCGGCAATCAGGCGGTCGCGGTTCATCGAAACGGGGTCCGAGGGGCGCAGGAACCCGGTCCGCCGGGCCTCCTCGGCGCTGGTCGAGACCTTGGCATAACCAATGGTTTCGAAGGCCCGCTGCACGGCCGGCAGCAGGTCGCCATCGGACGGCGTGTGGTCGGTCAGGCGGACCAGCAGCTCCTTGGTGCCGCCCGCGCCGGGGATGACGCCCACCCCTACCTCCACCAGGCCCATGTACAGTTCGGCCGACGCATGCACCCGGCTGCTGTGGAGCGAGATTTCGGCTCCGCCCCCCAGCGTCAGGCCGAAAGGCGCGGCTACTACCGGCTTGGGGGCGTACTTGAGGGCCATGTTGGCCTGCTGAAACCGCCGGATTCCCATCTCCAGCTCGTCCCATTCGCCGGCTTGGGCCGCCATGAGGACCAGCACCAGGTTCGCTCCCACCGAGAAGTTCTCGCCCTGGTTGGCCACCACCATCGCCTCGAAGTTGGCCAGCTCCTTCAGTCCGGCCAGCAGCATCCCGATCTGGTCCTCGCCGATGGCGTTCATCTTGGAGTGGAACTCGACGCCCAGCACGCCGTCGCCCAGGTCGATCAACGACGCCCCGGCGTTGCCCTTGATCTTGCCTCCGGCCTCCTTGAGGTCCTTTAGAATGACGACGCCGGGACGCGGCTCCAGGTCCTGGTAGCGCCCCGAGCGAAGGTCGAAGTATTGGCCTTTGCGGTAAAACGAACCCGTCCCCGAGGCCGTCATTCGCTCCACCGCCTCCGGGACGTCGCGGTGTTCCTGGCGCAGACGCTGGACTACCTGGTCGACCCCCAACACGTCCCAGGCCTCGAACGGCCCCAGTTCCTGGGCGAAGCCCCAGCGCATGGCCCGGTCGATCTCGACGATGCGGTCCGAGATCTCACCCACCAACGACGCCGCATAGCAATAGACCTCTGTCAGCAGGCTCCAGAGGAATCCGGCGGCGCGGTCGCCGGCGGCCAGCAGCAGCGCCAGGCGCTGCCGGGCGGACTCGGCGTTCTTGGCCATCTCCAGGGACGGGAAACGGGGCTTCTGGCGGGGATGGTATTCCAGGGTCTTCCAGTCCAGGGCCCAGATCTCGCCCTTTTCCTTCCTATAGAAGCCCTGGCCGGTCTTGTCCCCCAGCCATTTGCGCGCCAGCATCTCCTCCACAAACGGCGGCAAGCTCTGCTGCATGTTGCGCACCACGTGGGCCAGCACGTCCAGGCCGACGATGTCCAGCGTGCGGAAGGTGGCGCTCCGGGCGTGTCCAATGATGGGGCCGGTGAGCGCGTCCACTTCCTCGATGCTGAAACCGTCGCGCTGCATCAGCCGCAACACCGCGGCCGAGCTGAACGTCCCAATCCGGTTGGCGATGAAGTTGGGGGTGTCCCGGGCCTGGACCACGCCCTTCCCCAGCCGCCGGTCGCAGATCTGGGAGACCCAGTCCACCACCTCGGGGAGCGTGTCGGGGCCGGGGATCACCTCGACCAGGTAGAGGTAGCGCGGGGGATTGAAGAAATGGGCGCCGAGCCAGTGGCGCCGGAAGTCCTCGGGAAAGCCCGCGGCGATGGCGGCCACGGGGATGCCGCTGGTGTTGGTCGAAACCACGGCGTGGGGCGCGCGCCGCGGGGCCACCCGCTCGAGCAGACGCCGCTTGATGTCCAGGTTTTCCGACACCGCCTCGATAATCCAGTCGCAGGCGGCGATCTGGTCGAGGTCGTGGTCGAGATCGCCCACCGTGATCCGGCTCGCGAAATCCGGCAGGAACAAGGCCGCGGGTTTCTGCTTCGGCAGAGCCTCCCAGGCAGAGCGGGCCAAGCCCGGCAGATCGAGAAGCAGGGTGGAAATGCTGGCGTTGGCCAACTGGGCCGCCAGGCGTGAACCCATCGTGCCCGCCCCCAGCACGGCTGCCCGGGTGATCGGTCTCATGTCTCAGGCTTGACTATACCAGATCCAGTTCCCGGCCCACCCAGACCGCGCGGCCGCGCACGATATCCAGGATATTGCGCCGGGCCAGGGCCAGGTGATCGGGCAAGGAGACGAGGCTGCGGTGGTTGTCGGAGAGCAGTACTAGGGCGCCCCCTACCGGCTGACAGCGGCAGAGAGCCCCCTGGCCGTCCCAAGACAACGCCCAGATCCCTGCAAAAGTGGGGCGGCGGCGTGCTCCTTCGGCGCGATCGATGAGGACCAGGTCCCCGGGCTCGATCAGGGGAGCCATGGAATCCTCTTCCGAGGCCGTGCGCAGCAGTACCGGCTCGTGAAACCGGTCCAGGAAGGTGGCGGCGAACAGCCGGGATTCGCCCATCGGGCCGGGCTGGGGAAACGCGTCGCGCGGACCCAGGGCGCCGCGCCACAAGGGCGCTCCCAGGGCCTGCACCCTTTCCCCCGGGCGGTAGAGGAGGTCCTCCAGGCCCAGTTCCCCGGCCCGCAGCAGCCGGTCGGCGAGCTCCGGCTGCAGGCGGCGGACCCGCTTGAGCACGTTGTGGATGTGAGGCTGGGTGTAGCCGGTAAGGTGGGCCAGGCGGCGCTGGCTGGTGTGGCCCTGCCGGACGAGGTCGTTCATCCGTTCCAGCAGGCGCGCTTCCAGGTCCAAAAAAGTCATCAGTAAGTCCTATAGCCGTCCGAAATAGGGGCGGGGGCCGCTCCCTCCGGGCCGCTCGGGGATTTCCGGTAAATTTCCATTAGTATTCCCATAAATTATTCTGCTATTTAGAATCATACTCTTGGGGAATACTGCCCCGAGCCCTCCAGGATTATAACAGGTTTTCCACACTTTTTCCAAAAATAGATTGACGCCCGGGGCCGCCGGATCTAGTCTTGGTGACATTGAAGACGCGACCCTGGGCCGCACCGAACCACGCGGCAAAGGGACGCGCAGGAGACAAGGTTTATGGAATGGAACCGTTCGGATATGCTGTCAATGGCCCGTCTTTCCTGCAGGTTGTGCGGGGGAGAAGGCGTAAAACAGGAAACAATTGGAACAATTACACCCTGTCATTGCGTCCTAAGGGCTTCTTTTCGCGCCTGCTACGCGCGTTTTCGACTGTGCGTGGGAAGGGAAAAGCACCTCAGCCGGGTCTCCTACGAGCACTTCGGAGGCACCGACCGCCGCATGATGTGGTGCCGTAAAGACGAAGAGTACGCCGCCGACTTCCACCTGGTAAGCCGGCGGACGCTGGAGCCGGAGCTGTACCGCATCTTCAGCTACCACTTCCTCCTGGGAGCCGACTGGAAGCTCTGCTGCCGCCGGCTGCGCCTGGACCGGGGCCGGTTTTTTCACGCCGTCTACCACATCCAGGAGAAGCTGGGCCGGGTCTTCTACGAGCTGGAGCCCTACGGTCTCTACCCACCGCGGGAGTACTTCGTGACGCGGATCCGGCGTGGGACCGGCCGGGCCTTGGCGGCGACGCGCCTGGGGATGCCCGCGTTGGCCGCGTTGCCGGCCTAGCCGGAAGGCTAAGAAGGCAGAAGAGCAGAATACAGAAGGCGAAGACAAGAACGCCGAAGCGACCACGGTCGTGCCACCTGCATTCTGTATTCTGCCTTCTGTCTTGCTGTCTTCTATTCGGGCAGTCCGACTTTGCGTAGCAGTTCTTGAAAGCGGGGATCCCCGCGCAGGGGGTCCAGGGTCGTTTCCGACTTCAGAAAGTTCATCCAGAACCGTTCCTCGTACGCCTTTTCCAGCCACTCGAAGGCCCGGTTGTGGTCCAGCCGCGCCCATACCACCGCCAGGAAGAACGGGGAAACGTAGGTCGTCTTGGACCGCGCCAGCAACTCGTCGGCGACCTTTTGCGCCTCCGCGCGCCTGCCCGCCGCCCCGTACACCGTTCCCAGCTCCGCCAGAGCCAGCGGCTCCCGGTCGTCGATCTTCCGCGCCCTCTCGATCGACTCGATGGCTGCCTGGAAGTCGCCCTTGTCCCGGTAGGCCACGCCCAGCAGCACGTGGCCCAGCCAGAAGTTGGGGTCGATCTCGAGCGTCTTGTGGTGCTGCTCGATGGCCCGATCCGGCTGGTGCGCGAAGCGGTACACTTCGGCGAGATCGCTGCTCACGGCCGGCGACAGCGGATCGATCTCCAGGGCCCGATGGTACTCGCGGAACGACTCCTCGAACCGCCCCATCAGCGCCAGATAAAACCCGTACCAGTCGCGCGCCGAAACGTAGTTCGGATTCAGCTCGATAGCCCGCCGGAACTCTTTCTCCGCGCCTGCCCAGTCCCAATCCGCCGCGTACTTCACGAGGCCCATGGCAGTGTGCGCCTCGGCCAGGCTCTCGTCGATCTCCAGCGCCTTGGCCGCGTACGCTTTGGCCCGCGGCAACGCCTCCCGCTGCGGCAGCCCCAACCCGATGCCGTACAACTCCGCCAGCGCCGCGTACGCGGGGGCATACGTCGGGTCGATCTCGATCGCGCGCTGCAAGTATTGCAGCGCCTTCTTCGACCCGTCCGTCGAATATTGATAGGCGTAATATTTCCCCTTCAGATACGCCTGATAGGCCTCCGCATTGTCCTGGTAGCGCCGGCCGGCCTTCTTCGGCGCTTCCCCGGCCAGCTTGCCCCGCAGTTTCTCGACGATCTCCCGGCCGATGTCGTCCTGCACGGCGGCCAGATCGGCCAGCTTGCGGTTGTACTGCTGCCCCCAGAGCTGCGACCCGTCGCCGACATCCAGCAGCTCGGCCTGCACGGTCAGGGTTTCGCCCCGCTGGGTCACCCGCCCGGTCACCACCGTCCGCACTTTCAAGTCCTGCCCCGCCTTCCGGGGATCGACATCCTTTCCCTTGTTTCGGTACGACAGGCTCCGCGCCGCCACCTTCAACTGGGGGGTCTGCGAGAGGCTGTTGATCAGGTTGTCGGTGATGCCGTCGCTCAGATACTCCATCTCCAGGTTCCCGCTGGTATTGCCGAACGGCAACACGGCCACCGAATCGATCTGACCAGGCCCCCTCCACCGGTACAACCCCACCCCGGCGGCCAACGCCAGCGCCAGCGCTAGGGGCCATCGCGGGCGGGTCTTGGCCGGAACCATCGCCGCTACGGTGGGTTCGTTTCCCCGCTGCAACTGCTTCAGGTCCGCCAGCAGTTCCCGGGCGGAGCCATAGCGCTTGTCGCAGTCCTTCTCCAGGCACTTCCCGATAATGGCCCGCAGTCCCTCCGGCGCCCCTGGGGCTGGGGGTGGCGACAGGTGCAGGATCTGGTCGAGCGTCTGCACCGCCGAGGTCCCCGCAAACGGCTGCTTCCCCGACGCCATCTCGTACAGCACCACCCCGAAGGAAAAAATGTCGGTGCGATGGTCCACGTCCCGCCCCAAGGCCTGCTCCGGGCTCATGTAGCGCATGGTCCCCATCACCACCCCAGGCCGCGTCATGGCCTGGGTCGCCTCAGCTTCCGTGGTCGGCCGGTTGATTTTGGCCAACCCGAAGTCCAGCACCTTCACCTGACCTCGCGGCGTCACCATGATGTTCGCGGGCTTGATGTCCCGGTGCGTGACCCCCTTTTCGTGCGCGGCCTCGAGCGCCTCCGCCACCTGCCGCGCCCGCTCCACCACCTCGGAGACCTCCAGCGGCCCTCTCTCGATCCGCGTCCCCAGCGATTCGCCTTCCACGTACTCCATCGCAATGAAATGGACTCCCCCGGCCTCCCCGATGTCGTAAATGTGCGCCACGTTGGGATGATTCAGCGCCGACGCCGCGCGCGCCTCCTGCTCAAAGCGCCGCAGCCGCTCCGGGTCCTCGGCCACTTCTCCCGGCAACACCTTCAGCGCCACGTCCCGCTCGAGCCGGGTATCCCAGGCTCGATACACCTCCCCCATCCCCCCCGCCCCCAGCCGCGACACCACCCGATAAGGTCCCAGAACCAGCCCTGGAGAAAGCATCCCGCTTGTAGTCTGCCCCAACCGTTGTATACTACTCCTAACCGAGGTTACGCTAATGCGAATCATCTTTCTCTCCTTTCTGCTGGCTCTCCCCG
>JBGOUV010000305.1:0-8392 GCA_041477815.1 Terriglobia bacterium | reverse complement strand
TCGCGGGCCGGTGGAGTCCAGGACGTGACGAATGGTTTGCGCCAGCTCGGTGGGCCGGTAGGGCTTCTGGAGATAGGCTTTGGCCCCCAGGGCCAGCAACTCGTCCGGTTCCACGGCGGCGTAACCGCTGGCCAGCACCACGGGCAGTTCGGGCGCCAGGCGTTGCAGCTCCTCCAGCGTCTCGCGCCCGCCTTTCCGCGGCATCATGACGTCGAGCACCACCAGGTCGATCTCCTCCCGGTGCCGGCGGAACACCTGGAGGGCCTCTTCTCCGTCGCGGGCCTCCAGCACGCGATGACCATTGGCTTCGAGGATAGCCCTGCCTAACCGAACAATCATCTCCTCGTCGTCCACCAGCAGGATGGTTTCGGGTCCGCCCCCGACCGCGGCGCCGGCGCCCGGTTCTTCGGCCGTGACCACCGCGGTCTGGGTACGGGGCAGCAGGATGCGGAAGACCGACCCCTGGCCGGGCTCGCTTTCCACCGTCACCCAGCCGCCGTGCTGCCGGACGATCCCGTACACCATGGACAACCCCAGGCCGGTTCCCTTGCCCAGCTCTTTGGTCGTGAAAAACGGCTCGAAGATGCGCGCCGTGGTGGCCGCGTCCATGCCGTGACCCGTATCGGCCACCGACAACTCCACGAACTCGCCGGGGCGCGCCTCCGGGTGGGCGCGGCAATACTGCTCCTCGATCCGGCAATGGCCGGTCCGGATGGCCAGGGATCCCCCCTCCGGCATCGCATCCCGGGCATTCATACATAGGTTGACCAGCACCTGGTGAATCTGGCCCGGATCTGCCTCCACCAGCCACAACTCGGGCTCGGTTGAGACCTCCACCGCAATGCGGAGATCCACCATGCTGCGCAGCAGCACCACCGTTTCTTCCACGCACGCATTCAGACTGGTGGGACGCGGCTCGCTGCGGCTCTTGCGGCTGAAGCCAAGCAGTTGACGCACCAGCCCGGCGGCCCGGTCGGCGGCCCGCTCGGCGTCGCCCAGTCCCCGCTCCGCCCGATGCCCCGGTCCGAGCCGCAACCGGGCCATCGCGAGGTTGCCCAGAATGACGGTAAGGAGGTTGTTGAAGTCGTGAGCGACGCCGCCCGCCAGCGCTCCCACCGCTTCCATCTTCTGGGACTGCCGGAGCTGCGCCTCCAGACTCTTGCGCTCGGTATTATCCAGCACCATGGAGGCGATCGCCACCACCCGCCCGTCGTGATCGATCAGCGAGGTATTGAACCACTCGCAGTCGATCAGACCGCGGTCCTTGGTCAGGTTCTGGCGGGAGACATGGTTGGTGGTCTTGGTCTGCTGCAGCTCCTCCACAGTACTGCGGAGCGACGGCCACAGCTCCGGTGACACCAGCAGTTCCATCCCGCGCCGCCCGAAGGCCTCTTCGCCGGTCCAGCCGAAGATCCGCGTGGCAGCCTGGTTCCACTCCACGATCCGGTCTTCCAGATCGAAGACGATACACCCCAACGGCATGTGATTGACAAAGAACTCCAGTCGCTGCACCAGTTCGCGCTGGCGCTCCTCGGCCCGCCGCCGCTCGGTGATGTCGCGGATCACCGACTGGTAGCCCAGCAGCAGTCCTCCCAACCGCACCGGCACCAGCGAGCTCTCCAGAAACAAGGGGTTTCCACCGCTCCGCTGCCCGCGGAACTCGATGCGGATGGGCACCAGCGGGCCGTTAAAGCGATGGTCGGGCCGGTCCCGGCCGAGCTCCCGGTCCTCCGCGTGGATGAACTCCTGGAGCCGGCGGCCCAGCACGTCGGCACGGGGCGTCTCGAACAACTCCAAAAAGCGGTCGTTGGCGAAGATGATGCGCTGGTTCAGATCCTCGGTGATCACCGCGTCGTGGATGTTGTCCACCAGCAGCCGCAGGCGCATCGATTCCCGGTGCAGGTCCCGGCTCAAGGCCTGGTTCTCCCTCTGCACTACAAACTGGCGTCCTAGAATCAGCAGGACATATAAGTGCAAAGCCACCACCAGAGCCATGGTTTGCGCCGGCGCCTGCACCGCGACGGGAAACAGCCTCTCCCCCAGCGGTATGCCGACCAGACCGCCAAACACGGCTGCCGGAACCAGCAGATCGGCCCAGCCCAGAGCGGGTGCGGGGTGCGGGGTGTCGGGGGCGGGGTGTGGGGCGCCGGAGAGAACGTTCGGCCGGGCCGCCCCGGTCAGCAACCCGCACGCCGCCACTTGCAGCAGCTCGGCCGCGGCATCGATTCGCCCTCCCGAGTGTCGCAGCCAAATAAGCAGCGCCTCGCTGACTCCCTGGGCCAGCGCGGCTCCCGCCAGCAGACGGTAGATGCGCCGCCAGCGCGGCTCCGGGGCCCGGCTTCTCCGCCCCGCCAAAGCGACGCCGGCGATGCCGCTCACCAGCAGGATCCACAAACTGCCGGCCAGGCGCCTCTCCAGGCCCCCGTCGCCGAGCCCGTAGGAGATCGCATAGTAATAATGAATGGTGAACAGCAGGAGCCCCAGCAGCAGCGTGTCGATCACCTGGGCGGCCCGCACCACCGGCCCTCGTTCGCGGTCCGGGCGCAGGGCTGCGGCCGCCAGATAGGCCAGGAGCGCAAAGGAGTGCAAACTTGTCTGCAGGGCCGGATCCGGGAGGACTTCCGCGATTGCCAGGAGCCCCATTCCGGCGGCGAGCCACACCCAGGCCGCCCGCTCCGCTCCAGTCGATCGGCCTCCCGCCCAGGCACACCGGCCCGCTGCCACCACCGCCGCCAAGACCGTGATGACGGCCCACTTGATCTGCGGAAAATCCACTCATTACTCGTATCGGCAGATCCGGGAGAAGTCTGGCCATGCGAGAATGGCGGGTCCCCTGCCTCCATGTTTAATCCCTCGGATTTCGCGAATATCGCCCGTACCGAAGAGTCTTTCTGGTGGTTTCGGGGGATGCGCGCCATCAGCTTCGCTCTGCTCGACCCCCGCCTTCCCGCCGGCGGGGTCCACCGCGTGCTCGAGGCCGGCTGCGGCACCGGCCATTTCGCCTCCCTGCTGGGCCAACGCTATGACGCGGCCGTGGTGGCCGTCGACCTGGAGTGGGAAGGAATCCGCTATTGCCGCGATCGTCACACGGTCCTGCCCGCTCAGGCCAGCATCGCCGCCCTGCCGTTCCCGGAGGGAGCCTTCGACCTGGTCACCAGTATGGATGTCCTGGTGCACTTCCCGGAGGGCCAGGAGACGGCCCCTTTCGCCGAGCTGGTGCGAGTGGTCCGGCCGGGAGGACTGCTGTTCCTGCGGACGGCGGCGCTCCCCATCTTCCGCAGCCGTCACTCTGTTTTTACGTGGGAGCGCCAGCGCTTCACGCGCCGCCGTCTGGCGGCGCTGGCCCGCGCCCACCGGCTCGAAATTCTGCGCCTCACCTACGCCAACTTCCTGCTCACACCCATTGCTTTTGCGAAATTCCGTCTCTGGGAGCCCCTCACCAGCCAACCTCCGGCCAGCGGCCTGGTCCCCCTACCGGGCTGGCTGGATCCCTGGTTGTACGCGCCACCGGCGCTGGAGCGCTGGTGGCTGTCCCGGGGCGGCGGCTTCCCCTGGGGCCAAAGCCTCTACCTGCTGGCGAGAAAAACATAGGCCAAGCCTGCGGGCAGGCCTGCGGCCCATAAGCGCTAACATAAGAACATTTTCCGGCACAAATGTTCGTGTTTCGACACCCCCCGCCGGAGCCAAACCGGGGAATCTGGCCCTATCTTAGCGCTTATGGGCCTGCGGCCTGTCCCGGATCGTGGATCGTGGGCAAACCCGGGCCGATAGGCTCTCCTACCGGATCCTCACCACCGGCGCGTTGCTGACGCCTCCGCCGACCGTTATCACCAGTACCCGATCGCCACCGGCCAAGCCCTCCGGAAGGCGGATATTGGCTTGGGTCAGGGCGACCAGGTAGGGAGTCATCCCCAGAAACTCGATCGGGGCAGGCCGGCCGCCGACGGTGGCGGAGGCAGGAAGCGTGGCGCGGGAGAGCGGGGTGACGCCGGAGGCGGCGCCGGTAGGCACCGCGGGCGTGACCGCGCCGGCGCCGGTCAAATAGACGATGATCGTTTCTCCCGCGTCGGCCGGAGAGTCGGGGGTAACGAGCCGGCCGTCAGAGTGGGTGGCGACCGCGCGGTTTTCGCCCCAAACGAAGATGCCGGGACCGGCGGGGGCCACTTGGAAGGTCACCGGAGGGGTTTCGGCGCTGCCCGTGGACACCACCAGCGTGGCGCTGCCGGAGGCTAGCTCGACCGGAGCCTGAGCGTTGATCTGGCCGGGGCTGGCGTAGTTCAGGGGAATGGGCGAGCCGTTTACCTGGACCACGGTCGAACCCAGGCGCTGGGGCAGAGGGATCTCGGTGGCCACGGCTTCGCCGGTCGCCAGGCCGCTGCCGAAGATCGAGATCCAGGAGCCGGGGGCCACGCCCACGATATCGGCGGGGGCGAAGCTGGCGGCGTTGGTGATGCCGCTGACGGCGGGGCCGAAGGTCACCTTGCGGACGCGGTAGTTCTGCCAGTCGGCGATGAAGAGATTGCCCGCGCCGTCGACGGCGACGCCGCTGGGGAAGTTGAGCTGGCCTGAAGAGGCCGGACCGCCGTCGCCCGAGAAGCCGGGGCGGCCGTTGCCCGCTACGGTGGTGATAATACCGTTGGTACCCACGCGGCGGACGCGGTGGTTCAGCAGGTCGGCAATGTAGAGGTTGCCCGCCGCATCGACGGCCACGGCCACGGGATTGTTCAGTTGCGCGGAGGCGGCGGCGCCGCCATCGCCGCTGTAACCGCCGGTGCTGCGGCCGTTGCCGCTGCCGGCGATGGTGGTGATCGTCCCATCGGCGGCGACGCGGCGGACGCGGTGGTTGCGCTGGTCGGCGATGTAGAGGTTGCCTTGGGCGTCCACGGCCAGGCCGGCCGGAAAGCGCAGCCGTGCCGACGCCGCCGGACCGTTGTCGCCGGTCGCGCCTTCAAAACCATCGCCGGCAATGGTGGTGATGCGGTTGCCGGAGATCCGCGCCACGCGATGGCTGTGCACCTCGGAGAAGTAGAGAGTGCCCGCGGCGTCGATGGCCAGACCGCTGGGCCAATCCAGCGGGGAGTTGGCGGGGGCCACTCCGGCGACATACAAGAGATGCTGGCCGTTGCCGGCAAACGTAGAGATCATGCCGTCGGGGGTGACGCGGCGGAGGCGGTTGTTCTGCTGGTCGGCGATATAGGCGGTCCCGTCACGCGGGTCGACGGCGACGGCCGCGGGTCCCCACAGGGCCGCCGCGCGGGCCGGAGCTCCGTCGCCGGCGAAGCCCCGCACGCCTGAGCCGGCGACCGTCGTGATGACCCCGTTGGGGGCAAGCCGGCGTACCCGGTGATTGCCGTTGTCGGCGATCCAGAGATTTCCGGCGCCGTCTATCCCGACCTGCATGTACTGATCCAGCTCGTTGATGTCCGGACCGCCCGGCTCCTGGCGGGTGGGGGCGAAGGCCAGCGCGGCGCTGAGCGCCGGGACGCCGTCGCCGGCGTAGCCCGCACTCCCGTTGCCCGCCACCGTGGAGAGAATCCCGGACTGGGCCGCGAGCGCCGCGGGAATCAGGATCAGCAGACTCCTATTCATTTTTATTCTCCGATATGACCAATAAGTATTCATAAGTCATTTTTGCCTTGACCGTTTCCCCCAAATCGGACATGATGGTGATTAAGCGTCCTCGCACCGGGAGTTGGTCCTCATGCCCTGCCGTTTTCCGGCACTATTCTTCTGCTTTTCCATGTTGGGATTAGGAGCGTCGGATTCCAGCTTGCAGTTTTTGGTCCATGCGGGCGCCGACCGTTCGGTGGTTCCGCAGGCGTGCGTGATGGTGACGAACGAAGCCCGCAGCTACCGTTGCACGACCGCAACAAACGGCGAGTGCTGGGTGCAGGGGGTGGATCCGGGCGAGTACCGGGTGGAAGTAACGGCGCCGGGGTTCGCCACGCGGCGTCTGGCCGCCCAGATCGGCCACCGGCAGGTGCGCGTTTTTACCGTGCCGCTGGACATCGCGCCGGTGGTCGAGTCGGTGCAGGTGGTGGCGCAGCAGGAGACCGAGTCGCCGCGCGCCGTCACGGTGTCGCAATGGCGGCCCGAGGAGCTGGAAACGCTGCCCTTCGCCGAGACGCTGGACGTGCCCCATGCTGTGCTGCGCCTGCTGCCGGGCGCCACGCGCTCCCACGACGACATCATTCACGTGCGCGGCGCGGAGATGTCGCTGAACACGATCACCAACGGCATGGTGGGGCTGGAGTCCCAGCATCCGTCGCTCGCCGCGCCGGCGGCGCCCGAGCATTTCGAGGCGCTGGAGCTGGCCACCGGCGGCTTTCCCGCCGAGTACGGGCTGCGGCTGGGCGGCGTGGTCGACGCCACCACGCGCTCCGGCCGCACCATGAAGGATCACGGCTCGGTGTCGCTGGGCGCCGGCGGGCTGGGGCGGCGTTACGCGGCGCTCGAGCTGGGCGGCCACACCGAACGCTGGGGTTTTTACCTGGGCAGCCGCTCCTACCAGACCGACTGGTTCTTCTCCCCGCCCCAGATTCCCGCCCTCCACGACCGTGGCCATGGCCTGCAAAACCTGGTCCAGGTCGACTACCGTCTCGACTCCAAGACCGATCTGCGTTTTACCCTGTTCGCCAACTGCGCCCGGGCCGAGTTCCCCAATACCGCCGAGCAGCAGACGCTGTGGTTTCGCGACGCCCGCCAGAGCCTGTGGAACCAGCGCGCGCAGCTTGCCTTGAACCGCTCCTGGAACTCGTCCAACCTGTCGGTCCAACTTTCGCAGGCCTGGGCCCGCTCGCTCTACGTCCAAAGCGACAAGGTCGTCTCGCCGTATTTCCGCTATCCGCGTTACGGGGCCAACGGCTCGCTGCGCGCGGACTATTCCTTTATGCTCGCCGGACGGCACTTGTTCAAGACCGGCGCGGAAGGCTTCCTGCTGCGGCCACGCGAAGAGTTGGTGGGAAATGAGGTGATGATGCTCGGGATGCCCAACCAGCACATCCACCGGCAATGGATGCGAGGACAAGGGCAGGGACACATCGGAGCGTACTATTTGCAGGACCACCTGCGCGTCACCAGCCGCCTCACGCTCGACCTGGGCGCGCGCCTGGACCACTACCAGATGCAGGGCGACGGAATGCAGTCGCTGGTGGTGGTGATGATGCGCAACATGATCAATACCAAGCTGCCGCCGTCGCCCTACGACTGGAGCCACGTCGACAACGCGGTAAGCCCCCGCGTGGGGATGGCGTACTACCTGCCCACTTCCGGCACCACGCTGCGCGCCTCCTACAGCCGCGTCTTCCTGCCCCCGCCGGTAGAAAACCAGCTCCTCAGCGCCCAGAACTTCATTGGGATGCTCGTAATGGGGGCCACGGTGGACTGGCGCTCGCGTCCGTTGCTCGGCTCCCGCGGCAACCAGTTCGACCTGGGCGTCACCCAGAAGGCCGGCCAGGCCGTCTTGCAGGTCAACCTCTATGACCGCCGCCTGGACAACGCTTACCACACCATGCAATTCGGGGCCAGCCGCATTCTGCCGTTTGTCAATTTCGATCAGGAGAGCGCGTACGGGGCGGAGGCGTCGCTGCGCTTCCCCAAGCTGTATTGGACCGGCCTCTCGGGCTACGGGAATTACAGCGCCGCCCGGGTGTTCTACAACAACCCCATCGTCGGCGGCTTCCAGGGTCACTCCCACGGCGAAGGCCTCACCCGGTTCCCCGCCCCTATGGACCAGATCCACACCTCGACCGGCGGGCTGACCTGGCGGCACAGCCGGACCGGCGTGTGGACGTCGCTCTTGGCCGCATTCGGGACGGGGACGCCGCTGTTGCCGGGCGGCGCCGGTCATGACCACGGCGCTACGGCTGCCGCTACGGAGGTCCCGGCCGTCGAGCCGGTGGCCGGACGGCTCCCTTCCCATCTCACCGCCGACTGGTCGCTCGGCATCGATCTATGGCGCGAAACCAAGCACCGGCTCTCTCTCCAGTTCGCTGTGGAGAACGTTTCCAACTCTCCCTACCGCATCGCCCAGGAGAGCTCCTTTACCCCGGCGCAGTACTCCATCGGCCGCGTCTTCTCGGCCGGTATGCGCTGGCACTATTGAATTTTTACATCGGAGGCTCCCATGCCCTCTTCCTCGCGCGCGACAATTCTGCTCCTGGCTGCCCTGTGGTGGGCTCCCGGCGCCTGGGCCTTGCCCTCGTTCGCCCGAAAATACAAAACCTCCTGCACCACCTGTCACGTCATCGTTCCCAAACTCAACGCCTTCGGAATCGCCTTCAAGAACAACGGCTACAAGATCCCCGGCAACGATGAGAAGTTCATCAAGCAGGACGACGTGTCACTGGGGGCGCCGGCCTGGAAGCAGGTGTGGCCCAAGGGCGTGTGGCCC
>JBGOUV010000038.1:0-26777 GCA_041477815.1 Terriglobia bacterium | reverse complement strand
TCCCCCCCGCACCCCCCCCCGGGGGGCCGCGGCCCCCCCCCCCCCCCCGGGCCCCCCCGCGCCCGCCCCCCCCCCGGCCCCCCGGGGCCGGGGGGGGGGGGGGGCCCCGGGGGTGGTGGGACTGTTGCGGAACGGCGCGGGTCCGACCGTGCTGATCCGGACCGATCTCGACGCCCTGCCGGTGGAGGAGACCAGCGGGCTTCCTTACGCCAGCCAAAACAAGGGAGCCATGCATGCCTGCGGCCACGACATGCATATGAGCGCCTTCGTCGGAGCCGCGCGGGTGCTGAGTCAACTGAAGAGCCGCTGGCATGGGACGCTGCTGCTGGTGGGCCAGCCGGCTGAGGAGACCGTGGGGGGAGCGGCCCGGATGCTGGCCGACGGACTGTATCAGAAGTTCCCGCGGCCGGACTACTGCCTGGCCCTACACGTGGATGCGGCCCTCGAGGCGGGCAAAGTCGGGTACCGCGAAGGCTACGCCATGGCCAACGTGGACGCCGTGGATATCACCATCCGGGGCCTGGGAGGCCACGGGGCCTATCCGCACCGCACCAAGGATCCGGTGGTGCTGGCGGCGCAGGTGGTGATGGCGTTGCAGACCATTGTAAGCCGGGAAGTGAAGCCGATCGAGCCGGCCGTGGTGACGGTGGGCCAGATCCACGGCGGCACGCGGCGGAACATCATCCCCGACCAGGTGGACTTGCAGTTGACTGTCCGTACCTACTCGGAGGAAACGAGGCGGCAGGTGCTGGCGGCGATCGAGCGGATCACCAAGGGGATCGTGAGCGCGGCGGGGCTGCCGCCGGAGCGGGCGCCCCTGGTGAAGGTGCGGGACGACGAGCGGTCTCCGGCCCTGTACAACAACCCGGAGCTGACCCGCCGGGTGGTGGCGTCGATTCGCACGCTGGGGGGCGCCGAGCGCGTGGTGGAGCGCGAGCCCGAAATGGGCGCCGAGGACTTTGGGCTGTTCGGCAAGGTCGAGCCGCCCATTCCGGCCTTCATGTTTCGCATCGGGACCATCGACGCGCGGCGCTGGGAGGAGGCCCGGCAGCCGGGCAGCCGCGGGCTGCCGTCGCTGCACTCGTCGCAGTTCTGGCCGGAGGTGGAGCCCAGCCTCCAGACCGGGGTGGAGGCCATGACCGCCGCCGCGCTGGGGTTACTACAGTGAGACTATGGTATAGTGGGCTTGATTTCCAAAAGCAGTGTCGCGAGGAAAAGCCATGGAAGACAGCAAGCTGTCGTATTTCTTGTTCGGGCTCGGCATGGGAGTAGCGGTAGGCGTCCTGTTCGCTCCCAAATCGGGTGAGGAAACGCGCGAGATGTTGAAGTCGAAGGCCGGCGAGGGCGCGGAGTATCTGCGGCGCCGGAGTGAAGAGGTGCGGGACTCGGCGACCGAGGCGATCGGGCGGGGCCGGGAGGCCTTGCAGTCCCAGAAGGACAACCTGGCGGCGGCGCTCGAGGCGGGCCGGCAGGCGTACCGGCAGAACGTAGGGCCGGGCGGATCCTCGGAGAGCGGTTCGGGCGCGTAATGGATAAACAGTACCTGCTCGTCTTGACCGTCTTTACGGGTGTGACGGCGCTGGCGCTGCTCATCCAGATGTTCATCTTTCTGGGGCTGTATCGCAGCGTGAAGGCGATGCAGGAGCGCTTGCTGGCCTTCACCGACCGGGTGGAGCCGCTCATCGAGTCCACGCGGCGGCTGGTGGAGGAGACCCGGACCCAGAGCCGCGACGTCTTCGTCAAGGTCCACGAGATCGTGGAGGTGACCCGGACGCAGGTGGTTCGGGTGGACGAGCTGCTGGGGGATGTGACCGTACACACCCGGACCCAACTGGCCCGCATCGACCGGGTGGCCGAGGACGCCTGCGAGCGAGTCGAAGCCACGGTGGCGGCGGTGCAGAAGACGGTGCTGACGCCGGTGCGGGAGATCAGCGCGGTGGCGGCGGCCGTGCGGGCGGTGATGAACCACTTGGGGCGGCGGAAGTTGTCGGCGGTGGAACGGCCCACGCAGGACGAAGACCTTTTCATCTAGAAAAGAAGCTATTAGCTGTTAGCTGTTAGCAACCAGGAGTTGGCGCATGGCGATTCGGGTGGCGTTGTTGGGAACCAAGTTCATGGGGAAGGCGCACAGCCAGGCCTATCGCAACGTCAATATGTATTTCCCGGATGCTCCAGAGGTGGAAATGAAGGTCATCGTGGGGCGGAACGCGGGGGAGACGGAGACGGCGCGGCGGCTGTTCGGCTGGCAGGAGGCTTCCACCGACTGGCGGGCGGTGGTGGCGCGGCCGGACATCGACGTGGTCGATGTCTCGACTACCGGGGATACCCATTGCGAGATGGCGCTGGCGGCGGCGGCGGCAGGCAAGCATATCGTTTGCGAGAAGCCGCTGGCCAATACCCTGGCGGACGCCCAAAAAATGCTGGCGGCGGTGGAGAAGGCCAAGGTGCGGCACCTGGTGATGCACAACTACCGGCGGGTGCCGGCGGTGGCGCTGGCGAAGAAGCTGCTCAGCGAGGGCAAGCTGGGGAGGATTTATCACTGGCGGGCGCGCTACTTGCAGGATTGGGCCATGTCGCCGGATCTGCACCTGGTGTGGCGGTTCAGCGCGAAGCAGGCGGGGAGCGGGGCGCTGGGGGACCTGGGGGCGCACATTATCGACCTGGCGCGGTACCTGATAGGGGAGATCACCGAGGTATCGGCCACCATGGAGACCTTTATCAAGCAGCGGCCGGCGGGACCGGGGTCGGCGAAGAAAGCCCGGGTTACCGTGGATGACGCCGCCATTATGCTGGCCCGGTTCAAGAATGGGGCGCTGGGGACGTTCGAGGCCACCCGGTTCGCGCGCGGGCGGAAGAATCAGAACACCTTCGAGATCAACGGCGACAAGGGGTCCATTTCGTTCGACCTGGAGCACCTGAACGTGTTGAAGTATTACTCGGTCGAGGACTCGGCCGAGGTGCAGGGTTTCCACGATATCCTGTGCGTGACCAAGGGCGTGCATCCGTACGCGGACGCCTGGTGGTTCGACGGGCACATCCTGGGGTACGAGCATACCTTCACCCACACGGTGTACGACTTTCTGAAGGCGCTGGAATCGCGGTCGAAGATCCATCCCGATTTCGTGGACGGCGTGCGCAATCAGACCGTCCTGGATGCGGCCGAGCGGGCTTCCCGGGAAAAGCGCTGGGTGCCGGTGACGCAGTAGGGTGGGATGATCGATATCCATTGCCATCTATTGCCGGGAGTGGATGACGGGGCGGCGGACGAAGAGACGGCGGTGGCGATGTGCCGTCTGGCGGCGGCGAAGGGGACCACGGACGTGGTAGCCACCCCGCACGCCAACCATAGGTACGAATTCTCGCCGGAGCGGAATGAAGAGCTGCGCCGGCGGTTGCAGGAGCTGGCGGGGCCGGCGCCGCGAATTCTTCTGGGGTGCGATTTCCGGCTCAGCTACGACAACATTGAAGCGGCGCTGGCGAGTCCCCAGCGGTTCACCGTCAACGGAGGCCAGTACCTGCTGGTGGAGTTTTCCGACCAGGTGATCTCGCAGGGGACGTCGGAGGTTTTCGAGCGGATGGGACAGGCCGGGCTGACGCCAATCATTACGCATCCGGAGCGGAATCCGCTGCTGCGGGAACACCACGGGCGGCTGGCGGTGTGGGTGGAGCGGGGCTGCCTGCTGCAGGTGACCGGGCAGTCGCTGCTGGGGACGTTCGGAACCCGGGCGCGCGAGGCCGCCTTCGCGATGATCGATGCCGGACTGGTGCACGTCATCGCGTCGGACGGGCACGACGTCTCGAATCGTCCACCAGTGCTGGCCGAGAGCCACGCCTTTGTGGCGGACCGGTGGGGACAGGATATAGCGCGGCAGTTGTTTGTGGAGAATCCGCAGGCGGTGATCGAGGGACGCTTGATCGCGCCGCCGCGGCCCAAGGTGCGGCGGTCGAAACGATGGTGGGAGGTATGGAGGATTTGAGAATTTTGGGATTTGAGGATTTGAGAATTGATGGGCTTGAAGCAGAGGAAAAACTATGAGGCTGGCGGTGTTGGCGGGAGTGGTGGGCATGCTGGGAGCCCAGGTTTGGGACCCTGCGGTGGCTATGCGGGTGCGGGGGGTGGGGAGCGTGGTGCCTTCGCCGGATGGCACGCGGGTAGTGTATACCGAGACTTGGGCGGTGATGGAAGCTGAGAAGAGCGAGCAGTTGACGCACGTGTTTCTGGGGGACCGGCAGTTGACCCGGGGAGAGAAGCCGGCGACGGCGCCGCAGTGGTCGCCGGAGGGGCGGTGGGTTCTGTTTCTGTCGAAGCGGGGCGAGGCGCAGAACGTCTGGCGGATCCCGGTGGATGGCGGGGAGGCCGAGCCCGTGACCGAGTCGAAGAGCGACGTGGCGGCGTTTCGGGTGTCGCCGGATGGGAAGCAGGTGGCGTACCTGGCGGCGGACGCGACGGCGGCGGAGAAGGAGAAAGCCAAGAAAGAGAAGCGGGATTTCCGGGTGGTGGATGCGGATCCGGAGAATCAGCGGCTGTGGCTGGTGGCGTGGGCCGGTAAGCGCGAGGCGCGCAAACTGGTGGCGGGAGATTTCCACATTACCAAGCTGGCGTGGGCCCCGGACGGGACGCGGATCGCCTATGAGCGGCAGCCTACCCCCAGGGCTGACGATTGGACCAAGCTCGACATTTGGGAAGTTACGGTGGCGGACGGGACGACGCGGGCGGTGGCGGCCACGGCCGCGAGCGAGTCGGGCCCGGCGTATTCGCCGGACGGGCGGCACCTGGCCTACGTGCGGACGGCAACGCCGGTGCGATGGGCCAAGCAGGAGAGAATCGTGTTGCGGACCGGGACGTCGGAGCGGGAACTGCCGGCTACTTATGATGAGCAGCCGGTCTTACTGGGGTGGTCGGCGGACAGTCGCAGGATCTATTTCGCCGAGGGGAAAGGGATGAAGCGGCTGGTGTACGCGGCGCCGCTGGACGGACCGGCGACGGTGGTGGCCGAGCCGCGGGAGGGCACTTACAGCGCGGCGGAATTGAACGCCACCGGGACCCATCTGGGGCTGGTGGGGCAGGCGCCGGACCGGCCGCCCGAGGCGTACGTGATGGAGGCGAGGAGCGGGACCGCGCCGGTGCAGGTAAGCAGGGCCAATGCAGACTTGCCGAAGTTTCCGGCGATTGCGACGAAGACGATCCGGTGGAAGAGCAAGGACGGGCTCGACATCGAGGGTCTGCTGACCTATCCGGCCGGATACCAGGCCGGGCGGCGGTATCCGATGATCCTGAATATCCACGGCGGGCCGGCCGGGGTGTTTGCCGAGACGTTCCTGGGCGGACCGGGGGTCTACCCGCTGGCCACCCTGGCCGAGCGTGGGGTTGCGATCCTGCGGGTGAATCCCCGAGGGTCGAGCAGCTACGGCCGGCAGTTCCGGCAGGCGAACTACGGCGACTGGGGTGGTAAGGATTACGAAGACCTGATGGCCGGCGTGGACCACGTAATAGGCCTGGGGGTGGCGGACCCGGACCGGCTGGCGGTGATGGGGTGGAGCTACGGGGGTTTCATGACGTCGTGGATCGTTACCCAGACCAAGAGGTTCAAAGCGGCGGCGGTAGGGGCCGGGGTAACGAACCTTTTCAGCTTTACCGGGACAGCCGACATCCCCGGCTTCTTGCCGGACTACTTTTCGGGCGAGACCTGGCAAAACCTGGAGGGCTATCTGAAGCACTCGGCGATGTACTACGTGAAGGGCGTCGCCACGCCGACGCTGGTCCTGCACGGGGAGGCCGACGTGCGGGTGCCCATCTCACAGGGATATGAGTTCTACAATGCCTTGAAGAGGCAGGGGGTGACGACGCAGATGGTGGTGTATCCCCGGACGCCGCACGGGCCGCGCGAGCCGAAGTTTCAGTTGGACCTGATGGAGCGGCACCTGGCGTGGATGTTCAGATATTTGAGGAATTGAGAATTTGAGGATTTGGGAATTGGCGCTCGCCGCCGGTTTCGGCGCAATTCTTGAGTCCTCTTTAGCTTGGCTGGAGAAGTACGTAGGATGATAGGATGAGGACGTGATGGTACGAGTCCATGAGTTGTGAATGAGCGGCAGTTTCAGTTCGAATGGGACGAGATCAAGGCAGATGCCAATGTGCGCAAGCATGGCGTGTCCTTTGAACATGCCTGCACGGTTTTCAGTGATCCGCGACTCCTTACCGTCGCCGATGTGGAGCACAGCCAAATCGAGGAGCGCTGGTTTTCAATGGGTTGCGCTAGCAGCGGTGCCATGCTTTCAGTCGTTTACCTCTGGTCCGAGGCTGCCCCCCCAACAACGAAGATCCGCCTTATCTCGGGCCGCAAGGCGACACCACCTGAAATTCGCCGCTATCGGGAGGGTCTATGAGCAATCAGCCAATCGAAGATGACGATATGCCGGCCGAGATTGACTTCGGTAAGGGTGTTCGCGGCCTCCATCACATCCCTCCGGACGCCAAGATCCTGATGCCTGCTTCGATCGAGAGAAGCGTGTGGGAATATTTCTCCGGCAAGGCCGAACAAAGGGGCGTTGACCTGTCGGAACTCCTGACCGAGGTGCTGAAGCGCGATATGGAGATCAACGAGGCGTTGAAGTAGGACGTGCCGGTTCAGTCGTATTTTTCGTAAAGGATCGACTTGCGGTCGAAGCCGGCTGCTTTGAGGCGGGCGCGGACGTCGTTGACCATGGCCTTCAGGCCGCAGACGTAGACATCCACGTCGGTGCGGCCGGCGAGGAATTCGGACAGGTGGTGCTGGACGTGGCCGCGCAGGCCGGTCCAGGACTCGGAAGCGCGGCTGAGCGTGGGATGGAAGGTGAAGTTGGGGTGGCGCCGGGCGATTTGCTCGAATTGGTCGCGGTAGAGGATCGTCTCCGGATAACGGCTGCCGAACAGGAGCTGCAACCGGCTGGAGGCGCGGTGGGCGAGCGCGTGGGTGAGCATCGAGCGGATGGGGGCTACTCCGGTCCCGGTGGCCACAAAGAGCGAATCGCGCACGGGCTGGCGCAGCACAAAGAAGCCCAGGGGGCCGTCGAAGGCGATTTCGTCGCCGGGGTGGAGCTGGAACAGAAACGACGAGAAGGGGCCGTTAGGGACCTGGTTCAGGCAGAGCTCGAAGCGGTTGCCGCCGTTGGGGGCGGAGGCGATGGAGTAGGCGCGGGTGGTCGGTTCCCCGTCGAGAACGTGGTGGAAAGAGACGAACTGGCCGGGCTCGAAAAGCAGATGATCGGCGCCGGGAACTTCGAAGACAAAATGGCGGACCTGAGGGGCCAGCTCGTAGGATTCGAGGAGACGGGCCGTTCGGGAGGCGGGGTTGGTCATCGGGTCAAAGCCTTGCGGGCCCGCTGGGCCAGGATGTGGGGGAGACCCGGATGCCCGTCGAGCGGATCGCCGCAGACGATCTCTATTCCTGTATAGATGCGCGAGAGGTCGGCGACGATGCGGGGCAGATCCCGCTGGAGGTGAAGCCCCAGGGTCAAGAAATAGGGTACCACGACGAGGCGGGTGACGCCGGCCTGGTGGAGAGCGGCGACGGCGGCGGCGAGGTCGGGGGCGCCGCCTTCGAGGAAAGCCGCTTGCCACAGGTCGAAGCCGCCGAGCTGCGCGGCGGCGCGGGCCACGTGGCGGACGGCTTCGTTGGCGGATTCGATCGAGGACCCGTGGGCGAAGAAAATGACGCCGGCTCGCTCAGGTAGTGGCACGCTGGATGTATTCTCGCATGTGCCGGATCTCCTCGGCCTTGCGATCCAGATCGTAGTACATCAGGTCGCGCATGGAAATCATGCCGGCCACCTGGCCCTGGCGCAGCACCGGGAGGTGGCGGCAGTTGTGCTGGTGCATGATTTCCATGGCTTCTTCGGCGGGGGCGGAATCGTCGACAGTAGCGGGATTGGGGGTCATGACCTCGCCGACGACAACGGTGCGGGGGTCGCGGCCGGTCAGGACCACCCGCAGCATGAGGTCGCGCTCGCTGAAGATGCCGCAGAGGCTGCCGCTCTCGAGCACCAGAATAGCGCCCACGTGCACTGCGGCCATGTGGTTGGCCACGTCGAAGACGGTCTGACTCCGTTCGACGGAATACAAATTACGGTCGGCCAGGATCTGCGAAATTCGCGCCATTCGGAGCCCTCCCCCTTTTGGCGTGGATCAGGATAGCATGAAGCAGTGGCCAGTGGCCAGTGGTCAGTGGCCAGTATGGCTGGCACCAGGTACGCCGGCAAGAAGCTTCTCTCTAAGGGCTCACGATTAGGGGGGAGGAGGTCGTGGGGGCGGAGGATGGTTGGAAGTGCAGGAGGAGCGTGTGGAGAAAGCGTTTGCAGAGTTTGCGGCCGTTGTCCTCGTCTAGGGCCATGCGGAGGAGGAAGACCAGGACGCCCAGAACATCGATGTCGCGGATGCGGGTGATGCCGGTGCGTTGGGCCTCCTGCTGGCGGAACTCCTGGACCTGCTGCTGGACGCCGGCGACGATCGACGCGGCCAGCGGAGATTGGGGCATGGTCTGATAATAGACGCCGCTCTCGAGGGTCTTATGGGTGCGGATCATGGCGTCCAGGGCGTCGCGGACGTCGCGGTCGACGGCGCCGGGCGTTTGGAAGGCGGCGGTCAGGAGGAAGCGGGCGATGGCGGTGAGGAGGTCTTCGTTCTCGCGGAGAAAGTTGTCGGTGATCCGTACCTCATTATGCGGAAAGTTGGCGGGGTCGAGGCCGGGGCGACGCTCGCGGTCGCGGCTTTCGAGCAGGTACACGCAGTCGAGCGGGCAGTCGAGGGTTTCCTCGCGCGCTTCACCGCAGCATTGCGGGCAGATCTCCTGGCGGACGGCGGGGCAGGAGCGCTTGGCCTTGCGGCTCTCGCAGAGGGAACAGTTCATTTCGTTATTATAGGACGTGCGAACTGTGGCCTACGTGTTGCTGGCGTCGGTGTATCTGATCTATCTGCCGCACGCCCAGTTCGTGCTGGACGACTGGTTCGTGCTGGGACGGTACGAGACCGGGGAGGTGGGCCAGACGGCGCTGGCCATTGTGCAGAACCGGTTTCATGGGCAGTTTCGGTTTCAGTGGCTGAGTTTCTTGCTGGGGTATGGGTTGTGGCTGGTGGTGGGGTACTCGCCGAAGGCGGTATTCCTGGTGAGCTTGGCCCTGCATACGGGGTGCGCGGTGGCGTTGCGGAGCGCGGTGGAGAAGCTGGGAGTGGGGGCGCGGGAGGCTTTTTGGGCGGGGGCGTTGTTTCTGCTGCTGCCGACCACGCACGGGGCGCTGCTGTGGAGCTTCAACTGCGCGTTCTTTCTGTGGTCGACGCTGTGGTTTTTGTTGTACTTACGCGAGGTAGCGGGGGAAGGGCCGCTGTGGCGGCAGGCGGTGTTTCTGCTGCTGGCGCTGTTCTCGGGAGACCCGGTGTTCGGATTGCTGCTGGTGGCGCCGGTGGTGGCATGGCGGGGGTGGCGGCCGGTGGCGGTTGGGGGGGGAACGCTGGCGGTGGCGGCGGTGGCGTACGCCACGCTGGTGAACCGCGTGCCGGTGTTGCAGGCAGGGTTGAATGTGCGGTACCAGTTCACGCTGCACCAGGCGCTGGCGACACTGTCGATCATTGGTAATGTATACCGGAAGATGACCGGATGGCCGGCGGATTCGTACTTCCGGTTGGCGGCGGTGGCCGGCAGTGTGCGGTGGCGGTGGCTGGCTGTCGCGGTGATGCTGTGGGGAGCGGCCTATGGCCCCATCCTGTTTCTGCGGGCGCATGAGTTTCGGTATGACTACGTACCCAGCGCGTTCCTGGCGCTGGGACTGGCCGTGATGACCGGCGGGCGGTGGGTGCTGGGGGCGGTGCTGGCGGGGTGGCTGGCGCTGGCGACGGTGGGGGATATCGGGCAGTCCTGGATTCCGCAATCGCGGCGCCTGCGGCTGATCGAGGAGAAACTGCGGTCGCTCGAAGTGGCGCGGGGGGACACGATTGTAGTTTCGAACACGGTGATGTGGATCGGGACGGCGCCGCACTTTGCCTTTCTGGCGAGCTGGGCGTCGACGCCGTTTGCCGAGCATGTGACCGGGGTGAAGGGTTTGGAAACAGCCTGCGACATCGCCGAGGAGGGGGGCGCGCTGCGACTGCGGCACCGGAATTATCAGCGGGATTGGAAGCTCGAGGAGGCGGGGCGAACGCGGGTATTGGTGGTGGATAAGGAGGGCCGGCTGGAGGAGAAGAAATTGCTGGCGCGGCCGGTGGGGCACGGGAAGTTTCGGTTGTATGGGTTGAAGGGGTACCGGGGGCCGGGGATTCCGGGTGAGGCGGTGGGGCGGGAGCAGATGACGATGCTGGAACAGGGGATCTATTTTGTCGAGCGGGACGTTCGTTAGGATTGTACTGCTGGCGCTGCTGCTGGGGCGAATCGTCCTGACGTACCGGGTGTTCAACGACACCATCGACGAGTCGGGACACCTGCGGGCGGGGCTCGAGATCCTGGAGCGAGGCACCTATACCTACGAGGCGCAGCATCCGCCGCTGGCGCGGTTCGTGATAACCCTGCTGCCGTACTACGCCGGCGGGTTGCGGGCGGGCGGGCACGACAAGCTGTGGGGACAGGGTCCGTGGGGGACGGGAACGCCGGAGTCTTTCTGGAAGACCCTGGGCTTGGCGCGGGCGGGGAATCTGCTGTTTGCGGTGGTGCTGTTCTGGGTGGTGTGCCGGTGGGCGAAGGACTTGTGGGGGGAGCAGGCGGGGTGGGGGGCGGGGTTGCTGCTGGCGTGCTGTCCGAATGTGATCGGACATGCGGGGCTGGCCACGCTGGACATTGGGGCCACGGCCACTACCACGTTGGCGCTGTACTGCTTCTGGCGGTGGAGCCGGGAGGCGGGGTGGCGGTGGTGTTTGGCGTCGGCGGGGGCTATCGGAGTGGCGTGTCTGTCGAAGATTTCGGCGGCGTTCTTCCTGCCGCCGCTGCTGGTGGCGTACCTGGTGGCGGGGAAGAGGCGGGTCCGGGTGGTGGAGGGACTGGCGCTGGTGGCGGTGGCGCTGGTGGTGTTGTGGGGAGGGTACGGGTTCCAGACCGGCCAGATTGTGCCGCCGGGACACGGCTTCTACACCCCGTACTCGCTGGGGAGTCCGGACAGCTTGCCTCGTACGCTGCTGCGACTGGCGGGAGGCGTGACCCTGCCGGCGTACCGGTTCGTGCACGGGGTGATCGACCTGTTGAGCCACAACTTGGCCGGGCACCGGGCCTACCTGATGGGGCAGGTATCGGATAGTGGGTGGTGGTACTACTTTCCGGTGGCGCTGGCGGTGAAGACCACCATCCCGATGCTGCTGCTGGTGGCGATGGGGATCGGGTGGCGGCGTCCGGGTTCGTTCTATCCTATGGCGGCGGCGGTGTTGATTCTGGGTCTGAGCATGACCTCGCGGCTAAACTTGGGGGTGCGATATGTGCTGGGGTTGTATCCGCTGTTCGCGGTGCTGGGGTCGGCGGCGCTGGCGGGAGGGGGAAGGCGCTGGGTACGCGTGCTGGCGTTGGCGTTGGCGGCGTGGCATGTGGCGGAGAGCGTGCTGGCGCATCCGGACTATCTGGCGTATGGCAACCAGTGGGTGCGAGGGCGTGAAGAACGGTATCTGCTGGACAGCAATTTGGACTGGGGGCAGGACCTGGCGCGGCTGGGGAAGTTTGTGCGGGAGCGGGGAATCGAGGAGGTGTACCTGAGTTATTTCGGGGTGAGCAGCGCCGAGAAGCTGGGGATACGGGCGCTGCCGCTGGAGCCGGGGCGGCCGGTGCGGGGATGGGTGGCGGTGAGTGTCAACCATTTGATGGGCTTGTACAACAGCCGGGAGGACTTCGCCTGGCTGCGGGAACGGCAGCCGGTGGCAAAGGTGGGGAAGTCGATCTGGGTATATCACCTGCCGTGAGGACCGATCCGCAGGGCGATCTCGTGGCTGCTGACGCGGCGGGGGACGGGGGAGGGGTTGGGGACGAAACGGCCGGTGGAATCGAGGGTAAAGGCGCGGAGGCGGCCGAGGTCGGCGGGGGTGATGGGAAGGTAGGTATCGCCTTGGAACAGGTATAGCTCGCCGTGGTCACCGGCTACCAGCTCACGGGCTCCGGTGGCCGGGGAGACCAAAGAGCGAAAGGACCAACTGGCGCCGGTGATAAAGGCCGGGGCCGGACCGATCTGGAGGGGACCGCCGGAGAAGACCACCAGCTCGTGGGCGTCGAAGGGACCGTGGAGGCGGGCGGCGTCGAGGGCGGCGCGGGCGATGCGGCTTTGGGGGGTCCAGGCCTGGCGCATCTCCAAGTAGGTATAGGAAATGCAGTAAAGCACGACCAGGGGACCCAGGGCGAGGCGGACGGGGCGTGGCAGCAGGCTGAGGAGCGCGGCGCCGGTGGGAACCAGGAAGAGGGCCGGGACGTAAAGATAGCGGTATTCCATGCTGGCCAGGCGAGCTACCGGCAGGTAAGTGAGGACGGCGCCGGCGATGGACCACAGCAGAAGCTCGCCCTGGCGGTTGCCATAGGGGCGACGCCGGAACAGGGGGATCAGGGCGGCCGCGGCCAGGGCGAGGCAGACTAGCAGAGCGGGCTCGGGACGCCAGACGGGGCGCCATCGGACAAAGTCCGGGGCGAAGCCGAGCGATCCGACCAGGAAGAAGTTGAACGCTTTCAGACTCCACGGCTGGGCGATGTCATAGCGGTGGCCGAGCGGAGACTGATTGATGAGCAGGATATAGGCGCCGAGCAAGACCGCGATGGTGGCGGCGTGGAGGAGCCAGGAGCGCCACAAGCGAGGGTGGCGGAAGGGGGCCAGAAACAGCAGGGCGGGAAGGATTTGCTCGCCGGAGAATACTACAGGGGCCACGCGCGCCGGGTGGGCGGCGCCCGCCTTCCAAGTCGCGTAGAACCACCACAGGAAGAGCAGGGAATGGAAGTAGTAGAAGCAGGTATTGAGGGGGGCGAAACGGACCCAATTGCAGGCGGGCAGGACGGCGTAGACAGCGCCGGCCAGGAAGCCGGTTTCCGGTTCGGCAAAGACTTCGGAAATCACCCGGCAAAGCAGGACGGCGGTGAGCCAGTGAACGACCCAGCCCAGGAGAAAGTAGGGCCAGCCCGCGTGGCCGGCGACGAAGGACAGGACGAAGGGGGGGAGGAAGCCGAGCCAGTTCACCCGGAGGCTGCTTTGGTAGGTATTGTACAGCAGGCCGGTGACATAGGTGAGGAGGCCGCGGGGTCCGCCGGCGCGGGCCTGGTCCCACATCTGGAAGTAGGCCCAGTCGTCCATCACCTGGAGAGCGTCGGGCAGGTAGAGCAGATAAACGGCGCCCAGGGCGGCGTAGGCGGCCAGGAGGGTTCGCCGAGGGATCATGGCTGCACCTCGGCTTCCATGCGGCGGAGCAGCGCGGGTGGAGTCGCCGCGCTGACCTGGTAGAAGTCGAGTCGCAGACGGCCGGACGGAGGGAAGCGGCGGAGACGCAGAGTCTGGAAGCACCCCGGGCTCAGGAGAATAGGAGACGCGTTGCCCCGAGGCTGGTCGCCGCTCCAGCGCTCAAACCGGTCCCAGTGCCAGAAGTTGACTATGGCGGCTAGGTAGGCATGGGCAGGCAAGGGGGTGGCAAAGCCGAGAGTGGCTACCAGGTCGTCGCCCTCCCGCCGGGCGGAGATCCGGAGGCCGTCGTCACAGCGGGTGGCGAGCATGTCGTAGGGCAGGGCCGGCGCAGGATCCTTCTGGTAGACGAGGCGGCCGTCGCGCCAGGAGTCGAAGCGGACCACCAGGACGTTGGCGGCGGTCGAGTAGCGGAAGTTCTCCAGTCCATCGTTGGGGTGGGTGGCGAGGAAGCGGCCGGTGGGGGCGGGGGCGCTGCCCAGGAAGCCGCGCAGCCCGGGGCTGACGGCGTCCCCGAGGAGGAGCCGGGCTCCGTGGTCGGCGTCGTGGGGCGCGATCAGAAAGGCCGTGCCGAGGTGGAGGGGGAACTCTTGGAGTACGATGGTTTCCTTGCCGGCCAGATCCTGCCGCAGCTCGTGGAAGAGGCGGCGTTTGGCGGTGAAGGCAGTCTCCCAGAAGCGGCTCTCGCCACGGTTGGCGGCGACCCCCACGGCGATGCCGGCGGACAGTGTGGCGACCAGAAGCAGGCGGGCCTCCGGGCGGCGGAGGCGGTCGAGGAGCCAGGCGAGGGGCACGGCGAGGGCGGCGAACATTCCGACCGAGGGCAGGTATTGGTGACGGGGCGAAGCATACCAAAGCCAGACTGGTCCGAGGGCGGCGAGCATAAACAGGATGGCTACGAGGAAGACGGGCCATCGCCGGGAGGGAGCATTCTCCGGTTGCGCCAGCCGGAGAGCGCCGGCGCCAAATACCACGGCCAGGGCGGCAGCGCCGAGCCAGTCGGCGACTGTCGCATTGTCCAGGAGAGGGGTCACATGGTGGCGGGCGGCGTCTCCGAAGTTCTCCCGGAAGGTATGGGCGATATTGTCGAAGACGCCCTGGGCGCGGGGCATGGGGCCGCCGCCGCGACTCAGTCGCAGCCAGGCGCAGAAGCCGAAGGCGGCCAGGTGGGGCAGGTGGAGCCAGGGACCGACAGCGAAAGCGCGGAGGGCCACCAGTAGCAGCAGTACTGGGAAGGCCTGATCGTAGGTGAACAGGGCCCCGGCGAAGGCGGCGGCATCGACCGTCCAGATCCACCACCGGCGGCGGCCGCGGGCCAGGGACAGGCTGGTGGCGGCGAAGATCAAGACGAACAGCGTGGACAGCAGGTTCATGGGGAGCGACTCGAGCCAGAAATGGGTCTCTCCGTGGATGGGCCAGAAGGCGAACCCGCCCGCGGCGAGCCAGGCGGCGGCAGCGGGCAGACGCGCGGAACGCATCACCAGGTAGAAGGCCGCGACCACCAGGCCGTCGAGGGCGGACTGGAGGCGATGCAGCGCGGGCAGGTGGGAGAGCGGATCGCCACCGACCAGTTGGTAGGTTAGGTAGTGCCACAGGGGATGCAGGTTGCGGCCGGGCATGTAGTTCCGGACCGTGGTCCAGATCTGGCCGGAGGAGTGGATATGGGGGAGGCTGTGCAGCCATCCGGCGTCGTCGGCGTAGAAGCCGAGCCGTGACGCGCCCGCCGCCAGCACCACGAAGGTGACGAGCCAGAGCAGGCCGGCGGCAAGCCCATCGAGACGGGATTCGCTCTTCATGGGGAGACTACGGACCGTCCGAGCAGCAGGGGAGCGCGGTCCGCGGCGGCTGCGTAGAAGTCCACTTGGAGGCGGTCCGTTAGCGGGAACGACTCCAGACGCCAGGTCTGGTCGAGCTGGCCACCCGTGCCGGGGTCGGCCAACAGTACGGGTTGGAGGTTCCAGTTTCCCTCCCGGTCCGGCCGGCCCCAGGGGTGGAAGCGGGGTCCGTGGACGAAGCGAAATAGGGCGGCGAGACAGGACCCGGGGCGGGCCGGGGCGGCCACTCGAAGCGTCACGATGAGGGACTCGCCGTCGCGCCGCGCTCCGACGTGGTCCACTGCAAAGGGGCCGTTCCAGGGGGCCATGCGGCTCGAAAGCAACTGGTACGGCGGCGGCTGGGGCGGGTTGGTTTCGTAGCGGAGGCGGTCGTGGTCCCAGGAGAGGAACCGCACGACCAACCACGGTTGGCTGGATACATAGCGGAATTCCTCTGGGCCATCGAGCTGATGGGTACGGAAGAACCGGCCGCGGGGCGCGGGAGCGCTGCCGAGCGAGCCGTCGAAAGGCTCACCCAGGGGGAGGGTGCGCGGTTGCAGCAGCCGAACGCCAAACTGCGCATCGTGGGGGGCCAGCAGAAAGGCCGGGCCGGCGAAGTAAGGGAAGTCCTCGAGCGCCAGGAATTGCTGGCCGGCCAGGCGGGCCTGCAACTCGGCAAAGAGTTGGCGCTTGGCGGTGTAGGCGAGTTCCCAGGCGCGGCTCTCGCCCCGGTCGGCGAGGGCCTCGAGGAGAAGCGGCGCCGCCGTCAGAACCACTACCAGCCGGGCCAGGGGTGCGGGCAGTCGGTTAAGGATCCAGGAGAGTGCTACGCCCAGGACTGCGAACAGTCCGAGGGAGGGGAGATAGTGGTGCCGCGCCGAAGTCCACCACAGCCACACGGGCAGATACGCCGCGACATAGAACAGCAGCGCCAGGATCGCCACCACCGGGGGTGGGCCGGAGGAAGGGCATCGCATCCGGGCTAACGCGAGGCCCACCACGGTGGCCGCCACGGTCAGACTGAGCAGCCAGTCGACAGTGGTAACGCGGGAGTAGAGCGGCCCCACGCGGCGGAGAACCGCCGGGCCCAGGGTGCCGGAAAGGGTGGGACCGATGGCGGCGACCAGGTGAGGCAAAAGGCCGGCGCTCGGCGGAGGTGTGGGGGCGCCCTGGCTCCTGGTCAGGCGGAGTCCGATCCAGAAGATCCCGGCGGCGGCGTACCCGACGTGGAGGAGGGTGAAGCGCCGCTCGCGGACGGCAACGAGGCGTGCCGCTGCCACAAGAAGCAAAACCACGAATACCTGGTCGTAGGTGAACAGGGCGCAGAGGAAAGCGGCGGCGTCGAGCGCCCACACCCGGCTGGTGCGCCGGCCGGCGGCCAGGGCGAGGCTGGTTCCGGCGAAGAGGAGGACGAACAGCGTGGACAGCAGGTTCATGGGAAGCGACTCCACCCAGAAATGGGTTTCCCCATGGAGCGGCCAGAAGCCGAACAACCCGACCGCCAGCACGGCCGCCGGGGCCGGGACTTCCAGGCGCCGCAGCAGCAGGAAGAAGCCCGCTGTTACCAGTCCGTCCACCGCTGATTGCAGAACATGCAACGCCGGCAGGTGGGTTACCGGATCTCCTACCATCCGGAAAAAGAGGTAATGCCAAAGCATGTGGAGATTGCGGCCCGATACATAGCCCTGTATCCGGCCCCATAGCTCCGAGGGGGAGGCTCCCGACAGGGCGAGGATGCGCGCGCTGTCATCCCCATAGAAGCCTAGACGGCCCACCCCGGCGGCGAAGACGGCCACGGTCACGGCCCACAGAACGCCGGCGGAGAGCCGGTCGGCGGTGGTCGTCACTGACCCCGCCTTAGGATCAGGTGTTCGCCGATGGCGGGGCCTATCCCCCAAGGGAGGATGGTCAGACGGGCCTCTATGGGACCGGCGGAGGGGAGATAGATGGTGTGGGGGCCGGCGGTGACGAAGTACTCGCTGGCGTGGCCGGGGATCTCGATGCGGACGAGGTAGTCCTGGCGGAGGGGTTGTGAGGTGGCCCAGTAGCAGGTTAGGTACCGGTTCTGCCAGTCGTAGCCCAGGAAGCGAAGGCCGCCGGGGAAGTCGGTGGGGAGGGGGTGAGCAGGCGCGGTGTTAGTGGCTTCGGGGACGTCGCGCTCGTAGATGAGGACCTTCATGGGAGGGGCGAGGGGGACTTCGGCGCGGAGGTGGAAGGGGAGTTCGCCACGGTCGAGACGGTCGCGAAGGTCGTGGTGGAGGCGGTTGAGGAAGTCGGGGAGGTCGCGGAAGCCTTCGCCAACCAGCAGAAACCGGGCATCAAGACTCTGGATGCGATCGCGGGCGCGGCCGGGGGAGGTTTCGGCGTAGCCGAGGGAGGTGAAGCGGACCGGATAGTTCTCGTAGGCGTTGAGGTAGTTCAGCAGGTTGGCGTTGAGGTAGGTATGGTCAATGGTGAGTACGGCGTAGAAGGGACGTGTGGCGTCAAGGGCGAGGCGGTGGACGGCGGCCAGGAGCCGGCGGTGGCCGGCCGGGTCCTCGTGGACCGGGGGACGGGCCCAGCCCAGGTCGTGGCTGTAGACGACGAAGGGACCGAGGGTCACGGCGTGAGAGGGGTTAGGGGTGCGGTAGGTGAGGGCCGCAAAAAGGCGGTAGGGATAGAAAGCCAGAAGGAGGGCGAGGGCGGCTTGGAGGGTCCAGCGGCGGCCGAGGGAGAAGATGGCCGCGGCCAGGACGATGGCCAAGACGGGCAGCAGGGGCAGGAGGAACCGGATGAGCTGGTTGCGGCCTAGCGCTAGGGCCAGCAGGGGCGGCAGCAGCCCGAGGAGCAGTGGCCAGTGGCCAGTGGCCAGTCGCCAGTTGTGGCGGCGGAGGTAGAGGGTGGCGGTTGCGGGCAGGAGGAGGGTGGCGTAGTAGAAAGAGGTTCCTTGGTTGATGGCGAGGAGGAGCCAGGCGTGGAGGCCGCCGGCGGAGTAGTCGGGGGCGATAGAGCCGTAGGCGCTTTGGAAGGCGAAGTCCAAGAGGGATCGCCAATTGTAGGCGTACCAGGTGGCGGCCAGGGCTAGGGCGGGTAGGAGGATCAGGGGGAGGGAGCGCCAGGAGCGCCGGCGGTAGAGATGCAGGAGGAGGGGGCCGGCGATGAAGGCGGGGAAGAGGACTTTCAGGAGGAGGCCGAGTCCGAGGAGGAGGCCCAGGAGGAAGGGTTGGTCGCGGGCGATTAGGTAGTAGAGAAAGATAATGACCAGGGTGGCCAGGCCGTACTCGGCCATGAAGTTGCGGGAGAGACCGTAGGCCAGGGGCATCGTCTGATAGAAGACGACGGCGGCCAGTCCGGCGCAGGGGTTAAAGAGGTGGCGGGTCAGGAGGAAAAGGTAGAGGTTGGTAAGAATGAGGAAGAGGCTGTTCACCAGCATGGCCGACTCGCGGGAGGGGCCGGCGAGGAGGTAGAAGGGGATGGGGAGGACCGAGAGGAGGGGAGCTTTGACGCCGAAGGCTCGATGGTAACCGTCCCAGAAGCCGGGGAGACCTTCGCTGGTGAGGCGGTGGTAGAGGTGGATGCTGGTTTCGAGGTACCAGGCTTCGTCGTAAGTGGGGGTTTGGGTATCGGCGCGGTAGTAGTCGTGGTTGACCCAGAGGAGATAAAGCGTGAAGAGGGTGAGACCGGTCCAGCAGAGGATGGAGATGCGGCGTTCGGTCACTCTTCGAGCCTCAGGGGGATGACGCTTTCGTGGATGAAGTCCTTGGGATCGGTGATCTGGTGGGGATCGCCGACGCCCCAGGCGGTGAGCCAGAGCCGAACGGTGAGGGGGCCGGCTTGGGGGAGGGGCACGAGGACCGCCTGCTGGATGGTTTCGCCTTGCTGCCACTCGTACATGGGGTGACGTCCGTCGGTAATGAGGTGGTCCTGCACCAGGACGGCGCTTCCGGCCCGCTGGAAGACCAGATGGACGCGGAAGTCCTCGACGATGGGGTGCGGGGCGGTCCAATAGCAGGTCAGCTCGGCGAGGTTGGGGTTTTGGCGCTTCCAGTCGTAGCCGAGGAAGCGGAGGCCGCCGGCGAAGTCGACGTGCAGGGCGTGGGAGGGAGGGGGGGAGGAGGCGCCAGGAGGGAAGCTGGTCCAGGGGTCATCCTTCTCGTAGATGACGGCGCGGATGCCGTGGCTGAGGGTGACCTTGGCACGGAGGCGGAAGGGGAGCTGGTTGCGATCCAGGCGGGCCTGTACGCCGGTGTTGACCTGGTTGAGAAAGCCGACCAGGTCGGTGGTGTGGAAGCCTTCGCTCATGATGAGGTAGCGGGCGTCGAGGTTGTAGACGCGCTCCAAGGCGCGGTCGACGGACCCTTCGGCGTAGCCGAGCGAGGTGAACAGATACGGGTAGCGGGCGTAGGCGTTGAGGTAGCTGAGCAGATTGGCGTTGATGTAGGGATGCTCGATACCCACGACGACGTAGCGGGGGGTAAGAGGGGGCACGCCGAGGGTATGGAGGGCTTCGAGCACGCGGCGTTGATCCCAGTCGCCTTGGGCGTCGGGGGGACGGGCCCAGCCGAGGTCGCGGCCGAAGGCGACGAAGGGGCCGATTTTGACGGGGTGGTCGTGGTCGCGATGTTGGGGGGTGAGGTGCACGGAGTGGAAGCTGAGCTCAGCGTAGAGGGCCAGTGGGAAAACGGCGAGAGCAGCCGGGAGCCAGGGTCGGGGCGTAAGCCTGGTGACGAGATAGGCGAGGAGGATGGCGAAGACGGGAAGGAGGGGGATGAAGAGGCGGATCTCGCGGTTGCGCGAGAGGGCCGTGGCGGCGAGGGCCGGGAGGAGCCAGGAGAGCAGGAAGGCGAGGGGGCGAGGGGGCGAGGGGGCGAGGGGGCGACGGAGGGCGAGGGCGACCAGGCCAAAGATGAGAAGAGCGGCGGTGTAGTAGAGGGAGAGGCCGCGCTCGACGACAAGGAACAGCCAATGCTTCAGGCCGCCAAAGGCGTACTGGGCGCCGATTTCACCGTAGGCGCCTTGCCAGGCGTAGCGGAGGATGATAGGCAAGTTGAAGGCGTACCAGGTAGCAGCCATGGGAATGGCGGGGAGGGCCATGGCCACGAGCGCGCGCCAGTTTCGCTTTTGGTACAGGGAGAGCAGGAGGGGGCCGGCGATGTAGGCGGGGAAGGTGACCTTCAGGAGCAGGCCCAGGCCCAGGAGGATGCCCAGCAGGAAGTTCACCGGCGGCAGGGAGAGGTGGTCGGAGACCAGCAGGAAATAAAGCCAGACGAGGATCAGGGCGACCAAGCCGTAGTCGGCCATAAAGGCGCGGGAGAGGCCGTAGGCAAGGGGCATGGTCTGGTAGAAGACGACCGCGGCCAGAGCCATGCCGGCGGAATCGAACAGGCGGCGGACCAGGAGGAACAGGAAGATATTGGTGATCACGATGAAGGCGCTGTTGACCAGGAGGGCGACGTTCTGGCTGATGCCCAGGAGCAGATAGAGAGGGATTGGAAGGACGGAGATGAGCGGGGCCTTGGTCCCGAAGGAGGAAGCGTAGGCGGGCAGGAACGAGCGCAGGCCGCCTTCGGTGAGGCGTTGGTAGAAGATCAGGCTGTTTTCCAGATACCAGGCGTCGTCGTAGGTAGGGGGACGACGGTCGGCGATGGTGTAGTTGATGTTGACGGCGACCAGGAGCAACGTGAATAGGATGAGAAGGCTCTTGGTCATGGAGGAGACACCTCGAGGCGGCCCAACCAGCGCGGAGGATCGTAGGGGAAGGCCTCGTAAAACTCGATTCTAGCCCGGTCCGTGGGGGGGAAGGAACCCAGACGCAGGGAATACTGGCCAGGGGCGCCTAGCAGGAGAGGACCCTGCCAGGGGTGGAAGAGGCCGTTGGGTTGGAGGAAGCTGACGATGGCGGCCAAGTGGGGGACGGCGGCAGTCACGGGAAAGGTCAGTATGGCGTCGGAGCCCTCGCGGCGGAGAGACGCTCCGGGCTGGGGAGGCAGGATCTCATACGGGACCGGCCGGGGCGGCGACACCAGGAAGCGGTCAGTGGGGAAGTAGCGGAAGGCTTCGGGGCCGTAGTGGTGAAGGGAGGTGTAGAGAAAGATGCCGGAGGGAGCGGGACTGCCGGAGATGTCGCCGAGAGTGATGGTGGAATCCGGGAAGAACAGGCGAGGGGCGCAGGCGGGGTCGGGAGGGGTGATGAAGTAGGCGGGGCCGTGGTTGGGGGGGAAGCCTTCGAGGACGAGGATCTGTTTGTCTTGAAGTTGGGGGCGGAGGTCTGTGAAGAGTTGTTTCTTGCGGGTGAAGGATTCTTCCCAGTAGCGGCTTTCGCCACGGGAGGCGGCAGCGAGCAGGAAGACCACGGGGACGACTAGGGCGACGGGGGCGAGGGGGCCACGGGGGAGCACCGCCAGACCGGTGGCGACGACGGTGAACAGAGCGAGGGAGGGGAGGTAGTGGTGGCGCTGGGACATGTGCCAGAGCCAGATAGGGAGGTAGGCGGCGAGGTACGCGACGAGGGCGACTGGGGCGAGGGAGCGAGGGGGCGAGGGGGCGAGGGGGCGGAGACGGAGGGCGACGACGGCGATGGCGACGGCGACGAGGGCGGCCAGGAACCAATCGGTTGGGGTAACTTTGGCCCAGACTTGGGCCAGATGCTCGAAGAAGCGGCGACCGAAGGTAGCGGAGACGGTGCCGGGGATATTCGCGAGGAGCATCTGCAGGGCGTCGGAGCGGAGCGACGGGCCGCGGCCGGGGGCGTGGACGATCTTCAGCCACACGAAGAAGGCGGTCGGAATCAGGTAGAGAAGATGGAGGGGACAACGGCGCAGAATTACCAGGAGCAGAAGGACGAATACCGTCTGGTCATAGGTGAAGAGGGCGGCCAGGAAGAAGACGGGGTTTACGGTGAGGGCGAACAGGAGGACGAAGAGGGTGGAGAACAGGTTCTGCGGGACGGCGTAAAGCCAGAAGTGGGTCTCGCCGTGGGTGGGCCAGAAGCTGAAAAGAGCGGCGGCCAGGAGGGCGGCGGGGGCGGGAATGGCGAGTCGGCGGAGGAGGGCAAAAAATACCACAACGACTATTCCGTCCAGGGCGGATTGGACCAGGTGCAGGGCGGTAAGGTTGGTGGTGAGCTTTAGGAAGAGGTATTGCCACAGGACGTGGAGGTTGCGGCCGGGCACGTAGTTAAGAATGTGGGAGAGCAGGCCGCGGAGGTTGGACTGGGGGAGCGTGGTCATGGCCGGGCCGTCGTCATAGTAGAAACCGAGACGCCCCGCGCCGGCGGCGAAGATGAGGAACGTGGCCGCCCACAGGACCAGGGCCGCGGTACGGTCGTCGCGGGTCATGCGAGGGCCTGGGCGATGGCGCCGGCGTAGACGCGGACCATCACCTCCTGGTCGTAGCGTTCGAGAATGGTCTGGCGGGCGCGCCGTCCGATTTCCGTTTCGCGGGCGGGGTCGGCGAGGACCTCGGTGACGCGGGCGGCGAAGTCCTCGGGGCGGCGGGTGGGGATGATGAAGCCGGTCATGCCATCCTCGATGACGTCGCGGGCGTTGCCCACGTCGGGTACTACCACCACCTGGCGCATGGCCATGGCCTCCAGCAGCGTCACCGAGGAGCCTTCGAAGCGAGAGGTGAGGAAGGCGAAGCGGGAGACGGCCAGGACTTCCGGGACATAGTCGCAGAAGCCGAGGATCTCAACCACGCCCTGGAGGCCCTGGACGCGCACCTCGTGCTCCACGCGGGCGCGCTCTGGGCCGTCGCCGGCGAGGAAGACTTTGAAGCGCTTCTGGGGGTTGCGGCGGACGATCTCGCCGGCGACCTGGATGAACAGGGGGACGTCCTTCTCCATGGCCAGGCGGCCGGTATAAGTCAGGACTACCTCGCCGCCCCGCAGGCCCAGGCGACGCCGGAGATCGGGAAGGCGATCGGCGTAGGCGTCGGGGTTGAAGCGGCCGGAGGCGTCGGCGGAGGTAGGGGCGAGGTGGATTTTTTCGGGCGCCACGCCGCCGCGTCCGGTGAGCGCGTCCCGCTGGGGTCCGCCGACGGCGAAATGGCAGTCGAGGTACGGGTCCATGCGAATGGAGGTCTGGAGGTAGCCTTCGGGGACGGTGTTGTGGACGATGTCGGCGGTCCACAGGTGGGGATCTTGTTTCAGGAGGGGGAGGGCCTGGTAGGCGAGGGCGGAGCCGGAAATGATGACGCCGGCGATGCGGTGGGCGGCGACCAGGTCGCGAAGATAGGCGGCCCCGTCGAGGATGGGGAGCGTAGCGAGGTGGTAGATCCAAGGAGTCTGGCGCTGGAACTCGGCTTCCCAGTTGTGGCGGGCGTCGAGGGTAGTCACGGCGGCGAGGCTGTAGTCCTGGCTGAGACCTTGCATGACCTGGAGGACCACCTGCTCGGCGCCGCCGATGGCCATCCAGGGGACGGCGAAGAGCAGGCCGGGGCGGTCGCGGCCGAAGTGGAGGTGGGGGCGGAGGGGGAGGGCCAGGCGGCCTTCGGGGGCCGGCTCGGGGTGGTCCAGGGCGGCGCGGACGAGAGGGTCCCGCGGAGGACGGAAGGCTTCCGCGGCGCTGCTATCGCCCTGGCCGACCAGGTACTGGTGCAGGGATTGGACGCGGCGGGCGGTCTCGGCCCGCTGCTCCACCTGCAGGGTGGACCACATGCTGGCCTGGTGCTTTCGGTAGTAGAACAGAGGCTCGTTGATGAGGCAACCTTCCCAGCCTCTGGCGCCCAGAGTGATCCAGAAATTCCAGTCGTCCTGGCCGTAGAGCTCGTCGCGGAAGCCGCCGGCCTCGATCCAGGCCTCGCGGCGGAAGACAGCGCCCGTAGGGACGTGGTTGTAGCGCAGGGCTTTTTCCAGGCTGAAGGGCTCGGTCTTCCAAATACTCTCTTCGGCGCCGAACATCTTGACCAGCGAGTAGCAGAAGGCGTATTCGGGATGATTCTCGAGCACCCAGACGGTCTTTTCCAGGTAGGTGGGGCCGATGCGGTCGTCGGCGTCGAGGGAGATAACATACTTGCCGCGGCCGAGGGCGGCGCCCTTGTTGCGGGCGGCGGCGAGGCCCTGGTTCTCCTGGTGGACCACGCGGAGGCGGCGGTCGCGGCCTTCGAGCGCGGCCAGAACTTCGAGGGTGTGGGGGTCGGTGGAGCCGTCGTTAATAACCAGAATCTCGAAGTCCTGGAAAGTGGAGGCGAGGACGCTGTCCAGCGCCGCCTCCACGTACTGGCCGTAGTTGTAGCAAGGTACGCCCACCGTGACCAGCGGGCGGTCGGGAGGCCAGTCGCGGATCTCGGAGCGGCGGTGGGGAAGGTATTGGGGAAGAATGGGAGTAGAGGAGGCGAAGGCGCCCGACGCGGAGACCGGGATGACCGGCGGGTCGAGGAGCAGGCGGAGAATCCGAAGGGGGAGACCGACGAACTTGGAGAACGACGACAAGGCTTCGCGGCAGGCCAGCAGGAGCTGCCAGGTACGGGAGTAGTACATGGCGTCGAGATTGGTCTGCAGCTCGATGGTATAGGCCTTCTGGTCCTCCAGGGCGCGGGTGACCGCGGCGAGCTGGCGGGTCAGGCGCTCGTTCTGCGATCGCAGGCCGGCGGTAAGGTCGTCGGGTTCAGTGCTATGATGTGTCAGAAAGTCATTCTAGCGAAGTCTGCGGGAGATGCCCACTCCGACGGCTGCGGCCGGTAAAAGTACCTACGCCTACCGGGACTTGACGAGCTATTACGATTCGCTCGCGCCGCGCTGGGAGTCCATCCGAAACCGGTACTACTTCCAGGGCGTGATCCGGCTGATGCGGTTTCTGACGCCGCCGGGAGCGCGGGTGCTGGAGATCGGTTGCGCCAACGGGGACCTGCTGGCGGCGCTGGAGCCGTCCTACGGGGTGGGCGTAGACCTGAGCGGGCCGATGGTGGAGGCGGCGCGCCGGCGGCACCCGGACCTGCACTTCGTACAGATGGACGCGCACGACCTGGCGGCGGACCCGCGGCTGGCCGGCCCGTTCGACTACGTGATTCTGTCTGACCTGGTGGGAGACCTCTACGACGTGCTGGGGGCGGTCCACCAGTTGCGCAAGGTGTGCCATCCGCGAACCCGGGTGGTGATCGGGTTCTATAACTACCTGTGGCAGCCGTTGTTGAAGACGGCGGAGCGGTTGGGGCTCAAGACGCAGCAGAACCTGCAGAACTGGCTGAGCCACCAGGACTTGGCCAACCTGCTCGACATCGCCGGGCTGGAAGTGATCCGAAAGGGGAAAAGGCTGCCGTTTCCGCTCTACCTGCCGGTGATATCAGAAGTTCTGAACAAGCTGGGGCAGATGCTGCCACTGGTTTGGCGTTTTGGTTTTCAGCAGTACCTGGTGGCACGGCTGAAGCCGGCGGGAACGCGTCCGCCGTGCTCCGCGACGGTGGTGGTGCCGTGCCGAAACGAGCGGGGGAACATCCAGACGGCGGTGGAGCGGCTGCCGCCCATGGGGACGCGGACGGAGGTGATCTTCGTCGAGGGGAACTCCACCGATGGAACGCTGGAGGAGATCCGCCGGGTCCTCGCCGGGTACCGGGGACCGCACGAGCTGAGGCTGATCGAACAGGGAGGGGGGCGAGGCAAGGGCGATGCCGTGCGCCAGGGATTCGCCGCGGCCACCGGCGACGTCCTCATGATCCTGGACGCCGACCTGACCGTGGCCCCGGAGGATCTGCCGAAGTTCTTCGACGCGCTGCAGTCGGGGGCCGGGGAGTTCATCAACGGGTGCCGGCTGGTCTATCCCATGGAGAAGGAGGCCATGCGGTACTTGAACCTGCTGGGGAACAAGTTCTTCGGCAAGGCGTTCACGTGGATACTGGATCAGCCTATTAAGGATACCTTATGCGGGACCAAGGTCCTGCTCAAGGAAGACTACTACCGGATTGTGGCCAACCGTGGTTATTTCGGCGATTTCGATCCGTTTGGGGATTTCGACCTGCTGTTCGGGGCGGCCAAGCAGACCCTGAAGATTGTAGAGATACCGGTGCGGTACCGGGACCGCGCCTACGGGCAGACCAACATCAGCCGGTTCCGGCACGGGTTGCTGCTGTTGCGGATGACCCTGTTCGCGGCCAGGAAGTTCAAATTCGTCTAATGAAGGCCCCGGCGCGCCTGTATCTCATGATTGCAGCGGCGGTCGCCCTGATTCTGGCTTGGGGGGCGGCGGAAAAGGGACCTACCCGTTGGGACGACAGTTGGTATCTGGCCGGGGCGGTCCGGCTGTTCGACCGGTTCGCCGAGGAGGGGCTGGCGGGGTACTGGCAGGGGTTCGAGCACGCTTTGGGGGACAAAGCGCCGCTGATCACCGTGCTGCCGTTTCCGTTCTTCTGTTTGCTGGGGCGGTCGACCTACGTGATCTACCTGGTGAACAGCGTGGCCTGCGCGGTGCTGGGAGGAGCGCTGTACCGGCTGACTCGGAAGTTCTTTGAGGAGAAGACGGCGCTGCTGGCGGTGTTCTTCGCTTTGACCTCGCCGATGCTGTTGGGGCTGTCGCGGATATTTCTAGTGGAGTACTGGCTGACGGCGCTGACGGTGTGCGCCGTGTGGGCGCTGGCGGAATGGGAAGACACGCGGCGGTGGCGGTGGCTGCCGGCGCTGGG
>JBGOUV010000416.1:0-5842 GCA_041477815.1 Terriglobia bacterium | reverse complement strand
GGGGGGGGGGGGGGGGGGGGGGGGGGGGGGGGGGGGGGGCGCCTCGGGCCCCAACCTGATCCAGAATCCCGGCGGGGAGTCAGGAGCGGCGGACTCCAGTTGCACCGGTCCGGCGGTCATACCGGGGTGGACCAAGGTCCGGGGCCAGCCCAGCCTCTGCCCGTACGCAGTGTCCGGCAGTCCGGCGGCCGGCGACAGTCCCCCGGATCGGGGACTCAACTTCTTCGCCGGCGGGAACGACTCCCCGTCCACGCTTTCACAGACGATTGACCTTTCTTCGTCCGCCGGCCAAATCGACGCCGGCAATGTGCCGTTCACGCTCTCCGGCTGGCTCGGCGGGTATAGTAGCCAGGGTGATAACGCCATCCTGCGCGCCACTTTCCTGAGCGGCTCCAGCACTACCCTGAGCACGGCTTCCATCGGGCCGGTCCCGCCGGCAGAACGGAATAGTGTTACCAGATTGATTTCGAAGTCCAGTTCCGGAACTGTTCCGGCGGGCGCGCGAAGTGTCCGGGTCGACCTGGATATGATGAGGACGGAGGGGACCTACAACGACGGCTACGCGGATAACCTGTCACTAGCTCTCGGTACTGGCGGGGGTGGCGGCGGGGGAGGCGGAGGAGGGGCGACGCCGATTCTGTCCGTATCCCCGAGCCTGGATTTCGGCAGCATCACCGTAGGGCAGCAACGCGACCTCTCGCTGACCATTCGCAATACCGGGACGGCGACGCTGAACGTGACCGGCCTGAGCAGCTCGAATGCGACCGAGTTCATCGTAGTGGGGGCGACCTCGTTCACCGTGTCGCCAGCGGGGCAGCAGGATGCCACGCTGCGGTTCCGGCCGTCCGCGACCGGGTCGCGGACGAGCAACTTGACCTTTGCGACCAACGACCCCAGCCGGCCGTCGGCGAACATCTCCCTGACCGGGACCGGGGCGTCCACTGGGCCGTTGATCGTTTCCTCCACCACGACTCTGAACTTCACCACCTCGCCGGGGTCCAATCCGGCGGCGCAGACGTTCACTCTGCGGAACACCAGCTCGGCGCTCACCTACCTGATTACGTCGACCGAGAGGTGGCTGTCGACCAATCCCAGCGGCGGAACTCTTCAGAACGGGCAGACTACGACGGTGACGGCGTCGGTGAACGTGGCCGGGCTCAGCGCCGGGAATTATTCGGCCGACTTGCGGGTGGTCCTGCCGGTCGGGGCGGCACCGCCGCCAGGCGTGCAGCAGGCGGCGCCACAGGTGATCATCACCGTCCGCCTGGTGATTCAGGCGGGCGGAGGCGGGGGTGGAAGCTGTCCGCCGGGTCCGTCGGCGACGCCGGTCATTACCGCCGGCGCCATCGTCAACGCGGCCAGCTTCATGAGCTCCGCCTTGCCGGCCGGGGCCATCGCCCGGGGAGCCATCTTCTCGATGTTCTTGCAGAACGGGGGCCCCACCGCGTTGCAGGTGGCTTCCTCCTTCCCCTTGCAGACCACGTTGGGCTGCGTGTCGGTGAGGGTAACGCAGGGATCTACAGCAGTGGACGCCATACCTCTGGCGGCCATTACCACGCAGGTAAACGCCATCATGCCGTCCAACGCCCCGCTGGGCGACGCCACCATCACCGTGTCCTTCAACGGACGCACCAGCAGCGCGCAACGGGTGCGCATCGTGGAGTCGGCCTTCGGGTTCTTTACGGCCAACCAGAACGGCATGGGTCCGGCCATCGTGCAGAATTTCGAGAGCCAGACGTCGGTGCCGGTGAACTCACCGCGGAAGCCGATCCTGCGGGGCCGCCGCGGGATCGCCTACGGAACCGGGCTGGGCGGGATTCGCGGGGCGGACAACCAGCCGGCCGCGGGCGGCGATCCGCAGGTGAACGTGGAGCTGACCATCGGCAGCAAGCGGGCGGTGGTGGAGTACGCCGGCCGTACCCCGGGCTTCGCCGGACTGGATCAGATTAACTTCGTCGTCGCCGACGACACGCCGCTGGGCTGCTACGTGCCGATGACGGCGCGGATCGGCGGATTGATCACGAATTCCGTCACCATTGCCATCAGCGACAACCCTTCGGAGTGCTCGGATCCGTTCAACCCGTACGGTTCGTTCGTGAGTCGCGGGGGGAAGCTGGGGTCGATCCAGATGATCCGGCTGAACGCCCGGCTGCAGCTCGACGCCACCACGAACTTCACCAATATCGACGCGGACGTGGGCACGGCGGAGTTCAGCGAGCTGCCGCCCGGCGGGGAGTTCAGCTATAACCCGATCACCGCCCTGCCCCCCCTGGGTTCGTGTACCTCGGCCTCGGCGGGCGGGATTGATTTGTCGGGACTGCTGGGCGGAAGTGTGCCCGGCGCTCCGGGGGTCACCGGGCGGTTATTGAACGCCGGAGCGGCCTTGCAGGTGAGCGGAGCGGGCGGGATCAAGGTGATGCCGCGTTCCGATCCGGGGCTGTATTTCAACCTGATTGGCGGGACGGTGCCGATTCCGGGGCTGCCGCTACCGTCGTCACCCTTGTATCTGAATCCCGGCGACTTCACGGTGACCGGGCCGGGAGGTCCGGATATCGGGGCGTTTTCGGCGCGGTTCCGCGTGCCGGCGTCCTTTACGTGGTCGAACCGGGAGGCCGTCGCCCAATCCAACCGGGCCAATGGCGTGAACGTTTCGTGGAGCGGCGGGGAGCCGTCCAGCCAGGCGATCACGATCCTGGGCGGAAACCTCGACCAGAACAGCGGGGCGGGGGCGATATTTGTTTGCTTCGCCCCGTTCGGGCCGGGGAACTTCGCCGTACCGGCCGCGGTCACGCAGGCGCTGCCCCCCAGCAATTTGACCGACCCCAGCAAGACCATCGGGTTTCTGCTGGTCGGGGCGGGGCCGGCGGGGAACTTCCCGACGTTCACCGCGCCCAACATGGACCAGGGCTTCGTGTTCTTTGTGCAATTCAGCGTGACGTCGGTTATCTGGCGGTAGTATCGCCGAGAACAAGGCAGTTCACGCCTTCACGTGCGGGGATCTTGGCATCGAAAGTTACCAAGGTCAACCGAGCAGCGTAGGCAAATGCGCACAGATACGCGTCGGTCCAGAGATTCGGTGAACTCAACGGGCCCTCGGTAAACGCGTTCCACGTTTCCGGAAGGCCCGTGGGTTCTGCCATGTACCCGATTCGCCGGTCTGATCGCAGTACGCGATACGCTTGCCAGGCTCCGTCCGGAGTCATGACCTCTTCCCGCATCACGTGCTTATTCGTCAGCAACCGCAGAAAGCCTAACGGCGTAAGCCGGCTGAACACCAGAGTTTCATCCTGAAGATTTCCAAACCAGTGCCGTGCAACTGGATGACGGGCGTGTTGGTCCGCCGCCAGAGCGATCCAGACATTGACCTCAGGCAAGCAGGTCATCGAAGTCGAAACCGGACAGGTCCAATGTTCCGGGCCGCCGGGAGCGGATTACGGGCAATTCCACGTCGTGGTCCCCGCGGTCGCCGGAGGGGCCCGGGACGGGGTTGTCTTGAACTTCTTTGGCCACGGCTTCGACGATAAGCTGCTCCACCGTAGCCCCACGGGAAGCTGCCAAGGCTTGGCTCTTCTCGTACAGGGAGTCCGGAAACTCTACTGTTGTCTGCATGATGGCCACCTCTATTATTGTCCCATCTTACGGCAACGGCTCGTATACGACATAGGCGAGTTTCCTGGAGTCGGGCGACCAGGAGTTCACGTTGATGGTGCCTTGACCGCCGAAGAACTTCGTGAGCACTTCGATCCGGGCGGGCTTCAGACTCTGGCCGGGCGTGGGCATCAGGCGGAGGACGACGCCGTCCATCTTGTCGCCGTGGCCGGGCGTGCCTTGGGGGAAGGAAAAGAACACCATCCACTTGCCGTTGGGCGAGAGGTGCGGGAACCAGTCTTCCAGCTCATCGCTGGTGACTCGCTCCGCCTTAGAGTCGCCCGGACCGGCGCCGTCGGCGGGCATGCGCCAGATGTCCCAGGCGCCGTTACGATTCGAGTTGAAGTAAATCCACCTGCCGTCCGGGCTGTATTCGGGGCCGTCGTCGTAGCCGCCTGCGGAGGTGAGGCGCTGCTCGGCGCCGCCGGCGGCGGGCACGCGGTAGAGCTCGAAATTGCCGTTTCGCTGGCCGACAAAGGCGAGCCACTTGCCGTCGGGCGACCAGCCGTGGAAGTAACTGGGGGCGGCCGGGGTCAGCAGCTTCACGCCGGAGCCGTCGGCCTGGGCGAGATAGACCTGCGATTGGCGCGAAGCCGGGCTGGACGCGGAGAAGGCCAGGAGCTTGCCGTCACGGGAGAAGTCGTGGTCGTTATTGCAGCGGTAGCCGCCCTCGCCGAGGTTGATCTTTTCGAGCTTGGTATCACTGCTTCCATGGGCCGGGAGACGGTACAGGCTGCCGCCGGTGTTGACCAGCAGGAACTTGCCGTCGCGGGACCAGTTGGGCGCTTCGATGACTTCGCCGGCCTGGTAAAGGACGGCGGTTCGCCGCGTGGCCAGGTCATAGACGGTGATGCTGCTGCGGTAGCGCGGACGGGTCGGGGACGGAGCCGGTTCGATCCGCACGTTCGAGAAGACGGCGGTTTCCATCGCCTGGGCGTCGTGCGAGCAGACCCCAATGCCGACGTACACGGGGTCGGTGAGCTCGACCACCTGCGGTCCGGAGGGCGTGAGCTCGCCGCCTGGTTTTCCGGCCAGGATGGTGAAGCGGTTGCCCCGGCGTTCGAGGCGGAGGCGGGTAGGACCGGTGACGGTGGAGCGGATCTCCTTGGTCGGGCCGCCGGCGGCGGGACGAAATTGCAGAGAGGTAAGGCCGTCGCCGTGCAGCGCCGCATCGGCGTAGGCCGAGCCGGGGGTGAGGTCCTGGCGGATCATGAGGACGGCCTTGCGGTGAGCGACCGCGCCGGCGCCGAGGAAGCGGACGTCGGCGCTCACCGTGACATCGCCGGACAGACGCTTCCAGGAGAAATAGAGCGCGTCTTCGGCGCCCCAGATATTCGCTCCGCCGCCGGTCACGCGATATTCGCCCGCGGCGGCGTCATATGCGATGGAGCCGGTCTGGGGGGTGACGCCCAGATCGCCGCGGGAGTCGAATAGGCCCACCTGCGGGGCGGCGACGCCGGCCAGCAGGACGGTTACGGCTAGGGCCTTCGCCACTCGTCTTCGGATGTGCATTGGGAGCTGCCTCGCGGGCATCGTACCACTCCAAGAAGCTGGTAGCCATTGGCTCTTAGCGGTCAGCGACCAGGTTTCCCGCGGTGCGATACTGGGGTTGCTAAAGGCACAGCTTCTTCTGAGGAGGGAAACGTCATGGCTTTCTGTACCCATTGCGGAGGATCCGTGGCGGGGGCGTTTTGTCCGCAGTGCGGAACGGCGGTGAAGCCGGTGGAGCAGGCCGCCGCGGCGCCCGCCGCCGCCGCGACGGGGAGAAGCCCGCTGCTGTGGATTCTCGGCATCCTGTTCGGTCTGTTGGTCCTCGGCATCCTCGCTGTGGTCGGGGGCGGGCTGTTTGTGGTCCACAAGGTGAAGCAGGCCGGTTTGGACCCCGAGCTGATGAGGCGCAACCCCGGCATTGCCATCACCAAGATGCTGGCGGCGGCGAATCCGGACGTCTCGGTGGTCTCGGTAGACGAAGGCAAGAGTGTGGTGACTCTCCTGGATAAGAAGACGGGGAAAACGGTGACCGTAAGCCTCGAGGACCTCCAGCAGGGGAAGATCAAATTTCAGGAACAAGGCCAGGAGGCCATCACCGTGGAGGCCGGCGGCGCGGCCAAGACCGGCGCCGTGGAAATCAAAGGCCCGGACGGCACCGTGCGGTTGGGCGGCGGCTCGGGCGTCAAGGTCCCGGACTGGATTG
>JBGOUV010000116.1:0-16576 GCA_041477815.1 Terriglobia bacterium | reverse complement strand
GATCGGAATCTCGTCCGGGTGGCCGAGGTGCAGGGTGACGCCGTCGATGGTGACTTGCATGGGAGGGGCCGTAAAGAATATTGTACAAAGTATGCCCGGCCGCCACTTTCTCCAAATCCCCGGCCCGACCAATGTGCCCGACCGCATCCTGCGGGCCATGGCCCGGCCCACCATCGACCACCGCGGACCCGAGTTCGCCCGCCTGGGGCAGGAGGTGCTCGAAGGTCTCAAGGACGTCTTTCGCACCGCCGCGCCGGTGGTGATCTATCCCTCCTCCGGCACCGGGGCGTGGGAGGCGGCGCTGGTCAATACGCTGTCGCCGGGCGACAAGGTGCTGGCCTTTGAAACCGGCCACTTCGCCACCCTATGGACGGACCTCGCCCGGCGGCTGGGACTGGAGGTGGAGTTTGTTCCGGGCGACTGGCGTCAGGGAGTGGACCCGGAGACGGTGGAGGCGAAACTGCGCGAGGACCGAGACCTGCGGGCAGTCCTCGTAGTACACAATGAGACCTCGACCGGCGTCACCAGCCGCGTGCCCGAGGTGCGGCGGGCTATGGACCGCGCCCGGCATCCGGCGCTGCTGCTGGTGGACACCATTTCCTCGCTGGGCTCGATCGACTACCGCCACGACGAGTGGGGCGTCGATGTTACGGTCGGCGGCTCGCAAAAGGGGCTGATGCTGCCGCCGGGGCTCGGTTTCAACGCCGTCAGCGAGAAGGCCCTGGCGGCCTCGCGGTCGTCCCGGCTGCCTAAGGCATATTGGGACTGGCAGGCGATGCTCGGCGCCAACAAGTCGGGCTTTTTCCCCTACACCCCGGCGACGAATCTCCTGTTCGGATTGCGCGAGGCCCTGTGCCTGCTGCGCGAGGAAGGGCTGGAGCGCGTCTTCGCCCGTCACCGCCGCCTGGCCGAGGCGACGCGGCGCGCCGTCCGGGCCTGGGGACTGGAGATTCTCTGCGCCAACCCGGAGGAGTACAGCCCTTCTCTCACCGCCGTCCTGCTGCCCCCCGGCCACAACGCCGATGACCTGCGCCGCCTGATCCTGGAGCGCTTCAACCTCTCGCTCGGCAACGGCCTGGGGAAGGTGCAGGGTAAGGTTTTCCGCATCGGCCACCTGGGCGACTTCAACGAGCTGATGCTGGCCGGAACCCTGTGCGGCGTCGAGATGGGCCTGTCGCTGGCCCAGGCGCCGTTCACCCGCGGAGGGGTGACTGCCGCCCTGCAATACCTGGAGGAGACCGCGGCACCAAAGTAACCGAAATCGCGTCCGGTTGTTGAGAGGCAACCCGTTGATCTGTAAGGTGCGATGTGGTGGGCGGTACTGGACTTGAACCAGTGACCTCCTGCTTGTAAGGCAGGCGCTCTAACCAACTGAGCTAACCGCCCCCTCTACTCTTGATTCTAAGCTACCCCCACCCTGGCGTACACTAAAACTTTGCCCATGACGCCCCTCCTCGAATTCCGCCATGCTACCGTGTACCGCGGCGACCGCATCGCCCTCCACGACATCTCCTTCTCGATCGCTCCCGGCGAGCACACCGCTCTGCTCGGCCCCAACGGCTGCGGCAAGTCCACTCTCATCAAGACCATCACGCGCGACCTGTACGCGCTCCCCACGAGCGACGGTGTACCCGTCCGCATCCTGGGCCGCGACACCTGGAACGTCTTCGAGCTGCGCTCCTTGCTCGGCATCGTCTCCAGCGACCTGCTCCAAAGCTGTACCCGCGAGTTCAACTTCACCGGCCGGGAGATCGTCCTCTCCGGCTTCTTCAGCTCCATCGGGCTGTGGCCCTATCACACCGTCACCCCGGAGATGGACCGCAAGGCCTCGGAAATCTTCGAGCTCCTCGAAATCCCTCATCTCGCCGGCCGTTGGGTCGACGAGCTTTCCTCCGGCGAAGCTCGCCGCATCCTCATCGCCCGCGCCCTGGTGCACGACCCGCAGGCCCTTCTGCTCGACGAGCCCGGCAGTTCCCTGGACATCCACGCCCTCTACGAGCTGCAAACCCTGCTCCGGAAGCTGGCCCAGTCCGGCGTCACCATTCTGCTCGCCACTCACCATCTCCCGGAAATCATCCCGGAGATCCGCCGGGTCATCCTGTTAAAGGACGGCCGCGTCTTTCGCGACGGGCGTAAGGAAGAGGTTCTCACCCCCGCTTCCCTCACCCCACTCTTCCGCCGCCCCGTAGAGATCCTTCCCCGCAACGGCTATTACCACATCCTGTAGTCCCAACTATTAAGTGCCTAATTTTTTAATTACTTACAGAGATTTTGCCTCCCCTTCCACAATCTGTGGCCCCGGATTCCTTTCTGTGATATACTTCTCACTCCGCGTCCGAATGCCCAGAAACCTCGCCATCCCGGCGCTTCTGGCAGTTGCCGGCTTGTCCCTCGCACAGGCCCCAGAGCCCTCGATTCGCCCCGACCCGGGCCTCCAGCGCTCCCTCGAATCCACCGTGGCTAAACTGGCGCTCAGCACGCCCGTTCAGGAACGCCGCCTGGCGGTCTCGCTGGTGGACATTACCGACCCCGCACGACCCCGCTACGCCGGAGTCAACGATCGCGAGATGATGTACGCGGCCAGCCTGCCCAAGATCGCCGTCCTTGTCGCCGCCTTTGAGAAGATCCGCTCCGGCCTGCTCGACTACACGCCCTCGGTTAAGGACATGCTCACGCGCATGGTGCGCTATTCCTCGAATGCCGACGCCTCGCTCGCCATTCATAAGGTCGGGTTTGAGTACATCGCGCGCGTCCTTACCAGCGCTAAGTATCGCTTATACGATCCGCTTATGAACGGCGGCCTCTGGCTCGGCAAGGCCTACGGCGGCCCTAACGACTACTGGCGCCGCGACCCCCTCCATAACATTTCGCATGGCGCCACGACGCTCCAGGTCGCCCGTTTCTTTCTCCTGATGGAACAGGGCCTCCTGGTCAGCCCGCAGTACAGCGCCGAGATGAAGGAGATCCTCTCCAAGCCCGGCATCCACCACAAGTTTGTCAAGGGACTCGACACCAAGCCCGGCGCCGAGGTCTACCGCAAGTCCGGCACCTGGCACGACTGGCATTCCGACGCCGCCCTGATCGAGCACAACGGCAAGAAGTACATCGCCGTCGCCCTCATGAACGATGCCCGGGGCTCGGAAATTTTCCCCCGGCTGATCCTGCAGATGGACAGCCTCATTTGCGGGGATTGAACAGCGCCTCCATCTCCCCGGCGATCTGCTGGTGCTCGTGGGCCGAATTCACCCGCAACACATTCGACATGATCGCCACCAGGTAGACGCTTTTGCCGCTCTCCACCACCGCTACCGAGTGCATCAGGTTGATGACGTTTCCGGCGTACGCCTTGCACGTAAACCCCGGCTCCTTCTCGCACTCGAATAAGGACCCCGACTTGAAAAACACGGCCGCCCGGTTCAGCGCCGGCGAGGAAGCATACCGGTACCGCGGCCGCACGAAGTAGAGCAGCTTCTTCAACTCCAGGCTCGACCACTCGTCCACCAGCTTCCCCTGCTCCATCTTGACCAGCCACCGCAGCAGCTCGTTCGGCGTGGCATAGCTGGCCGTCCCCGGCACCACCGCCGAGGCCCCCTTGGTGAAGAACGTCCCCAGCCGCAGCTTCCCCGCATCGAGCCCGGCCGCCTTCAGGGGATCTTCCAGCGCCTCGAGCGCCAGCTTCGACAGCTCCGGCTTGGGCGTATCCCGAAAGAACGCCGCTTCCTCCGCCGCTCCCACCGGGTATTTCGTCCCGAACTTCCGCAGCAGCATCACCTGCTTCCACACCTCGGACCCCGCCGCGTTCGAGCTCTGCGACAGCATGTGGTCGGCCCACTCCCACAGATTGAACTGGTCCCCCAACTGAATCGTCCGGTTCACCACCGCCGCGTCCCCCTCGTGAAAAAACGGCACCGTCTTGCCGTCGCGCACGGTAAACCGGTCCGCCGTGACCACCGTCTCCCGCAATACCTTCTCTCGCGCTTCCACGCTGGCCGGATAGGCCCGCGCCAGCGCGTCGAGCAACCCCGTCGCCACCAAAAGCTTTCCCACGCTCCCCGGAATCAGCTTCTGGTCGGCGCGCAAGGCCGCGTACCGGACTTTTCCTGGATCAGTGATATCCAGTAGGGCCACGCCATAAGAAGGATCCCGCTCGGCAAAAATCTTCTCCAGCCCGGCCTGCAACCCCGGATCCGCTTTCCACCGCTCCCCCAGCTCCACGCCGCGCAGCCGCAGCGTAATCTGCTCACTCTTGAGCATCGCGCCCGCCGGCAACTTCAGTTTCTGATACCCAATCAGCCGCCGGATCCCGGTCCGCCCCGCCCCGTCCAGCGGATAACCCCAAACCCCGACCGAGAGGGTTCCCAGCGCCAGCACTGCCATGCGTGGTTTCAAATTCTTTCGTCCAGCTTCACCATCGCACCCGCCGCCGTCTCCGGGGCCCCTCCCACCGCCTCGAGCACCCGCCCCTCCTTCGACCGCACCAAAGGTCGGATCTGAAACAGCCGCAACTGCCCCTTCTCAAACCCAAACTCGATGTCCCAAGGGAGCGACTCCCCAGTGCCGGTCAGCGCCTTGGGATATCGCGCTTCGACCTCCACGACCATCGCCCGCAACTGCCGTATCTCGTCCGGCAGCAGCACGTAATCCGACCCGCTGGTCGGCCGCATCTCCGATCCTCCGCCGGGCAAAGACACTCTCCGGGACGGATTCCGCGCCTGCTCGAGCAGCCGCACCTCCCCATTGGGCTTCAACAGCAGCGACTCCGCCACGCCCCCATCCACCACCGCGCTGACGCCCTCGCTGACGTTCACCGTGATCTCTCCCCGCGCTCCCGTTTCCAGGTTCATCGTGGCGATCACCCCCGACTTATCCGACGGCACCGCCCGCATCACGATCACCGACGGAAACACCCGCTCCTGCGACCGCAAAATCTTGGCGCGCCAGTCGTAGGCCCGCTCCGTGAACGGCGACGCCCACACGTCCTTGAGGGCCTGAAAGATCTTCGCGTTCCCCACCTGGTTCGGCACGGTGAGGTTCAGCCCCGCCCCGGTAAACTCGGGCAGATCTTCGGCGTTGGTGTCGCTCCGCACGAACACCCCGTAAGTTCCCTCCGCGCCGAACAGTGCCTGCATGCGTTTGGCCAGCTCCTGCTCGTAGGCCGGCAGCAGCGGCATGGTCTCGATCGACTTCCGAATCTTTGCCAGCTTCGGATAGACGTACTCCCGCACCGCCTCCACCGAGCGCCCCGCGTCCCGCAGCTTCTCCGCTCCCGCCAGAGCGTCCTGGATCTGCTGGCGCAGCGTGACCCCCGATCCGTCCAATACCCGGTCTATGTGTTGTTGATAGATGCCGAAGGGCAACACCAACCCCGGAGCCACCTTGTCCGGGAAGTAGCTCATCAACTGGGACAGGTTCGCCGCTTTCGGCCCCACCAGAATCCCGGAGTCCTTCACCCCCAGGTCCCGCAGCGACAGGATCCGCCGCTCGTCCAGGTTCAGCCGGCTGGTATCCAGATCGATCAGCGCCCGCGCCGCCTGCGGCTGCTCCACCCAGATTTTCAATTCCCCGGCGCTAAGGGTGCTCTTCTCCCGCAACACCACCGTGCCCCGCGGCGTCACCGCGTAGACGATCTCTTTGCCGTTATACTGCCGCAGCACCGGCAGCAGCGCCGACGGGAGGGTGGCGTTGGGAATACCGAGGTTGGCCGCCAGCAACTGCGCGTGCGACAGGGCGTTGCCGCTGTCCAGCGTCAAGATCCCCGCCATCGGCTTTAGATCGGCCAGCGTCTCCGGAATCACGTAAATACTGTTCGGATCTAGAGCGGCGTCTTCCTGACCCGGCTCCACGATCCCCAAACGCCCCACCGCCGCCCCCGGATTCAAGGCCACAATCCCCCGGCTCGAGCTCTGCCCGAACACGGCGTGCCGGATCCCCACCGCCTGGTTGGCGTCGGCCACCAGCGGATCGAGTCGCACCGACATGCCCAGCGCCACCGACCCCCGCACCAGGTGGTCCACCAATCCGCCCGCCAGCGGCTCGACGTCCTGATAGAGCCGCGTCACCGGTCCAAACTCCTTTACCGCCGTCGCCCGGCACCATTCGGTGCTCTTGGCTAAGTACCGAATCGCCTGGAAATATCCTTCCGCCGCCATCTCCCCGTTCAGCCCCTCCGCTTCCTTCCGCAGAGCCTCGAGCTGCCTCATCGACAGCAGCCCCGCTCCGGTGGCGTACCGCAGATCTTCCACCAGCCGCGCCAGCCTTTCCCGCCGCGTCCCGCTCTTCACCCCCTCCACCCGGAATCCGAACTCCTGCAGCATGCCGTTCAAGTCCAGCAGATCGAGGTTCCGGCGGCCGTCCGTGCTTCCGGCCACCGCCTTCTGGATCTCGAGGCTCGCCGCCGCCCCCGCCCGATACTGTGCCTCCCGATCCTTTCCTTCCAGCGCCGCCGCCAGCGCTTCCAGCTTCGCCGCCACCACCGTCCCCGCCAGCTTCTTCCGGTAGGCCCCGATCTGCGCCTCCAGGGTCTGGCCCGTCTGCACCCGCCGCATCAGCTCCACCAGCTCCGCGGCCAGCTCCCGCGCCTTGGCCGGCGGGTTCTTGTCCTGCAAATACTTCTCCACCGTCCCCAGATCCGACGGCCCGGGCGTGGAATGGATCTGGATCCGGATCGGCTGGAACCGCATGTCGGCGTCGGCCACGCTCTTGGCCAGCGCCCGGATCTTCCTCACGGTCGCGTCCGCCGCCCCGTGCGGCACCGCCTCCACGACCTGGTTCACCAGGTGATAGTGACGCACCACCCATTCGGCGTCCGACAGCATTTGGACCAGCAGCCTCCGCCCGGCCTTCTCCTCGTCCTCCGCCTGCTTCGCCCCTCGATAAGACCTGGCGCGCCGGTATACCCACCCCTGGTCCACCTCCACGAGGTACTGTTCCAGGACGAGCTGCTTTAGCCGATGATGGTCCCGCTTGGCATCCAGGAACTCCTCGAACGGGAGACCCGCCAGTACGGTCCCCACATCCAGGTTCCACGCCGCCAACTTCAGCGCCGCGGGGCTCAGCTCCCCGTGCTGGAATCCGCCGCCCAGTTCCTTACAGGGCACTCCCGCGGGCGGAAGGACGGTCCCATCCTTGCAAAACCACCGGATCCGGGCATAGGGCCCGCGAGGATTACTCTTGAACCCCTCCAGCAGCTTGTGTGCCTCGCGGGCCGCCTCTGGCTTCAGGGGTGGCGTCAGCCCTTGTCCCCGCAGGGCAGACACCGTCCCTGCCAAGGCCAGCAGTCCCAGACTCGTGCGCAGTATTCTCATGGGTCGATAAGGCCAATCATACCCAAAACCTCACCTTCCTGGCTGTGATTCGTCTAATTGGCGATGACGGGACTCTTCTCCGACCTTCTGTACGCTTTCCGGGCGCTGCGGCGGAGCCCCCTGTTTGCGGTGGTGGCCGTGCTCTCGCTAGCCTTGGGAATCGGCTCGAGCACCTCCAGGCGGACCTCGTCTTCCACGGCGACAAAGCGCACCTGGTGTCTGGACGGGTCCTGCCCGAGCGCCCGCGCCAGCAGCGCCGCCAACAGCAGGCACTGACGTTTCACTGCTACGGGGACCGCCCGAAGTTCTTCACCAGGTACTCCACCACGATTTGGATCTCCTCCTCGGTTCCCACCGCGCCCCGTTCCACCATGGCGGCCACTTCGTCTTCCCAACCCACGCGGCCCATCCGCATCTTGGCGAAGACCGCCGTGCCGTGGCACTGGGTGCACATCCGGACCACCAACTCTTTCCCCGCGCCTTCGGATAGCGGCGGGCCCGGGGCTTTGAGCTCCTTTTCGCTGAGACGGTTCGGAGGGAAAGTACGGGGCGGACGCGCACTGGCCACGGCATCTCCCAGGGCGAAGGCGATCAGCGCGTCGGCGGTTTCGTCGGCCGTCTTTGCCAGCATCCGGAAACGGTTGGTGCCGCCGGCCGCAATCACTACATACTGCCTGCCATCGCGTCCCTGGTAGGTCATGGGGACCGCGTCGCCGGTGGCGTCGAGCTTGGTCACCCACAGCTCTTTGCCCGTGCGCGAATCGAAGGCGCGAAACTTAGAGTCCGTGGTGGCGGCGATGAAGACGAGCCCGCCGGCGGTGGCGATGGAGCCCCCCATGTTGGCCGCGCCGGCATTCCGCAGTCCCTGGGCTTCCACCTCGTCATAGCTGCCCAGCTGGACCCTCCAGGCCACGTCGCCGGTGTTGGCGTTCACGGCGCTCAGCTCGCCCCAGGGCGGCTGCTGGCAGGGATACCCGTCCTCGTCGATGAAGCGCGCATATCCGCCGTCATTGCGATAGGGCATCGGCGCGCCCGGGGCCGCCGGCACCATGTGACCGGTGCCGCCCAGGCTGCTGGTATTGACGAAGATGTAGCCCAGCGTGGGATCGAAGGAGACGCCGCCCCAGTTCCCGCCGCCCATCGTGCCCGGCAGCATCACATAAGGCGTCGTGCCGGGCGGCGTGTAAGGACCCTCATGGCGCAGCCGGCTGAACCACTCGCTGCAGAACCGCTGGGCCTCCGGCGTACGCCTGGTGATGTCGTCTTTCGTCATGCTCATTCGCGCCAGCGGGGGCGGCTTGACCGGGAACGGCTGCGTGGGCCACGACTCCTCGCCCGGCGTATCGCCGCGGGGCACCCTGCGCTCCTCCACCCCGAAGACGGGCTTGCCGGTCAGGCGGTCGAGGAGGAACAACAGGCCCATTTTCGTGATCTGGGCCACCGCCGGAATGGTGCGGCCGCCGCGCTTCGCAATGACCAGCGCCGGAGGGGCGCTCAGGTCGTAATCGAAGATGTCGTGATGCACCACCTGATAGTACCAGCGCAACTTACCGGTGAGGGCGTCGAGGGCGATGACGGAATTGGCGTAGAGATTCGTTCCCTTGCGATCGGCGCCGTAGTAGCTATCCGCCGCATTGCCGATGGGCAGGAACACCATGCCGCGCTCGGTATCCACGGTGGCCGGGCCCCACTGGCTGGGGCCGGAGCGATCCTTCCAGCCGTCCGGTCCCCAGGTCTCGTTGCCCGGCTCGCCCGGCTGCGGCACGGTGTGGAACCTCCACAACAGCTTCCCGGTGCGCACGTCATAGCCGCGCGGATCGCCGCTGGGCCCCAGGCTCGGACCCTCCTGGGTGGCCGGGCCGACAATCACAACATCGCGATAGATCGCCGGCGGCGAGGAAATGCCATACGAGGCGCGGGGGAACTTGTCGGTAATACCGGCCCGCAGATTGACCACGCCGTTGTCGCCGAAGCCGGCCACCGGAGTCCCCGTCCGGGCGTCGAGCGCCATCAACCGCCCGTCTCCCGTGCCGAACAGAATGCGCGGCGGCGTCCGCGGATCGCCCGGCCAATAGGAAACCCCCCGGAGCTCCCGGCCGTTGGACTTCGGATCGTACTTCCAGATTTCTTTGCCGCTTTCGGGTTCCAGCGCCACGATCTTCTGGTTCTGCACCGGAAGATACAGGAGGTTGCCGACAAAGATGGGAGTGGTCTCGAAGTTCCGGCCCCGTTCCTTGGTGTGATAGGTCCACGCGCGCTGCAGCCGGGTCACATTCTTCGTATTGATCTGGTCGAGCGGCGAATAGCGAGCCCCACCAGGATCGCGGCCATACGCGGGCCAGTCCCCTTTTTGAGGAATCGCCTGCGGGAACGCCGCCGCCAGCGTCCCTACCACCAAAGCCACACTTCGAGTCCACATGTCTAGCGCCTCCCCACCTGCTTCAAGAATACCTCCGGATCTCCCGTCGGCAGCTTGCACACGCCCTTCTCGCACACGTACGCCGTCGCCCTCCCCCGCAGCGCCGTCTTGCCCTCCACGAGCGGCGTCGTCCGATCCCCCGCCGTGGCCACCACCAGCACCCGATTCGGCACAAACGTCCCCCGCAGCTTCGCCAGCAGCGGCTCCGCCTCCGCTCTGCTCTTCGGCACTACGACGACAATCTCCTTCGGTACGTCCAGCCACCAGTCCACGGCCAGCAGCATCTCCCCAAACCCCGCCGGCGCATTCTCTAGCTGTCTTCCCACCGCTTTCAACGCCTTCTCCGCCCGCACCCGATAGGTGTCCCGCGTGGTCAGCTCGCCGATCCGCAACAGGTTCATCACCGCCACCGACGCCCCGGACGGCTCGGCGCCGTCGTGACTCGGCTTCTCCCGCGCCAGCAGCCCCTCGTGGTCATCGCTGGTCCGATAAAACCCGCCGCCCGCCTGATCCTCGAAGTGCTTCTCCACGACTCCGTCCAGCCGGATCGCCTCCTCCAGCCACTTCCCTTCCCCGGTGGCCTCGTACAGATCCAGCAGCCCCGCCGTCACGAACGCATAGTCTTCTAAATACCCATTCCCTCCGCCCCGCCCGCTCCGCACCAATCGTCCCTCCCGCCGCAGATTTCCCAGCACGAACGCCGCCGCCCGCCGCGCCTTGTCCGTATACTGCGCCTCGCCCAGCACCAGCCCTGCCCGCGCATACGCCGAGATGGTCAATCCGTTCCAGGCCGTCAGGATCTTCTCATCGCGCAGCGGCGGCGGGCGCTTCTTCCGCGCTGCGTACAGCGCCTCCCGCGCCGCCTCCAAGCCCGGCGGCGCCGCTTTCCCGGCCACGTATAGAATATTCCGGCCCTCGAAGTTTCCCTGTTTGGTTACCCCGTAATACTCGCGCACCGGCACCGGCATCTCCTGCGGCGTCCAGGTGTAGAACCACCCCTCCCCCCCGGCGCTGTCCGCGTCGATCGCCGAGTAGAACGCCCCCTCCGGAGACGTCATGTCCCGCTCCACGTACCGCAGCACCTCCCGCGCCACACGCGCGAAATCCTGCCGTCCCGTGGCCTGGTACGCCTCCAGGTAATCCATCACCAGCAGCGCGTTGTCGTAAAGCATTTTCTCGAAGTGCGGCGCCAGCCACCGCTCGTCGGTGGAGTAGCGATGAAAACCTCCCCCCACCTGGTCGTACATCCCGCCCGCGGCCATCTTCTCCAGCGTCAAAGCCACCATCTGCAAGGCCTGCGCGTCTCCCGTCCGCCGCCAGTGGCGCAACAGGAACCGGTGCGGCAACCCGCTCGGAAACTTCGGCGCGCCCTTTGATCCGCCCCAGGTGGAGTCAAAACTCTCGCGGCTCAACCGCGCCGCCTCCACGAGCACCTTCAACCCGGGCAGTCCGGCCACCGGTTTCGGCGCCAAATACTCCCTCACCCGCCCGACAATGTGTTCCGACGCCTCCCGCACCCGCTCCGGCTCGGTATTATGAATCTCCTTCAGTTTCCGCAAGACCGAGAGGAACCCCATCGACGCCCCCCGGTCGCCATCCCGCGGCGGAAAGTACGTCCCCCCGAAAAACGGCCTGCGATCCGCGCCCAGCCAAACATTCAGCGGCCACCCCCCGCCCCCCGTCCACGCCTGCACCGCCGCCATATAGATCGCGTCAATATCCGGCCGCTCTTCCCGGTCCACCTTGATGGCCACGTAATTCCGGTTCAAATATTCGGCGATCTCCAAGTCCTCGAACGACTCCTCCTCCATCACATGACACCAATGGCATGTCGAATACCCAATACTAAGGAACACCGGCCGCCCCAATTTCCGAGCCCGCTCAAACGCCTCGTTGCCCCACGGATACCACTCCACCGGATTGTGGGCGTGCTGCTGCAGATAAGGACTCGTCTCCCGCGCCAGCCGGTTAGTGAACTTCGGCGTCCCGTCCGCCCGCAGGTGCCGCGTCCGCGGCTTCTCCGCCGGGGGGGGCGCCCACAGCAGCGCAACGGCTAACCCCAACTTGACGGCCGCGTCCCCCATTTTTGCCTCTTGATTTTTGCCTTTTGATTTGGTTTCACGCCTTGATTCCCGGAAGCCTAATGATACCCCACCGTCACCCGCTCCCTGCTATAACAGGAAGCAACATGCGCCGCTATATCGCCGCCATCGCCCTTGTCGCCCTCGTCGCCCTCGTCGCGCTGTTCCGCCGCCCCCTTCCCACTGCCGGCCTTGCCGCCATCCACGTCCCCGACGGCTTCGAAGTCACGCGCGTCGCCGGCGCCGACCTGACCTCCTATCCGATGATGGGCACGGTCGACGACCGCGGCCGGCTGTTTCTGGCCGAATCCTCCGGCCACACCCAGACCACCCCGCAGATGGCCGCCCGTCCCGACTACCGTATCCGGGTCCTCGAAGACACCGACGGCGACGGCTTCTACGACCGCTCCAAGGTCTTCGCCGACCACCTCACCCTCCCCGCCGGCGCCGTGTGGCTCCGTGGCTCCCTTTATGTCGCCGCCCCTCCCGACCTCCTCCGCTTCGACGATCTCAACAACGACGGCATCGCCGACCGCCGCGAAGTCGTCCTCACCGGCTGGAATCTTTCCTCCAACGCCGCCAGTCTCCACGGCCCTTTCCTCGGCCCCGACGGCTGGCTTTATCTCACCGACGGCCGCCACGGCTTCAAGATCCGCACCAAGGAGGGGACAACGCTGGAAGGCAAGGCCTCCGGCATCTGGCGCTGCCGCCCGGACGGCTCGGGCCTCGAGCGCGTTGCCAGTGGCGGCTTCGACAACCCGGTGGAAGTCGTCTTCACTCCCGCCGGCGAAATCATCGGGACCATGACGTATTTCCAGGATCCCCAGGACGGCCAGCGCGACGCCCTGCTTCACTTCGTCGAAGGCGGCGCTTATCCCAAGTGGCATCCCTTCGCCGCCGAGCTCAAGCGGACCGGCGAGCTGATGCCGGTCATGACTAAGTTCGCCCGCGTCGCCCCGGCCGGCCTGGTCCGCGTGGAGCGCCCGGCGCTCGGCGCCGATTACCAGGGCAACCTCTTCTCCGCCCACTTCAACTCCCACCGCATCCTGCGCCACAAGCTCTTCCGCGACGGCGCCACCTTCCGCACGGAGGACTCCGACTTTCTGGTCTCCAGCGACCCCGACTTCCACCCCACCGACGTGATCGAGGACCGCGATGGCTCTCTCTTAGTAGTGGATACCGGCGCCTGGTTCATCCACGGATGCCCCATCTCGCGTCTGTCCAAGCCCCAGATCCGCGGCGGCATCTACCGCGTCCGCCGCCGCGATTCGTCCCGTGGCCCCCTCGCCCCGCCGCCCAGTCGCGCTCTCGCTGTCTTCACCCTCCCGCCCGACCAGGTCCGCGCCGCGCTCAGCGACCCCGACTTCGAAGTAAGGATCGCCGCCGCCCGCGTAGCCGGCATGAACCACGACCGCGCCGCCCTCCCCCGTCTTCTCGAAATGGTCCGCAAAGACGACCTTCCCGTCCGGCGCCAGGCCGCCACAGCGGTGGGCCAAATTGGCGACCGGTCCGCCGTCCCCGCCCTCGCCGCAGCCGCCGCCGGCGTTGGAGACCGCTTTGTCGAGCACGCCATCATCTTCTCCCTCATCCAACTCGAAGATCCTTCCGCCACCTCGAACGCCCTGCGGTCCGCCGACCCGGAGGTCCGGAAAGCCGCCCTGATCGCCCTGGACCAGATGAACAAATCTCCCCTACGTCCTGCTGATATCCTGGCCTCCCTCCGTGCCCCCCAACCCGATCTCCGGCGGGCCGCCCTGTGGATCGCCTCCCACCACCCGGACTGGTCTTCCTCCCTCACCGACTTCCTCCGCACCGAACAATCGGACGCCGTCCGCGACACCCTGGTTGCTTTCCTCAACGATCCGGCCGTGCAGTCGCTGGTCGCCGAGCAGCTCACCACGCAACCCGCCCGCCGCCCCTTCCTTCTGGACGCCATCGACAAGTCTTCCACCCGGCAATTCCCGGCCGTGTGGGTGGCGCCCCTGGGCCGCCTGCTCGACGACCCCGATCCCGGCATCCGCCTGCGGGCGATCCACCTGCTGCGCTCGCGCGCCATCCCCGGCCTGGATGACCAACTGGCCCGCATCACCTCCCCCGATGAGCACCACGTGGCCGCCTTGGCTGCCCTGGTCCAACGACGCCCGCAACTCCCCCCCGAGTCTTTCGACTTTCTTCTCCGCTGGCTGACCCCTGAGGCCGACGCGGTCTTCCGCCAGTCCGCCGCCCAAACCTTGGCCAAAGCCGATCTGAGCTCGGAACAGCTCCTAAGCCTGAGCCGCCGCCAGCTCGACCCGCTCATCCTGCCTACGCTCCTCGAAGCCTACCGCCACGCCAAAGACGAGCCAGTAGGTATGGCCCTGATCGACTTGCTTCGCCGCTCCCCCTCTGCGGCAGCCTCTCTGGGCGCCGACCGCCTCCGTCAGATCATCGGCCAATTCCCGCCCCGCGTCCGATTGGCTGCCGTGCCCGTCTTCACCCGCTTCGATCTCCAGCAGCGCGAGCGCCTGGACCGGCTGCGCCAACTGGAGCCCCTCCTCACCGCCGGCGGCGACCCCGCCAAGGGCCGCCAGATATTCTATGGACCCAAGGTAGCGTGCTCGTCCTGCCACACCATCGGCAACCAGGGCGGCCACGTTGGCCCCGACCTGACCGCGGTAGGCGCCATCCGGTCCGGCCACGACCTTCTGGAAGCGATCGTATTTCCCTCCGCCAGTTTTGTCCCCGGCCACGAAATTTACCGTGTCGAAACCGCCACCGACGTATTCTCCGGCGTCCTGCTCTCCCGCAACAACGAGGCCGTCACCCTGATCACCGGTCCCAACGGCGAAGTAAGAATTCCTCGCAGCCAGGTGCGCTCCATGCGGACCTCCCCAGTATCGCTGATGCCCGAAGGCCTGGACGAATCCTTGACCTCCCAGGAATTCTCCGACCTCCTGGCCTTCCTCCGCTCCCAAACCTCCCGGGAAACCGCGATGGTCGCCCGCAGCGAATAGCTATGCTCTCCGTCTTCTGTTCCCCGTCCCGCTACACCCAGGGCAAGAACGCCACCGCCGAGCTGGGCCGCGAGCTCCGCACCCTGGGTCTCGACGGCCCCGCCCTGATCCTCGCCGGTAAGAGCGCCATCGCCCGGCTCTCCAACACCTGGCGTCAAACCCTCACCGGCTACCACGTAGAGCCCTTCGGCGGCGAATGCTCGCACCGGGAGATCAACCGCGTTAAAGCCTCCGCCGAAGCGCACCACTCCCGGATCATCATTGGCGCCGGCGGCGGCAAGGTCCTCGACGCCGCCCGCGCCGTTGCCGCCGACTTGAACCTTCCGGTGGTCAACTGTCCCACCGTGGCCTCCTCCGACGCCCCGTGCAGCGCGCTGTCGGTCATCTACACGGACGAAGGCGTGTTTCAGGAATACCGCATCTATGGCAAGAATCCCGACTTGGTATTGGTGGATACCCAAGTGATAGCGCAGAGTCCCCCGCGCCTCCTGGTGGCCGGCATGGGCGACGCTCTGGCCACGTGGTTCGAGGCCAAGACCTGCGCCGACGGCAACGTCAAGAACATGCGCGGCGGCGCGTCCTCCCAAAGCGCCTTGACCCTGGCCCACCTCTGCTATCAAACCCTCCTGGCCGACGGCGCGGACGCCAAGCGCGCTCTGGAAATGCAGGTAGTCACACCCGCCTTGGAACGCCTGGTCGAGGCCAACACGCTGCTCTCCGGCCTGGGCTTTGAGTCTTCGGGTCTGGCCGCCGCCCACGCCGTCCACAACGGCCTCACCGCGGCTCCCGGGACGCATCCGTTCTTCCACGGCGAGAAGGTGGCTTTTGGCGCGCTGGTCCAGTTGGTGCTCGAAGGCAAGCCCCGGCCCCAAATTAACGAGGTGCTCTCGTTTGCGGTTGAAGTAGGTCTTCCCATCACCCTATCGGACATAGGGCTAGGCGAGCTCCCTTCGGAGCTTCTCCACAATATCGCACAGCGCGCCACGGCCCCCGGCGAAACCATCCACAACGAGCCCTTCCAGGTGACCCCGGCCATGGTGGCCGACGCCGTCCGCGCGGCCGACGCCACGGGGAGGGCGTGGAAGGGCCGGTAAAGCAATTCACCACAAAGACACGAAGACACAAAGAACACCAAGAAGACCAGGATTTCTTGGTGTTCTTTGTGTCTTGGTGTCTTTGTGGTGAATTGCGGGGGGTTACCCCTCCAGGTACCGCCGCAGATCGTCCGAGCGGAAGCAGTGGGCGAAGGCGGTTTCGCGGGATATGCGGCCGGCTCGGACCAGGTCGGCCAGGGACTGCTCCATAGTCATCATACCGTCGGCGCGGCCCATGGCTAGCTGGGAGCGGAGCATGTGGTCGTCGCCCTTGCGGATGAGGTTGCGGACAGCGTCGGTGGCCCAGAGGATCTCGAGAGCCGGGTAGCGGGAGCGGCCGTCGGCGGCGGGCAGAAGCTGCTGGGCCAGGATGACCAGCAGCGCGAGCGAGAGCTGCTGGCGTATCTGGGGCTGGTGGGCGGCGGGAAAGGAATCCAAGATACGTGAGACGGCCTGCGAGGCGTCGTTGGTGTGGAGGGTGGAGAAGACCAGGTGTCCGGTTTCGGCGGCGGTGAGGACCGTGGCCATGGTCTCCGGGTCGCGCATCTCGCCGACCAGGATCACGTCCGGGTCCTGCCGGAGGAAGGAGCGCAGGGCGACTTGGAAGCTCATCCCGATGTCGTCCCGCACGTGGACCTGGTTGACCCCGGGAAGATTGTACTCGACCGGGTCCTCCGCGGTCATG
>JBGOUV010000422.1:0-5791 GCA_041477815.1 Terriglobia bacterium | reverse complement strand
TCCAGGCCCTTGAAAGGGGCCACCTGGTTGCCGAACCGCAGGCTGGACGACGAGAACCACGGGGTGCCGGACTCGCGGCCCAGGCGGGCGATTTCCTTGGCGTCGGCATAGGTCGCGGCCAGGGGCTTGTCGATGAACACCCGCTTGTGGGCGGCGAGGACCGGCTTCACCTGCTCCAGGTGCTTGCGCCCATCGACGCTTTCGAGCAGCACTACGTCCACCTTCGTGAGCAGGGTGGGGATGTCGGGGACGATCTCGACGTTGTATTTTGTGCGCAGGTCCTCGGTGAACTTGTCCAGGCGGGTGGCGCTGGAGGTCACGTCGGGGCTGCCGCCACGGTAGGCGGCCACCACCTTCGCCCCCGGCACATGGTTGGGGTTGGAGGGGACGTTCAGGATTCCCGTGAAGGCGGTGACGTGGGAGGTGTCCAGGCCGATGATGCCAACCTTGAGGTCGGCGGCCGGCAGGAGGGTCAGGGAAAGGGCTAGCAGAAGAAATCGGCTCATAGGACGCATTGTACACTTAAGATCCCGCATGGATCTGCACACCTCCATCATGTATCTGAAAGGCGTGGGTCCGAACCGCGCCGCCATGCTCGAAACCAAGGCCATCTTCACCGTTGAGGACCTCCTGTATTACGTGCCGTTCCGGTACGAGGATCGGGGCAACCTGAAGCCCATCGCGCAGCTCGCGCCCGGGGAGATGGCTACCGTGGTGGCCGAGATCAGCTCGGCTCGCCAGGTGCGGTTCCGGAACAGCGCCGTGCGGATGTTCGAGGCGCGGGCGCGGGACGGGTCGCGCGGGGTGCTGCTGTGCAAGTGGTTCCGGGGCGATTACCTGGAGGGTATCCTGAAGCCCGGTCTGCGGGTCGCCTTCTACGGCAAGATCGAGTTCGACAGCTTCTCGGGCGAGCTGTCCATCCTGCATCCGGAATTCGAGATTCTCACGGCGCGGGAAGAGGAGGGGGAAGCGGGGCTGCATACCGGACGCATTGTCCCCATCTACGAAGCGACCGGGAAGATTACCACGCGCGTGTTCCGGACGCTGATGAACCGGGCGCTGGCGGAGGTTCGCCTGGACGACGACCCGCTGCCGGACCCGATCCGCACGCGCCTCGGACTGCCGGCGCGGGCCGTGGCCGTGCGGGAGACGCACTTCCCGCCGGCCGAGACCGACCTCCGAGTTCTGAACGAGTTCCGCACGCCGCCGCAAGTGCGGCTGATCTTCGAGGAATTCTTCTACCTGGAGTGCGGCCTGGCTCTGAAACGGCGGCGGGCGCGGGCCGTGGAGGGAATCGCTTTCGAGTTGAACGACCGGGCCAGGGAGAAGATCAAACAAATCCTGCCCTTCAAGCCGACGGGGGCGCAGAAGAAGGTGCTCAAGGAGATCGCCACCGACATGTCCCACCCGCAGCCCATGAATCGCCTCCTCCAAGGGGACGTCGGCAGCGGCAAGACCATTGTGGCCCTGGAGGCGGCCATCATTGCGCTGGAGAACGGCTTTCAGGTGGCCCTTATGGCCCCCACCGAAATCCTGGCCACCCAGCATTATTTGTATTCCAAGCGCCTCCTGGAAAAGGCCGGCTACGTCGTGGCGATGCTGAGCGGATCGATGACCCCCCGGGAAAAGGCCACGATCAAGAAAGCCATCGCCGCCGGGCTATACCATGTTATGGTTGGTACCCATTCGCTCATCGAAGGGGACGTGGAGTTCAAGAACCTGGGCCTGGTGATTATCGATGAGCAGCACCGCTTCGGCGTCATCCAGCGGTTGAAGCTCTTGCAGAAAGGCAGGACCCCGGATGTACTGGTCATGACGGCCACGCCCATCCCCCGGACCCTGGCTCTGACGATCTACGGCGACCTCGACGTGTCGGTCATCGACGAGCTGCCGCCGGGGCGGCATCCGATCGAGACGCGGCACTTTACCGAAGATCACATCGAGCAGGTGTGGGGTTTTGTACTGGGCCAGGTGCGGGCCGGCAGGCAGGCCTACGTGGTGTATCCGGTGATCGAAGAATCGGAGACCCGGGCCATGAAGGCGGCCCAGAAGATGTACGAGCACTTGTCCGAGCGGGTGTTTCCCAGCCTGCGGATCGGGCTGCTGCACGGTAAGCTCCCCGCGGCCGAGAAGGACGCAGTCATGCAGGGCTTCAAGGCGGGCCGGATCGATGTCCTGGTGGCCACCACCGTGATCGAGGTGGGGGTCGACGTACCGAATGCGACCGTAATGGTGGTAGAGCACGCCGAAGGCTTCGGACTGTCGCAACTCCACCAGTTGCGCGGCCGGGTGGGACGCGGGGCCGAGCAGAGCTACTGCCTGCTGGTCAGCAGCAAGCTGACCGACACGGCGCGCGAGCGGCTCCGCACCATGATCGAGACCACGGACGGATTCAAGATCGCCGAGATGGACCTGCGGCTCCGCGGTCCGGGCGAGTTTTTCGGAACCAAACAGAGCGGACTCCCGGCCTTCCGCGTCGCCAACCTGCTGCGCGACCGCGAATTGCTGGAGGCGGCCCGGACCGAGGCTACGGCGTATATAGACCATCCTCCCTCGGCGGAGGATTTGCGGACCCTGGTGACATACATCAAGGAGAACTGGCAGCGGAGGTATGGACTGGTGCAGGTGGGGTGAAAAGAATTTGAGAATTTGAGGATTTGAGAATTTGAGAATTGTTGGAGGAGAGTTTCGGTCCAGAAGGTTGAAGACCCTGCCTGGGCGGGCGGTACGGCCGACGAGTGACCGGCTGCGGGAGACGTTGTTCAATGTGCTAGGCGGGGAGGTGGTAGGGAAGGTCTTCGTCGATGCCTACGCCGGATCGGGGGCGGTCGGAATCGAGGCGTTGAGCCGTGGAGCGGAGCGGGCCGTATTCCTGGAGAAAGACCGGCGGGCGGTGAAGGCGATTCGGGAGAATCTCTCGAGCTTGGGGTTGGAAGACCGCGCGGAGGTGGTGGTGGGGCCGGCTGCGGAGGCCGTGACGACAGTGGTGGGAGATATCGTATTTCTGGACCCGCCGTACGGCGAGGCGGCGGAGTACGAAGCGGCGCTCGCGGCGTTGGGCGAGCTGGGCCCGAAGTTGGTGGTGGCCGAGCATGCCAGCCGTGTGGAGCTGGCGGCGGAGTATGGGAGGCTGCGACGGGTGCGGGTGTTGCGGCAGGGCGATAGCGCCTTGAGCTTCTACCGCACACCCGCCTAGGGACAGGTCGACGAGCAGCCGGTGGCCGTGGGGTTCACCCCGCAGTAGGCCGACCGGACCAGCGACTCCGGGTGGTTCTCGATGTCCGCGCTGAACTCCCAGAACATCAGGCCGCCCAGTCCGTTGTTGAGGGCGTAGGCGCCTTTGTTGCACGCGGAGGTGCGATCGTCGTAACTCAGGAACCCCAGGCCCAGCGTGCCCAGGTTCCAGGTGAAGGTGGGGACGGCGGCGGCGGTGTCGTAGGCGCGGGTCCCGAGGGGCAGCAGGTTCTTGATGATATCTTCGTAGTCCCGGATGCCGGAGCTGTCCCAGGTTCCCGGCGGGACGCCGCTATAGGTCTGGAAAAGACCCAGGATCGCCGGATTGCCGCCGGAGGCCGGGTTTACGTGGGCGTAGGAGCGCCCGTAGAACGGCAGGCCGAGGACCAGCTTGTCGGACGAGACGCCATTGTTCCGATAGCCCGAGACGCAGGCGTGGCCGTTGAAGCGCGACAGCAGAGGACTCGAGGCTTCGGGGTCGGCCAGGTTCCGGTAAAGCTGGCTGTGATGGTGGGTGATCGAGTTCCAAGACCCGTGCAAGTCGTAATTCATCAGGTTGTACCAGTCGATGTACGGGGTCAGACCACCCAGGTTCATCTCGCCTTCGTAGGTTTGGGGATTGCAGGAAGCGGCGACGGTGATCAGCTTGCCGGCCTGGGCGAAGGCCGGACGGCAGAGCTGCATGGTGGCGATGAGGTTCTGTCCATCGACGCCACCGGAGCGAAAGCTGTTGTCACCCTCGCCCGCGCTGCCAGGGTATTCCCAGTCGAGGTCGGCGCCGTCGAAGCCGTAACGGTTGACGAAGTCGAGCAGGCTGGTGCAGAAGGTCTGGCGGGTGGTGGTGTTGGCGAACACGTCGGAGAAGTAATTGGACCAGGTCCAGCCGCCCACCGAGATCAGGGTCTTCAAGCCAGGACGCTGGCTCTTCAGTAGGACGAGCTGCTGGAAGTTGCCTTTGAAGGTGGCGTTGGCGGGCTCGTTGCCGAAAGGCTTGTCGGTGTCGGCCCAGGGGTCGCCGGTCACCACATGGCCGTCAGGCTGAAGGTTGGCGAAGGCGTAATTGATATGCGTGACCTGGTCGGCCGGGATGTTGCTAACGAAGTAATTGCGCGCGTAGATGCTCCAGGAGGTGTAGTAGCCGATAACCCTTTTGGCGCTGGGCGGAGGCGGTGTGGAAGCAGTGAGCTGGACGTAGAGGCGGTCGACGTACAGGCTGGCGTGGTTGCGGCGGCCGCCGGTACGGTTGGTGTCCACGGCTCGGACGCGAAGCTGCCCGCTCGCGCTGCCCGGGAAACTGTATTGGTACTGGGCTAGGGTGGCCTGGTTGACCGTTACCGTGTCGGTCCACGTTTGCCCGCCATCGGTGGAGAAGGAAAAGATAAAGTTGTCGCCGTCGTTGCCGGTGTCGGCGCGGTAGGCCTGGACGGTGAGCAGGAAGTTGGTTCCCGAGGCTACATCGAACTGCCAGGTGTGTTGAAGCAGATCGTAGTGCTTCTTGGCAGGGCCGGAGGTCGAGTCCTGCTCGGTGAGGACCTCGTAAGCCCCATCCTGGGTCCAGGTTGCGGTGTAGTCGCCCTGCTTCGTCCCGGACTGCGTAGTCTCGGAGACGGCAAGGCATTGGATGGAGTCGGATCCGGTGCAGTTGGTGGCAGCGACCGCGCGAGCGCAGATCGCCAGAATTAGGAATAACGTAGGACGCATAGGCCCGAAGTTATAACACGAACGGGCCAGCACTCCAAGCTTCTTGCGCTACGCGCGCTACGCGCGGAACGGCAAGGAACGCAGCCGGCGGCCGGTAGCCTGGAAGATGGCGTTGCCGATGGCCGGGGCGATGCAGACGATGGGGGTCTCGCCGGCGCCTGTCGAAGGAAGATCCTGGCGGTCGACGAGCACGGTTTCAATAGGCGGGGTGTCGCTCAAGCGCGGCACGCGGTAACGGGAGAAGCGCGGGTTAAGGATGCGGCCGTTCTCAAACTCGACGGCCTCGAACATCGCCCCGCCCAGACCCATGATGAGGGAGCCCTCGACCTGGTTCTTGAGATGGTCGGGGTTGACCACGGCGCCGCACTCGAAGGCGGCCACCACGCGTACGATGCGGGTGGCGCCGGCCTCCACCACCACTTCGGCGCAGGTGGCGATGTAGCTGCCCTTCTCAAATCCGCCGGCGATGCCGCAGCCGTGCTGGGCGGCGGGCTTGGAGCGGCCCCACCCAAAGCGTTCGGCGGCGGCCTGGAGGACGGCGCGGAGGCGCGGGTCCTTCAGGTTCTTGAGCCGGAACTCGAGGGGGTCGAGGCTCGCCAGGTGGGCCAGCTCGTCCATGTGGGTTTCGCGAGCGAAGTGGTTGGCCGTGGCGGCCAGGCCGCGATAGGAGCCCTGGCGCAGCGGCGAAGCTACGGCATGGAACTCGATCCGTTGGTTAGGTATGTCGTATAAGGTCCGGATAGCCGAGGAGCCGGAGTTGTAGTTGTGGAAGTCCCAGGCGGTGATCGTGCCGTCGTGGCGGACGCCGCTCGTGACCTCGATCACGCCGGCCGGGCGGAAGTAGGCCCAGGTGAAC
>JBGOUV010000144.1:0-15304 GCA_041477815.1 Terriglobia bacterium | reverse complement strand
CCATTCTGTAAATCGGCCATCCCGGCTAATGCTTCGACCTGTGCGCGCTGCGGCAAGGAAGTTGGTGTGCTACACCGAATCGGCAAGGGCATGGAGGGCTGCGGGTGCGCCATGACACTATTCATCACCATTCCCGTCATTCTGTTATTCCTATTCTCTCGGGGATGCTAGTTTTTGGGAGAACTTATCCTTACTCGAATTGTTTGACCCTTACTCCCGGCTAGAGCTTTGTAGCTGTAGCGATAGGACTCCAATTGAGAATGCAGGAGTGACTCGTAATCCTGGTGGCACGAAGGGCAACCACTAGGCGATGCAGCGTCTCCAGCCACGTCTAGCGTGACCTCGGTACCGCACCGACAGCGAATGACCAACAGACGTAAATCAGCAAAGTCTATCAATAAAGTTAGTTCGCTCGACATGATCGCCCTTTAGCTCTTTCTTCCCCGCTTCTGCCGCTTTGCTTCCAATTCAGTTAACCGACGTTCGACCGTCCATTTCCTTGCCCGTGAGCCGGTTCCAGGTGAGCCGCTTGCCGACGATCTGCGAAACAGCCAAACTGAAACGGTCCCCATCGTTCATGTCCTCCCGGTTGTTGAATCGAAACGCCTGTTCATCAACGTACCGGAAGAGGTGAAATGGTTCCACTGATACGTAGGTTCCGGTGATGCCCCCCTTGAGTAAACACCAGAAGTTCTCCGCGTTGTTGGTGTGAACCTTGCCCCGCACATACGCCTCCGCGTGGTCAATCACCTGATGGGCGTATTCGTCTCTCAGGCCGGTGTAGCTTTGTAGATCGTCGCTGTACAGATTGGACCCCGGTTCCACGTTCTCCCTTACGAACGCTTGCAGTTCATTCTTCTTCCGCCGTCCGATCACCTTGGCTCGAACCTTCCCGCCGCGTTCCAGAACCGCTGCCACGATGGCTTTACCGTCCGGCCCCGGAGCCTTGCCCTTGCCGCCGCGCCGTGCGACTTTTTTATCCGCGTGCATGAACCGCGCCTTGCCGCCGATGAAGGTTTCGTCTACCTCAACCTCTCCGCAGAGCTTTTCTGCCGGACCCATGCCCAGGGCGTACCGGATGCGATGATCCATGAACCATGCCGACTTCTGGGTGATCCCGATGGCCCGGTGAACCTCGTAGCTGCTGATACCGTTTTTGCAGTTCACAACCTGCCACATGGCGGTAAGCCACTTGTCCAGCGGGAGGGGGCTATCCTCGAAGATCGTCCCCACCTTGACGCTGAACTGGCGCTTGGGGTGAACCATGCGGCACTTCCACCGTCGCTGATTCGCCAGGAAGATAACATCTTTGCAGCCGCAGGTAGGGCAGCTAACCCCGTTCGGCCAGCGCTTCCAAACGAGGTAGTTGAGGCAGTTCAGGGGGCTGGAAAAGTATATAATCGCTTCTTGGAGGGTCTGTGGTTCGTGGGCGGCTTCCATGCTTTGATAGTACACGAAACCGGGCGGTTAGTCAAGTAATTTGTTACCCAAATTTGCGCTCGGGCCCCTGCGCGGTACTTTTGCCACGGGGCTGTTAGGGAAAAACCTGAAACAGTCGGGAAAGATTACGGAGGGCCGCCTTTTCGGGAAAACGGCAGGGTGGTTTTGCGTATGATAGGGGCATGCCGGGGATCTGGGATATGGCCGTGGCTGCCGCCCGGGACATCCTTTCCGAAATCATTGGAGACTTGCTGGGATGGGTGATTACTCTCGCCGTTCTGGCGGTTCCTGTCCTGGTGATTTACTTCGCGCTGAAGAGGCTTGGGTATGAGCAGATCCCGCTCATCAAGGCCGGGAAGGCGAAACAGTTCGGGTTCCGGGTGGAACTCGGGGACGGGCGCCTGGGGGTTGAGCCGGTTGAGCCGGTGGCGCCGGCGGAGGGTCCGCCAGAGGCAGAGCGGTCCGGGATCGAGGCGCCCCAGTGGCAGAAGGAGATGATGGGAACCTGGGAGAAGGAAAGCCAGGTCCAGGGCAGGGCGGTCGCCACCACCTTGCGGGAGCGCAAGCGGCACGCGCTAAGGTTTTACCGGTGGCTGGTGTATGGAATGGTGGGGGCCTTGGTGGCGGGGGCCGGATTCTTCTGGCTCCAGGCGATGCGGGGGCAGGCGGTGATGTGGGTGGCGGGGCTGTTGTCGGCGGGCGGTGCGGCCGTGGTGTATGCCTGGTTGAATCCGGCTCAATTCGACTGAAGCAGACCCAGGAGCGCGGCTTCGTCGATCACTTCCACGCCCAGTGAGCGAGCCTTGTCGAGCTTGGAACCGGGGTCGCCGCCGGCCACCAGATAGCGGGTCTTCTTGCTGATAGACGACGTTACTTTACCCCCCGCTGCCTGGATGCGTTGGGTAGCTGCTTCGCGGCTGAGGGTGGGGAGGGTTCCGGTCAGGGCGAAGGTCAGGCCTTCCAGGGGACCGGAAGTGGGTGCGGCCTGCTGCTCGAACTCGAGGCCGGCGGCTCGGAGGCGTTCGAGGAGCGCCCGGTTGCGGGGCTCGCTGCAGAAGCTGCGGATGGCCTCGGCTACCCGGGGTCCGACCTCCTCGGCGCGTTGCAGGTCGTCGGCGGAGGCTTGGGCGATCTTATCGAGGGAGCCGAAGTGGCGGGCCAGGATTTGGGCGGTGCGCTCGCCGACCATGGGGATGCCCAGGGCATGGATGACGCGGTCGAGGGAGGCGGAGCGGGAGTTGTCGATGTTGCGGAGAATCTTGGAGGCCAGGGTTTCGCCCATGCGCTCCAAGGGGAGCAGATCCTCTAGTGTGAGGTGGTACAAGTCGGACACGCTCTGGACCAGGCCGCGGTCTACGAGCTGGTGGACCAGGACTTCTCCCAAGCCGTCGATGTTCATGACGCGGCGGCCCGAGAAGTGGAGGATCGATTCCTTCAGGCGGGCGGGGCAGTCGGTGTTGACGCAGCGGACGGCCACCTCGCCTTCCTGGCGGGTGACCGGGGAGCCGCACACGGGACACGTTGTGGGCATTACGAAGGGGCGGCGATCGGGCGCCGGCGATTCGACGCGAACCACCTTGGGGATCACGTCACCGGAGCGCTCGATCAAGACGCCGTCGCCGATCTGGAGTCCCAGCCGGGCGATTTCGTCCTCGTTGTGGAGCGTGGCGCGGCTGACCGTCACGCCGCCCACGGGGACGGGCTGGAGGATGGCCGTGGGCGTGAGAACACCGGTGCGGCCGACGTTGACCGTAATGTCCAGGACCGTGGTGGTGGCTTGCTGGGCGGCGTACTTGTAGGCGATGGCCCAGCGGGGAAACCGGGCGGTCCAGCCCAGGCGTTGTTGCAGGGCGACGTCGTTCACCTTGACCACCACGCCATCGGTGTCGTAGGGGAGTGCTTCGCGGTGGGTCTCCCAGTGGCGGATGAAGTCGAGGACCTCGGGCAGGCCCTGGCAGGTGCGGCGGTGGGTGTTGACCTTGAAGCCCAGCGCGCCCAGGCGGTCGAGGGCGCCGGCGTGCAGGGGCTCGGTGGGGGCGCCGTTGGCGAGGAGCAGGTAGGCGTAGAAGTCGAGGCGTCGCTGGGCGGTGATGGTAGGATCGAGCACGCGCAGGGCGCCGGCGGCGGCATTCCGGGGATTGGCGAAGGCGGGAAGGTCCTGGTCGAGGCGGTCCCGGTTGGCCCGCTGGAACTCGGTGCGGGTGAGAATCACCTCGCCGCGGGCTTCGATGGCGAAGGGCTCCGGGAGACGCAGGGGGATCGAGCGGATGGTGCGGGCGTTTTCGGTGACCTCCTCGCCGACGGCCCCGTCGCCGCGGGTGATGGCCCGCCCGAGCAGACCATCGGAATAGTGGACCGCCAGCGAGAGGCCGTCCAGCTTCAGCTCGGTGACGTATTCGATCTGGTCCCGGCCGGCGAGCTCGCGGACGCGGCGGTCGAAGTCGGCTAACTCCCCCTCGCTGTATGCGTTGTCGAGGGAGAGCATGGCAGAGGAGTGGGCCACGCGCACAAAGCCTTCGCGGGGCTTGCCGCCGACCCGTTGGGTGGGGGAGTCGGGGGTGACCAGCTCGGGACGCCTCTCTTCGAGGAAACGGAGGCGGCGCAGGAGCCCGTCATACTCGGGATCGGAGAGCTCGGGGGAGTCGAGCACATAGTAGAGATGGTCGTGCCGCTCGATCTCGCGGCGGAGCTGGAGAACTTCGTTGGCGATGGGATCCGACATCACCGCTATTATAGGGGGCTATGGTCACGGTGATTTACAACCCGCGGGCGGGGAGGGGGCGGGCCATTGCCGAGGCGGTGGAGGCGTTGCAGCGGTGGGCCGGGCAGGTAGAGGTTCTGGAGACGCGGGGTAGGGGCTCGGCCACCGAGTTGGCTCGGGCGGCGAAAGGAGATTTGGTATTGGCTTGCGGAGGGGATGGGACGGTCAACGAGGTGATCAATGGAGTGGCCGGAAGCGAGAAAGTGGTCGGGGTGTTGCCGGCGGGAACGGCGAATGTGCTGGCGGTGGAGTTGGGGATACCGCTCGACCTGGTGCGGGCGGCTGAGAAGGCACCGGAGATGACGGCGCGCCGGGTGGCGTTGGGGAGGGTGCGGTGCCAGGGGGTGGAGGAGAGATACTTTGTGCTGGTGTGTGGGGCGGGGTTGGATGCGGAGTTGATGGCGGGGGCGGAGGAGCTGGGGAAGAAACGCTGGGGGATGCTGGCATACTGGTTGGCGGGGTTGCGACTGCTGGGGCGAAGGTGGGAAACGCTACGGGTGGACGGCAGGGAGTGTACGGTAGCGCTGGCCTGCCGGGTGCAGAGGATCGGCGGCGGGCTGCGGGTGGCGCGGGAGTCGCATTTGCGGGATGAAGACATGGAGGTGGTGTTGTTTCCCAGCTTGTCGGCGTGGAGGTACGTGGGCTATGTGTTGGAGTCGGTGGTGGGAAGGACGCAGCCGGGGGTGGTGACACGGCGGGTGGAGATGACGGGCGAGGGGCGCGTGCAGGCGGACGGCGAGGTGGTGGGGCGATTGCCGGCGGTCGTGGAGGTGACGCCGGAGGCGGTAACGTTGCTGGGGACCTGGTAATGGACAACCTGACGCATACGATGGTGGGGGCGATGCTGGCGCGGGCGGGGCTGGGCCGGGTGGGCAGAGGAGCGACGCTGGCGCTGCTCCTGGCGGCGAATATCCCGGACATCGATGTGGTGACGGCGCCGTGGGGGGCGCTGAACTATCTGAAGTATCATCGCGGGCCGACCCACTCGGTGATGGCGGCGCCGCTGCTGGCCTTGGGGGTGACGGCGCTGGTGTGGCTGCTCCTGGGGAGGCGGCACGAGTTCTCGTGGGCCCGCATGTACGGGGTGACGCTGGTGGGCGTGGCGACGCATCCGCTGCTGGACTTGATGAATACATACGGGGTGCGGCTGCTGGCCCCGTTCTCCCCGACTTGGTATAGCTGGGACCTCTTGCATATCGTGGATCCGTGGTTGTGGGCGGGGATGGCGGGCTGTCTGGGGGCGGGTTTCTTGGGGAGATTGATCAGCGGGGAGATCGGAGCGGCGCCGGGGTCGGGGAGAGGGTGGGCGGTGGCGGGGCTGGTATTTGTGGCCGCGTGGTGCGGCGGCCGGGCGGTGCTGCACGCCCGGGCGATCGAGATGCTGGAGGCGCATGTGTATGGGTACGAGGGGGCGAAGCGGGCGCCGCTGCGCGTGGCGGCGTTTCCAGGTCCGGCGAATCCCCTGGCCTGGAAGGGGCTGGTGGAGGGGGAGGAGTTCTATCAAGTGATGGCGGTGGATGTGCGGGAGCCCCTCGATCCGACGCGGGGGGAGACCCAGTTCAAACCGGAGAGGTCGTCCGTGCTGGAGGCGGCGCTGGCCACCCGGACGGCGCGCGAATTTGCAGCCTTTGCCCGCTATCCCTGGGTGCGGGTGGAGGGGAACCGGGTGGTAATGACGGACTTCCGGTTCGTGCGGGAGAGGCAGTCGGCCTTCGTGTGCGTCGTGGAGGTGGAGGAGGGAGGCAGGGTGGTAGAGGAGAGTTTCCGGTTCTAGGTCTTCCGCACCCTACGGGCGCTGTTCGCGATAGCCGGCAAAGGCCACCAGGTCGACCCGCGGCGGGAGAAAATCATCTTTCCTGTCTCTCATCTTCCAGTTCCGTGCAGGCGGCGGGAGAGGAGATAGAAGAGGCCGAGGAGAAACGCGGCGGCGGCGAGGAGGGTGAGGGGGTGCTGGCGCAGGAGGGTCCAGGTTTGGTAACCGTAGTGCCGGGCGAGCAGGGCGAGGCCGAAATACCGGACGGTGCGGGCGACCACGACCGCGAGGACAAACTGGTGTACCCGCACCTCAAAGACGCCGGCAGCGACGATAAACAGCTTCATAGGCATGAACGGCAGCAGCACGGGCAGCACCAGGGTGAAGGCCTCGTAGCGCTCGAAGCGGTGGCGCAGGTAGTCCAGACGCTCGGGGGAGACGCGGTGGGCCAGGGCGACGTGGCCGGCGGCGCGGGAGACGCTGTAGAGGAGCAGGCAGCCGCCGAGTGAGCCGGCGGTGGCCAGAGTGGCGTAGAGGAGCGCCCGCGCCGGGCTCTGGACGGTGAGGGCGAACAACAGGACGTCCACGCCCTGCGGGATCGGGATGCCGGCGGAGTCGACGAAAGCGATCAGGAACAGGCCGGGAGCGCCGAGGGGAATGATGTGGTCCGCGAGCCAACGGCCCAGCCGCTTCATCGGCCGAGGAGCGCCTTGGCGATGGTCTGGAGTTGCATATTGCTGGTGCCTTCGTAGATCGTTCCGATCTTGGCGTCGCGGTAGAGTTTCTCGACCGGGTAGTCCTTGGTAAAGCCTACACCGCCGTGGATCTCGACGGCCCGGGAGGCCACGCGCTCGGCCATGGTGGAGGCGTAGTACTTGGCCATGGCGGCTGCGGTGAGGAAGGGGAGGCCGGCGTCCTTGAGGCGGGCGGCGTTGTAGACGAGCAGGCGGGCGGCCTCGATTTCGGTGGCCATCTCGGCGAGTTGGAACTGGACGCCCTGGAAGTCGGAAATGCGTTTGCCGAACTGTTTGCGCTCCTGGGAGTAGGCCAGGGCGTGGTCGAAGGCGGCGGAGGCGAGGCCGATCATCTGGGCGCCGATGCCGATGCGTCCTTCGTTGAGGGTCTCGATGGCTACCTTGTAGCCCTTGCCGAGCTCGCCCAGGACGTTGGCGCGGGGGACGCGACAGTTGTCCAGGATCAGCTCGCAGGTGGAGGAGGCGCGGATGCCGAGCTTGTCCTCCTTCTTGCCGACGCGGAAGCCGGGGAAGTCGCGCTCCACCAGGAAGCAGGTGATGCCGCGGTAGCCGGCGTCGGGGTTGGCGTTGGCGAACAGAACATAGAGACCGGCCTCTTGGGCATTGGTGATCCAGAGCTTCTGGCCGGTGATCCGGAAATGATCGCCGCAGTCCTGGGCGCGGGTGGCGAGAGCGAAGGCGTCGGAGCCGGAGCCGGGCTCGGAGAGGGCATAGGCGCCCACCGTGTCGGTGGCCAGGCGGGGGAGGTAGCGGCGTTTCTGGTCCTCGCTGCCCCAGCGCAGGAGCGCGTTGTTGACCAGGGTGTTCTGGACGTCGACGACGACGCCGGCGGAGGGGTCGACCGTGGAGAGGGCCTCCACGGCGAGGATGGCTTGAAAGAAAGTCCCGGCCTGGCCGCCGTAGTCTTCCGGGACCTCGATGGCCATGAGTCCGAGCGCGAAGAACTCCTGCAGAATATCTTCGCGGAAGTGGGCCTGCTCGTCCATCTCGCGGACGTGGGGACGGATCTTGTCCAGGGCGAAGCGGCGAACGGTGTCGCGGAAGAGGCGCTCTTCTTCGGTCAGTTGGGTGAGGGGAGCTGGTCGGCCGTCTGGGACTTGCACTCCTCGACCTCCTTGGGAATTTCTTCCGGGGGCACGTAATAGAGGATGCGGCCGCAGGCTTCGCAGGTGTAGACGTCGGGGCCGGTCCGTACTTGTTGGTAGTAGGCCAGACGGAGTACCACGTTGCAGGCCATACAGCGGCCCTCCTGGGCGGCGGCGACGGCGATGCCGCCGCGGCTGGGGCGCTTGCGCTCGTAGACGTCGAGGGTCTTGGCGGTGATGGTCTTGGCGAGAGCGGCGCGGCGCTTTTGGGCGGCGGTCAGTTCGGTGCGGTCGGCCTCGGTGCGGTCGTGGGCCTGTTGCTTCTCGGTCTCCACCTCGGCGGCTTCCTGCTGGAGGGCGGTTTCGGCGGACTTGACGTTCTTTTCGAGAGCCTCGGCCTCGCCCATGCGGTCGAGGATGCGGTCCTCGATCTTGCGGATCTCGGTTTGGACGAACTCGATCTCGTGCTGGAAAGCCCAGTACTGCTCGTTGGTCTTGGCCTCGCTCATCTGGTCGCGGAACTTGGAGGTCTTCTGTTCCCAGACCTTGACGTCGTCTTCGAGGCCCTTGCGTTCCTTCTGGTTGGCGGCGAGAGCGGCGCGGTCGGCCTCGAGTTTCTTGCGATGGGAGTCGAGGCGGCTTTCAATCTCGGCGATGTGCTTGGGGAGGTAGTTGATTTCGCGGGTTAGCTCGGTGATGCGGCGGTCCAGGTCCTGGAGTTCACGGACGAGACCGAGATCCGGGTGCATTCGGGAACTATGATAGCACGGGCGGGGAAGGGAGGGGGCGAGGGGGTGACTGGGCGAGGGAGATGGTATTAGCTAGTGGTTGAGAAACGAGCGGGCACGGCCCAGGATGGCGCCGGTGGCGAGGTCCAGTTCTTCGACGCGAAGGGCGGTGCAGGCGAAGTAGAGTACGGCGAGGCCGAGGGGGATGGAAACGGCGAGGTCGGCGAGGCGGGCCAGGGAGGAGAGGCCCCAAGAGTGACGGAGCAGATAAGAGGAGGTGAAACAGGCCGCGCCCATGGCCAGCGAGGCGGCCAAAACGCGGAAGAAGCTGCGCAGCAGGCGGCGGCCTTCCAGACGCCGGATCTTGCGGCGGAGGAAGAGTATTAGAACGAGGAAGTTGATGCTGGCGACCAGGGAAGTGGAAAAGGCCAGGCCGGCGTGACCCAGGTTGAAGACGCGGAGGAAGGTCCAGTTGAGGAGGTAGTTGACGGCGATGGAGGCGATGCTGGTGGCGGCGGGTATACGGACATCGTTAAGGGCGTAGAAGGCGGGGGTGAGGACCTTGATGGCGGCGTAGCCGGTGAGTCCGACGGCATAACCGGCCAGGGCTAGGGCTGTCTGATGGGTGTCGGAGGCGGTGAAGTGGCCGCGCTCGAACAGGACGCCGACAATGGGCTCGGCCAGAAGGATGAGGCCGACGGCGGAGGGGAAGCAGAGCAGGAAGACCAGGCCCAGGGAAGAAGACAGGGTGGAGCGGAACTCGGGTATGTCGTGGGTCGCGGCCGAAGCGGAGATGGCCGGGGAGGTGGCGGAGGCGAGAGCGACGCCGAACAGGCCGATGGGGAGTTGCATGAGCCGGAAGGCGAAGCCGAGCCAGGAAACGGGGCCGTTGGCGACCTGGCCGCTGGCGTCGAGGATCTCAGATGCGAACTTGGAGTTGACCACGACGTTGATCTGGACGGCGGCGGTGCCGACCACGGCGGGTCCCATGAGCCGGAGGATCTGGCGGACACCGGGATCGGAGAAGCTGATTTCGGGATGGTAACGCAGACCTACACGGCGGAGGCTGGGCCACTGGACCAGGTACTGGAGGGCCCCGCCGATGAGGGTGCCGCCGGCCATGCCGACGATGGGGTCGAAGCCGAGGGAGGGACCGACGACGAAGCCGAGGAGAAGGCCGGTGAGGATGGAACCGAGGTTGAAGAACGCCGAGGCCAGGTTGGGGATGCCGAAGACGCCCTTGGCGTGGAGCACGCCCATGGACTTGGCGGCCAGGGCGATGAAGAACAAGAACGGCATCATGATGCGCGTGAGGAGAATGGTGAGTTCGCGCTTGCCGGGGACCGCGGCGAAACCGGGAAACAGGAGGTCCACGAGCGCGGGAGCCAACACCACGCCAAGCAGGCAGAGCAGGGCCACGGCGGGGGCGAGGAGGGTGGTGACCAGGTTGGAGAGGCGAAAGGCCGCGCGGTCGCCCTTGGTCGCGATGTACTGGGAGAAGGTAGTGACGAAGGCGGAGGAGAGCGCGCCTTCGGCGAGGAGGTCCCGGAGGAGGTTGGGGATGCGGAAGGCGGCGAGGAAGGCGTCATAGACCATGCCGGCGCCGAAGAAGCGGGCGAACACCATGTCGCGGACCAGGCCGGTGACGCGGCTGAGGGCCACGGCGATGGAGACGATGCCGGCGGAGCGGACGAGGCGAGCCTGGCGGCTCGCCGGGTGTTGAAGGGGAGGCGTCAAAGATTCAGGGTACCAGGGATCGTTGGATGGCTTGGGCTAGCGCGCTTTGGACCTGGAATACCGCGCCGTTGAGGAAGACGGCGGGGGGAGGGGCGGCGGTCCATAGGGAGCCGGGGGGGTAGACGACGGCCAGGTCCCAGAGGAGGCCGGACCGGTCGCAGCAGTCGGGTTGGGGTTGGTTGGGGAGGTCGCGGATGTATCGGGCTACGAGGTGGGGCTCGTCCCAGAACTGTATGGCCCGGCAATCGGTGACGCGGGAGAGGGCGGCAGTGGAGGGAGGGGTCCAGTCGGTGGGGAGGATGGGCTCCCAGACGACCAATACGCGGACGCGGGGATCGGGGATTTGGGTCAGGATCTGCTGAACTGCGGAGGCCCCCCGCAGGCAGGCGAGTCAGGTCGGGGAGAGGAGAACGACGATGCGGACGGCGTTGGGGGCGTCGTTAAAGGCTTGCTGGAAGGCGCTGAAGTTGGCGGGGCGGAGGGTGGCCAGAGGAGGCTGGCCGGCGGGGGTTTGGCGGGGGCCGAGACCCACGGGGAACAGAAGAAGGAAGAGGATGGTGACGACGGCGGTCCAGAAGAGGATGACGCCGGCGCGGGTGCGGCGGGTGCAGGCGTTGCGGCCTATATAGAGCTGGCAGAAACCTATGATTAGTAATAGGGCGGAGAGGCCGAGGAGCCAGGGGCGGAGGGAAGTGAGCCAGAGGGCCGCGCCGGCGGAGCCCAGCGCGGCCAGGAAGCCGAAGGGGAGGCAGCAGGTGAGCGAGGCCAGGGAAGCGGCCACGGCGGCGAGCGGGGAGAGCTTGGCGAAAGGCTTCACGGGACGTCTTTCGAAGTATATCGCCGACCAGGGTCTGTCAGCTCGGGGGGTGAGAAGCGGGTTCGTTTTGTCAGCAGGGTGATGGACGCGAGGGGGGGAAGGGAGGCGGCACGTTGGGGTTGGAGTTGAGAGTCAGAGACCGCGTCCCGGCTGGCTAGCGGGCCTGGCGTTCACCGGCGAGTCGCTGGTGGGATCGCACGAAGGGCCCCTCATGCCGAGTCCTGATACTGAGCCCGCAGGCGAGCCAGCTCCTGGCGGAGCTGGGCGGCGAGCGGGGCCTGAGCGGGATCGCCGTAGAGGTTGCGCAGCTCGTGGGGATCGGACTGGAGGTCGAATAGCTCGCAGTAGTCGCCTTCCCCGTAGTACTCGATGAGCTTATGACGCTCGGTGCGGACGCCGCGGTGGGGAACTACGCGGTGGGGGGTCAGGTACTGGAAGGAAGGATCGCTCCGGGCGGCGCCCTTCTGCATCTCGGCCCAGGAGTTTTCGTAGTAGGTATAATAGATAGACCGGCGCCAGTCGGTGGGGGGAGGGCCTTCGAGTAGGGGGCGGAGGGTGCGCCCCTGCATTCCGGGGGGAATAGGGACGCCGGCCAGGTCGAGGAGGGTCGCGGCGTAGTCGATGTTGACGGTCATATGGTCTTCGACGCGGCTGGCGGCGGCGAGACGGGGGTAGCGGATCAGCAGGGGCACGCGCAGGGAGGGCTCGTACATGAAGCGCTTGTCGTACCAGCCGTGGTCGCCGAGGAAGAAGCCGTTGTCGGTGGTGTAGATCACAATGGTGTCGCGGGTGAGGTCGTTCTTGTCGAGGTGGTCGAGGACGCGGCCGAGGTTTTCGTCGATTCCGGCGACGGCGCCGTAGTAGTCCTTGACGAAGCGCTGGTAAATCCACTTCTTGCGGCCGGCGGGGGAGAGGCCGGCGGGGAGGTCCTTGTAATCGGGGGCGAGGCTGATGTCGAAGCGCATGTCCGCGGCTTCCTGGGCCATGCGGCGGGTGGCGTAGTCGTCGTCGAAGGTCTCGGGGTAGGGAAGTTCTACGTTATCGAACAGATGAGCGTGGCGGGGCGCGGGCTGGAAGGGGCGGTGAGGGGCCTTGTGCTGGTAGAGGAGACAGAAGGGTTGGTTGCGAGGGGTCTTGCGGAGGAAGTCCAGGGCGAGGTCGGTGGTGATGTCCGTCGCGTAGCCGGTGAACTTGCGGCGCGCGCCGTTGTCGATAAAGTCGGGATTGAAGTAGAGACCCTGGCCGGGTAGGACGCACCAGTAGTCAAAGCCCGTGGGGTTGTCGCTGAGGTGCCACTTGCCGGCGATGCCGGTGCGGTAGCCGGCCTTCTGGAGAAGCTGGGGGAAGGTGGGGAGGGTGGGGTTGAGGTGCTCGACGGCGTCGGCCAGCTCGGAGTTGCCGCGGACGCCGTTGATATGGGAGTAGCAGCCGGTGAGGACGGAGGCCCGGGCGGGGGCGCAGAGGGAATTGGTCACGAAGGCGTTGGTGAAGCGGACGCCCTCGGCGGCCAGGCGGTCGAGGTGGGGGGTGCGGAGGAGGGTGTTGCCGTAGCAGCCGAGCGCCCGCGTGGAGTGGTCGTCGGTCATGATAAAAAGGATGTTGGGGCGGCGGGGACGCGCGGAGCAGGCGGCGAGCAGGGGGAGAGCGGCGGTTTGGAGAGCCTGGCGGCGGGTGGACTTCATGCGCGCGGGAAGATCTCCTTCATGCGGCGGGCGGCGATGCGCTCGTCGCCTGGGTCGGAGAGAAACATAGCAAACTTGAGGCCCTGGGGCTGGTTGCGGAGGACGGCGATGCGGGGGTTGCCTTCCAGCAGTTGGTGCTCGGCTTCGGCGGCGGTGAGATGCAGCTTCGACTCGTCCCACTGGACGACGACGCGGTGGATGCGGCGGTGCTTCTCGTAGGGGGCGAAGGAGATTTGCAAGCCGGGAATTTTTCTCAACTCGCGGGCCAGGTATTCGGCCTGCTCGAGGCTCTGGCGGTCCAGGAGGGCGAAGTCGAGTTTGGCGTATTTCTCGGCGGCTTGCCAGACGCCGATGATCTCCTCGCGGCCGACTTTCATGGGGCGGCCGAAGGCGTCCTCGTTGGGGCTGGAGTTGAGGAGGGCGGCGCGGATCAGGTCGCGGCGGCCGGCCAGGATGCCGGAGCATTGGGGTCCGCGCATGTGCTTGCCGCCGCTGATGCAGATGAGGTCGGTCCCCTGGGCGGCCAGCTTGCGGACATTCTCCCAGGGCGGAATCAGGTTGGCCGAATCCATCATCACGGGGACACCGCGCTGCTTGCAGATGGCGAGGCAGTCCTCGAAGGAGACGACATCCTCTTCCTCGCCATGGCCGCCGCCGCCGAGGAAGTAGAGCATGGCGGTGCGGCCGGTGATGGCGTTGAGAAGCTGGTCTTTGCTGGCGAACTCGATTAGTTTAACGCCGGCATTGCGGACGGCGTGGTCGAAAGGGTTGCGGTGGGTCTTCTGGATCAGTACCTCACTCTTCATACCGGTGAGGTCGGGGAGGCGGCGGACCTTCTCTTCGTCGGCGCCGGTCAGGCAGGCGCAGGTTCCCAGGGTGATGGCGCCGGCCGCGCCGCTGCTGACCATGGCCGACTCGCTGCCGACGAGCTTGGCCAGCCGCTCGCCCACCTTCTCCTGTAGTTCCTCGAGGTAGACGAACTGGCGGGAGGCTTCGGCCATGGCGGCGTGGATCTCGGGCCAGGATTTGGAGGCGCCGATCATGGTGTAGGCGCCCTTGCAGTTGATCACCGGGCGGACGCCGAGCTCCTGGTAGAGGCCGGCGGGCTGGCGGGTGGCGGCGGTGAGCTTCGAGAAGGGCCAAATGGAGGCCCATTGGAGGAGGCTTCGTCTCGTGGGGGTCATGGTGGCTTAAGGATACAACAAGCTGCGGTAGTCGGCGGGAGTGTCGACGTCGCAGAGGATGCCGGGGTCGTCCAGGTCGACGAGGACGGCTTCGGCGAGGTGGCCGTGGATCACCTGTTTGGCGGTGGCCTCCGTGGGAAGGGCGAGGATTTCGTCGATGAGCGGGCGGGAGAGGAGGATGGGATGGCCGCGGCGGTTCTGGTAGCGGGGGACTACCAGAGGGGCGGCGGGGTGAGCCAGGAGGGCTTCTAGAGTGGTGGGGGCTACGGCGGGGTGGTCTACCAGGGTCAGGAGGACGTGCTCGGCAGTGAGGCCGCGGAGGCCGGTTTGTAGGGAGGAGAGTTGGCCGGCCTGGTAGTGGGGGTTCAGTACGACCTGGAGGCTGGGGAGGGGGGGAATCGCGGCGCGGATAGTGTCGGCGTGGTGGCCAACTACTACTACCACTGGGGAGACTTGGGATAGGAAGAGGCGGACGAGGTGGCCGACGAAGGTTGTGCCGGCATACGGGAGGAGGGCCTTGTCGCGGCCCATGCGGGAGGATTCGCCGGCGGCCAGGATCAGGCCGGCCGGGCTCACTTCAGGACGCCTTGGGCGAATACCGATTTCGAGACGGGATTCCAGCCGGGGTGGGCGTTGCGGCGGATCGAGATCATCTCGGCGACTACGCTGACGGCGATCTCTTCGGGGGTGACGGCGGCGATCTCCAGGCCCATGGGGGAATGGACTCGCTCGAAGCGGTCGCGGGAGAATCCTTCCTTCTCGAGCTCCTTGATCACGTTGAGGGTCTTGCGCTTGGAGCCGATCATGCCGATGTAGCGGGCGCGCGTGTCGATGGCCCAGCGCAGGATGCGCATGTCGTCGCGGTGGCCGCGGGTGACGATCACCACGTAGGACGACTCGTTGATCTCGAGTTTCGGGAAGAGGTCCTCGTATTCGGCGGCGTGAATCTCGTCGGCGTCGGGGAAGCGGTCGCGGTTGGCGAACTGCTCGCGGTTGTCGATGACCACCGTGCGGAAGCCGGCCAGGGAGGCGACCTTGGAGAGACTTTTCGAGATGTGGCCGGCGCCAAAGATGTAGGAGGAGGGAATAGGCAGGACTGGCTCGATGAAAACGTCAAGCTGGCCGCCGCAGATCAAGCCGTTGTCGTAGGCGGCGTCCTGACCTAGGTTGAAGTTGAGGTGGCGGGGCTTCTCGGTCTCCATCACCTCGCGGGCGGCGTTCCACACCTCGGCTTCCACGCAGCCGCCGCCGATGGTGCCGACCAGCGAGCCGTCCTCGCGGACCAGCAGTTTGGCGCTCTGGAAACTGGGGATGGAGCCGCGTACTTCAACGATGGTGGCTAGGGCTGATTTCTGGCCCTGG
>JBGOUV010000160.1:0-14521 GCA_041477815.1 Terriglobia bacterium | reverse complement strand
TGCATGTCGACCACCTTGCCGAGAAAGACGTAGCGCGCGTGGTTGGGGTGCAGCGGATCGATCTGCGCATGCTGCGCCCCGGCCAGGTAGTAGACGTCGTCGCCCTGGATGGGGTGATCGAGGAAGGGTAGCCGGATCAGAACAACGGCGGCGAGGAGAATCAACAGCCGTCGGGCTTCCATCGGACCACCGGTTTGCGGGCGGCGGCGACCTCGTCGACCCGGCGGACGCGCGTGTTGTGGGGCGCCGTCCGGACCAGCTCGGGATTCTCGCGCGCCTCTTCGGCGATGGAGCGCAGAGCGTCGATGAGAAGGTCCAGCTCGCGCTTGTCTTCCGTCTCGGTCGGCTCGATCATGAGGGCGCCGTGGACGATGAGCGGGAAGCTCACCGTGTAGGGATGAAATCCGTAGTCGATGAGGCGCTTGGCGATGTCGCCGGTGTGAACGCCGACCGGCCCCTGGCGCTTGTCGCTGAGCACGCACTCGTGCATACTGGGGGCGGAGTAGGGCAGGTCGTAGCAGTCTTCCAGGTGTTTGCGGATGTAGTTGGCGTTGAGGACGGCGTCCAGGGTGGCGTTGCGCAGGCCGCCACCGCCGTGGGCCAGGATGTAGGCCAGGGCCCGGACCAGGACGCCGAAGTTTCCGTAGAACGCCCGCACGCGTCCGATGGACTGGGGACGGTCGTAGTCATACCGGAAAACGCCGCCCTGGACGGCGAGCCGCGGGAGGGGCAGGAAGGGTTCGAACTCCGGCTTCACTGCCACCGGGCCGCTGCCGGGGCCGCCGCCGCCGTGCGGGGTGGAGAAGGTCTTGTGCAGGTTGAGGTGCATCACGTCGACGCCGAAGTCGCCGGGGCGGGCGATGCCGACCAGGGCGTTCATGTTGGCGCCGTCCATGTAGAGCAGGGCGCCGCGCTGGTGCAGCAGGCGCGAGGCGGCGGTGATCTCGCTCTCAAAAACCCCCAGGGTGTTGGGGTTGGTGACCATGAGGGCGGCGACGGACTGGTCGGCGCGGCGGTCGAGCTCGGCCAGGTCGATCATGCCGGCGGAGTTGGAGGGAATGCTCTCCACCTGGTAGCCGGCGATGGCGGCGGTGGCGGGGTTGGTGCCGTGGGCGGAATCGGGGATGAGAACCTTGCGGCGGGCGTCGCCGCGCGACTGGAGCAGGGCGCGGATCAGAAGAATGCCGGTCATCTCGCCGTGGGCCCCGGCCGCGGGCTGCAGCGTCACCGCGTGCATGCCGGTGATTTCGGCCAGCATCTGCTCCAGGGTCCAGTGGATCTTCATGGCGCCCTGGGAAAGAGACTCGGGCTGATAGGGATGCGCCTGGGCGAGGCCTTCGATGCGGGCGACGTACTCGTTGACGCGAGGGTTGTACTTCATAGTACAGGAGCCGAGCGGGTAGACGCCCAGGTCTATGGCGTAGTTCCAGGTGGAGAGGCGGGTGAAATGGCGGATCACCTCGACCTCACTGACCTCCGGGAAGCCGGGGATCTCGGCACGCACGTTCTCGGCGCCCAGGGCAGCCTGCGGGTCTACGGCGGGCACGTCGAGCGCCGGAAGCTGGTAGCCCTTCTTGCCCGGAGAGCTGCGCTCGAAGAGCAACGGTTCGTTTTGGTTGATGTGCGTGCGGACCTTTTTTATCACCAGATCTCCACCAGTTTGTCCAGGTGTTCGCGCCGCGTTGTTTCGGTGGCGCACAGCAGCATACAGCCGGCGGGCTCGGACAGTTCCAGGCCGCCGATGATCTTGTGCTCGAGCAGGCGCCGGTTGATCTCGGCCGGCTCGTGCTTGCCGCAATCGACCACGAACTCGTTGAAGAAGGGCGCGGAGAACCGGCGCCGCGCGCCGCGCTTTTCGAGCTGGGCGGCCAGGTAGTGGGCCTTGGACAGGTTCTGCTCGGCCAGCTCGCGCAGTCCCTGCTTGCCGTAGACGCTCATGAAGATGGTAGCCATCAGGGCGATGAGGGCCTGGTTGGTGCAGATGTTGGAGGTGGCCTTCTCGCGGCGGATGTGCTGCTCGCGGGTGGCTAGGGTGAGGCAGTAGGCGCGGTTGCCGTTCGAGTCGGTGGTCTGGCCGGCTAGGCGGCCGGGCATCTGGCGGTTGAACTTCTCTTTGGCCGCCATCATCCCGACATAGGGGCCGCCGTAGGAGGGCGACAGGGCGAAGGACTGCAGCTCGCCGGCCACGATGTCGGCATCGGTGGGAGGTTCGAGGAGGCCCAGCGACACCGCCTCAGTAAAGATCACCACCAGCAGGGCGCCCTTGGCATGAGCGATATGGGCCAGGTCGCGGACGCGCTCGACGCATCCGAAAAAGTTGGGATTCTGGACCACGACGGCGGCGGTGGTGTCGTCGACCAGCGCCTCCAGGGCGGCGAGATCCACCAGGCCGGTGTCCGGGTCGTAGGGAGCCTCGGCGATGGGGAGACCGGCGTGGCGGGCGTAGGTCTGGTGCACCTGGCGGTATTCGGGGTGGACTGAGCGCGCTACCACGGCGAGGCTGCGGCCGGTGGCGCGGCAGGCCATCAGGACCGCTTCGGGGAGCGCCGTGGAGCCGTCGTACATGGAGGCGTTGGACACGTCCATGCCGGTGAGCTGGCAGAGCATGGTCTGAAATTCGAAGATGGAGGTAAGGGTGCCCTGGGAGATCTCGGGCTGGTACGGCGTGTAGGCGGTGAGAAATTCGCCGCGCTGGACCAGGGCGTCGATGATGACCGGGCGATAGTGATGGTAGGCGCCGGCGCCGAGGAAGCTGGCGTAGCCGTTGGCGTTCTCGGCGGCGCGTTCGCGAAAGTAGTCGATGATCTCGTACTCGGACTGGCCGGGGGGGATGTTCAGGGGCCGGTCCAGGCGCACTTCCCTGGGGAGGTGGGTGAAGAGGTCTTCGAGGGTCGCCAGACCGAGCGAGTCGAGCATCTCGCGGCGTTCGGCGTCCGATTTGGGGAGATAGCGCATCTAGTGGCCGCTCTCCTCGCTCAGATAGGACTGATAGGCTGCCGCGCTGAGCAGGCTGGTTAGCTCCGCCGGATTGCTCAGCCGGACCTTGGCCAGCCAGGCTGCGCCGTGGGGATCCTCGTTGAGCTTCTCGGGCTTGGAGGTCAGCTCGCCGTTCACTTCCAGCACTTCACCGCTGGCGGGGGCGTAGATGTCCGACACCGCCTTGACGCTCTCGACCGACCCCAGGCTCTTGCCGGCCGTGATGGCCGACCCTACCTTGGGCAGCTCCACGTAGACGATATCACCCAGCGCGTCCTGGGCGTGGAAAGTGATGCCGATGGTGGCGGTGTCGCCTTCCACCCGGATCCACTCGTGTTCTTTGGTATAGAGAAGGTCTTCTGGATACATGCAGGATTACCTCTGGCGCGAATAGAAGGGGGTAGAAACCACCTGGGCCGCTACGGGCTGGTTGCGGATGTCCACCTGGATGTTCTGTCCTACCGCGGCCCGGCCGGCGGGGAGATAGCAGAGGCCGATGTTCTTCTTGAGGAACGGGGCCGGTGAGCCGCTGGTCACCCAGCCCGCGGGCTCGCCATCGACGCGCACCAGGTAGCCGTCGCGGGCGATGCCGCGCTCGCGCATCTCGAAGCCGGCAAGCCGCCGGGTGAGGCCCTTCTGCTTCTGGGCCATCAGCGCGTCACGACCGACGAAGTCGCCCTTGTCCAGCTTGACCATCCAACTCAGGCCCGCCTCGAGCGGGGTGCTGGAGGCGTCGATCTCGTGGCCGTAGAGGGTCATCTTGGCTTCCAGGCGCAAGGTGTTGCGCGCTCCCAGGCCGCACGGCAGGATGTCGAACTCCCGGCCCGCCTCCAGGAGGAGATTCCAGATCCGCTCGGCCGCGTCCGGCGGGACGTAGATTTCGACACCGTCCTCGCCCGTGTAGCCGGTGCGCGCCAGAATCGCCGGCACGCCCTGCACCTCACCACTTGTGAACCAGTAGTAGGCGATCTTGGCCAGGTCGGTGGAGGTCAGCTTCTGCGCCGTGGCGAGCGCCCGCGGTCCCTGGACCGCCAGTTGCGCGTATTTCTCGCCGGCATATTCCACCTCGGCGTCCAACCGATTGTTGGCCACGATCCACTCGTAGTCCTTGCGCTGGTTGGAGGCGTTGACGCACAGAAAGTAGTGCTGGGGGCCGAAGCGGTGCACCAGCACGTCATCGACGAAGCCGCCCGTAGGATAAAGCAGCGCCGAATATTGCGCTTGCCCGTCGGCGAGCCGCGAAGCGTCGTTGGGGGTCACCCACTGGACCAGGTCGAGCGCCTGGGGCCCACGAATCTCGATCTCGCCCATGTGGCTGACATCAAACAAGCCGACGCGGGTCCGGACGGCCCAGTGCTCGGCAATGATTCCGGAATATTCGACGGGCATATCCCACCCGCCGAAATCGACCATCTTGGCCCCCAATGACCGGTGGACGGAATTCAGGGGAGTCTTCTGAAGGGGGCCGGGAGCCCCGGCAGGTTCCATGGCTGAAAGGTCAATCTAGCACCGCTGGGGAGGGGGTGTCAACTTGGCCCGCTGTCGCACGCGCCCGAGAGTCAAAGACCCGCCCGCTCCGGCTCCACCGCCAGTGAGAGAGCCATCGCCGCCCAGCTTGTTCCCGCCGCCGAAATCCATTGGTCCTCTCCGTACGGGAAGCCGCTTTCGAAGTAGGGCTGGATGGGGAGAGACCTGGCCTTGACGTGCCACGATCCATCGGCCGCCTGCGTGCGCAGCAGATACTGGACGCCTCGGCGGTAGGCCTCGTGGTTCACCGCCGTTCCGCCGCCCTCGTGCAGGGCATAGAGGGCCAAACCCGTCCCGTAGGCATCGCTCGGCATGGCCGGAAGCTGCGACCAGCCGCCGTCCGCGCGCTGCTGGGCCAGTAACCCGCTCATCGCCTTATCGATGGCCGGCCGGCTGGCCTTGGCCCAGCCCAATCCGAGCAGGTGGGCCGCGCGTTCCACGGTCGTCTGCGGACTCGCCTCCAGCAGCCAGGACAAGGCCCGTCCCACGCTCTGGTCGCTGTCGGGCGCGTAGGCACGCAGGGCGAAGATGGTAAAGGCCGTGGTCGTGAAATCGTCGTAGGTCAGGGGCGGACGATTGCCCGCCGTCTGCCAGCGGCCGTCGGCGGATTGCGTGGCCTTCAGATAGTGGACCAACGCCTCGATGCGCTCGTCCGCCGGGCGCTTGGTCGCCGCCTCGGCGAACAACTGGTATCCCAGGGAGTTTGCATTGGTCGCGCCCGATAGCTCATACACGCGCTCGGCGGTGACCTCCAGCGCCTCCGGCGGCAATTGGGCGAGGTCGGCGCCCACGGGAATACCACGCTGGCGCGCCAATACCTGGGCCGCGGCGGGAAGGAACTGGGCGTGACAGGAGTTGCATCCCCCGTTCTTGATGAACTGCGGGCTCTGCTTTTCGAGGAGCCCGATGGCCTTTTGGACGGCAGTACGAATACTTGGAGGCGCGTCACCGGCGGTCAGCGCCAGCGGGACAAACAACAGAATCACCATCGCTCTATTGGACATGGTTTCGACCCTCCGCTTCCTTAAGCAGGCGCAGCACTTCGGTTTCCCCCCGCTTGCCGGCAAGGCTCAGCGCCGTTTCCCCCTCGCCCGTCGCCTTCGGGTCCGCTCCCTTGGCGAGCAGCATCTGTACTACCTGGTCCGGCATGGACTCCGAATAGGCAGCATACATAAGCGGCGTATAGCCACGGTCGTCTTTCGTGTCCACGCGCGCCCCCTTCTCCAGCAGCAGCCTGGCGATCTCGCCCGACCCCCAGCTCGCCGCTACGGCTAGGGCGGTTCCGCCGCGCTTGGTGGCGGCGTTGACCTCCGCGCCCCGTTCCACCAGCAACTGCACCGCCTGCAGATTCCGGCTGCGCACCGCGTCCATGAGGGGGGTGGAGCCGGCTTCGGTCCTGGCGTCGACGGCCGCTCCTTGGTCCAGCAGCAGCCGCATGGTCTCGACATTGCCGGCGCCGGCCGCGGCCATCAGCGGGGTGCGTCCGGTGAGGTCTTTCACGCCGGCGTCGGCTCCTTTATCGAGGAGCAGCCGCGCCACGTCGGTTCCCGACGGCTGCATGGCCGCCAGGTAGAGGGGCGTGCGACCCTCTACGGATTTCGCATTGATCTCCACGCCGCGTTCGAGCAGCAACCGGACCTTAGCCGGATCCGTGGAGGCCCACAACAGGGCGGTGGCATCGCGCCGGTTTTTGGCCTTCGGATCGGCGCCGGCTTCGAGCAGCAGACGCAGCGTGCCGACCCCCGGCGCCACCGCCGCGTGCATCAGCGCTGTGCTTCCGGCGGCATCGCGGGCCTTTGCCAGCGACCGGCGGCGGTGCAGCATTTGTTTAGCCGCGGCCACATCGCCCCGGCGCACCGCGTCCAGAAACGCCCGGGTCTTGGGATCTACCGGCTTCGGCGGCGCGGCGCTTTCCGTCGTTACGGTGGCCGGGAAGTCCGCGCCTTGATCGATCCAAGCCTTCAGCACTCCGATCTCGTCGGGCGACAGCGGCCCCGTCGGCGGCATCTGCATCCCCGCTTCCGGGCCTGTCAAGCGCCGGATCAATTTGCTTTCGGCGCTCTTGCCCGGCACGATGACGACACCGTAATCGCCGCCGCGCAGGGCGTTCTGCCGTTTGTCGAGCCGCAAGCCGGACTGCTGCTGGCTGGAGCCGTGACAGCCGAAGCACTTCGTCGCGAAAATTGGTTTGACGTCCCGGTCAAACTCGACCGGCGCCGCCGCCGGCAAGAACATCGCCGGTCCCAAGAGGATTGTCACTATCCTGAATCGTTGAGTCATTGGTATTCCTCGCCCCGGAACGGCCGCATGGTCACCACCGCCGGCAGCAGCTCCCGGAAGCGGAAGTCGGATTTGCGGAAGACCTCGAACCGCGCGTCTGGCAGCAGGGATGGCGCCACTTGACTGCCAAAGCTTTGCATGGTTTCCACCGACGACACCCCGTTGTCGGTGTGACACGGCCGGCCTGCAGCCTTCTCGAGCACCGGGTAGATCCTCTCGACGAAAAACCGCTGGTCCGCGGCCGCGACGCCGGCCTGCGCCGCCGGCAGGAACAGCAACCACCCCCTGAGCCTGGCTCGTCCCATGTGCCCGAGTCTAGTATACTCCGACAGGCATGATGCGCGTGCAGTCGTGTTTATTTGCGGCCTTCCTTTTTGGTTCCTGCGCGGCTACGGCCCAGTTCCGGGAGCCCCCGCGGGCCTGGCTGCCCCCGCTCATGCGCGACCCGGTGAAGCTGTCGCCGGAGCGGTTTGTGGATGATGAATATCCATCGATCGCCCGGGACGAGGAAGGGAGGGTGTGGGTGGCGTGGTCGTCGTGCCGGACGCAAGCGGCCAAGCTGCCGGCCGACAAAGTGAACTTGGAGGCCTGGCAGTGGCCCGAGGACGGGCAGGACGTGATCGTGGCCCGCTGGTTCGACGGCCGCGACTGGGGCCCGGAGCAGGTCATCAGCAGCGTGGCGGGAGTAAATCACAAGCCGGCGATAGTAGCCGAGCCGGGCGGAGTGCGGGTACTTTGGACGGCGCGGCGAAACGGGGAATGGGCGGCCTACCAGAGGCGGTGGACCAACGGACACTGGGGCCCCGAAGAACGCCTGCCGGAGAGCGCCGGCGCGTTGGAGATTCGAGCCGCCGGGCCACTGGCGGTGATCCAAAGACTGGCGCCGCCGCGGCTCGAGATGCAGGCGCAGGTCTGGCGGGGCGGGCGGTGGGAAGCTCCAGTGAAGCTGGACGAGGGGCAAGGAAGGTGTCATCGCCCCGCGTTGCTGGGGTTGCCGGCGGGCGAGTGGATGGTGGCCTGGGATGAAGAGCGTAACGGGAATTATGACATCTGGGCGCGGCGATCCGGCGGGAAGGCGGAGCGGCTGACCGATACGGAGCTGTGGGACACCACGCCGGCGCTGGCCCGTACCCCCGAGGGGCGTATCTGGATCGCCTGGGAGCGCAAGGAGACGGTCGGGGGTCGTTTCGCCTATCAGGGAAGGAGTATCTTCGGAAGGTACTACGACGGGACGCGATGGCAACCGGCTCCGTCGCCGTTTCCAGAGGCGGAGCCGGGCCGGCTGACCCGCCACTCCCGGTTCTGGGCGACGCAGGGAATTTCCGAGGAGCGCTACCCGCAGTTGCTCGCGCGGGGGAACGGCGACCTCTGGCTGCTGTGGCTGGGGGGTGGGCGGATGTCGAGCACCTCGTTCAGCGCGCGGGTGTTGCAGAAGGGCGCCTGGTCGGAGCCGCGCCTGGTCTTCCATGATGCGCTGCCCTACTCGGCATTCTCACTGCCCAGCGCGCGGGCCGGGGTGGATGACCGGGCGTCGGACCGGGGTCCTTATCAGGCCACCCTGTGCGACCAGATGACCCTGGCCCTGGACGACCGGACCGGCCTTCTGTGGATGGCCTACGAGGTGCCTAAGCGCCGCCACATCACCGACCGCACCGCGTCGGAGGACGCGCAGGCGCGGGCCGCCGGCTATGGCGCCGACATCTATTGCCACAACGCCGATCTGGACGAGCGGGAGTACCGCTTGCCTCGCGTGGTGGACGACCCCAGTCCTGTCGCGCCGCTCCGCACGCGGCCCTACCGGCGGCCGGAGCCTCGGGCGGTCGAGGTGAGCGGACAGCGGTACCAACTCGTGTTTGGCGATCTGCATGGCCACACCGAGAACGACGCCATCGGCACGGTTGATATGTATTACGCCCACGGCTTGCTGGTGATGGGGATGGATTTTCTGGCCAGCACCAATCACGACTATTCGCCGGACTTCCTGACCCAGTCGGAATGGGCGGCGACCCAGGCCCTGGCCGGCGTGTACAACGCGATTCCGGCGCGGACGGCGTTCAGCGGCTGGGAGTGGACCACCGCTCCGGCCGACGTCCGGGGCGGGCACCGCGCCATGTACTTCCTGCGTGACAATGGTCCGCTGTACCGCTCGACCACCATCCCGTCGAACACGGTCGCGAAGCTCTACCAGTTATTGCGGGGCAGGGACGTGATTCTGCAGCCACACCACCGGGGCTGGGAGGGGTACGATCCGGAGTTGCAACCGGTTTACGAGATCACGTCGGGCTGGCGGGAGGCGCGAGAGGAAGGGACGGGATTTCAGGCGCAGGGGAAAGTGCGGTCGGCCTGGGAGGCGCTGGAGCGCGGCTACCGGATCGGGTTCGTGGGGTCGGGCGATACGCACTGGCTGGGGCCGGGCGAAGATTACGGCATTACCGGCGCGTACGTAAAGGAGTTCAGCCGGGAGGGTATCTTTGAGGCCCTCCGGGCGCGGCGGGTGTTCGCCTCCACGGGAACGCGTATGGTGCTCGACTTCCGCGTGAACGGCGCGTTTCTGGGGGGTGAGACTACGGCCTCGGGGCCGGTGCGGATCGAGGCCAGCGTGGAGGGGGAGCCGGAGAAGGTGGAGGTGGTCCGGGATCATCGGGTGATCCACGCCACGCCGCAGGCCCGTTTCACCTACGTGGACCAGTCGGGGAGGGGGGAGAAAGCCTCCTACTACTACCTGCGGGTCACGCAGAAGGACGGCATGCAAGCCTGGTCCAGCCCGGTGTGGGTGGCCTGGCGCTGAGTTCTTCCACCGCACCGCGATGCGGCGACGGCACTCCTGGATGGAGCTAAAATGGGTGCATGACGCGCCGCACGTTTCTGGCTCTCACCGGATCGCTGGCCGCGGCCGACGACTGGCCGCAGTGGCGAGGACCTAACCGCGACGGATCGCTGCCCGCTGCCGCCGCCCCCCAAGCCTGGCCCGAAAAACTGACTCCCCGCTGGAAGGTGGCGGTAGGGGAAGGGCACTCCTCCCCCATCTTCGCCGCGGCGAAGATCTTCGTATTTACGCGGGAGGGCGAGCAGGAGGTGCTGCGCGCGAGCGACCCGGCGACGGGAAAGACGGCGTGGCAGGAGGCCTACGCCGCCCCCTACACCATGAATCCCGCGGCCGTGCGGCACGGGAAGGGACCGAAATCGACACCACTCTTTCACGGCGGCAAAGTGTACACCTTCGGGATCGGCGGAACCCTGACCTGCCGGGACGCCGCGTCGGGCAAGCGTCGCTGGCAGAAACTGCAACTGGGATCGCCGCTCTATGGGGCGGCGATGTCGCCGGTGGCGGAAGGCGGCATGCTCGTGGGGCACGTGGGGAAGAACGATGCGGGCGGATTGACGGCCTTTGACGCCGAGACCGGAGAGATCAAGTGGCGTTGGGGAGGCGATGGCCCCGGCTACGCGTCGCCGATCATAGCCGAGCTGGGCGGCATCCGCCAGGTGATCACTGAGACACAGCAGAGCGTCGTAGGCGTGTCGCTCCGGGCAGGGGAGCTCCTGTGGCAAATCCCGCTTACTACGCCCTTCGTGCATAACGCGGTGACGCCGCTGGTGTGGCGGGACCTGTTGATTCTGTCCGGGCTCAACTACGGCGTCCTGGGAGTGCGGGTGGGGAAGGGCACCACCGAGAGGCTGTGGCACAACAAGTCGGTGTCCCTGTACATGAACTCGCCGGTGGCGATCGGAGACCTGGTGTTCGGGTTCTCGCACCTCAACAAAGGGCAGCTCTTCGGTCTGGACCCCCTCACCGGCGAGACGGTGTGGACGGGTGAGCCGCGGCAGGGTGACAATGCGGCGCTGGTGACGGCGGGCGAGTATCTACTAGTACTGACCAACGAAGCCCAGTTGACGGTCGCACGGGTGACCTCTCAGGGCATCGACCCCGTCCGCCGCTACACGGTGGCCGACAGCCCCACCTGGGCCCATCCACTGGTGGCGCCGGGAGGGGTCGTGGTCAAGGACGCAACGCACCTGACTTTCTGGGCGATCTAACGGCCTCGCGGTCGGCTCTGCGCCGGAGAAACGATTGCCGTCTCAGACGCGTTCATTCGCGGCCACCTGATGCTTTTTGGGGCGGCTGCGTTCTAAACTGTCGCTATGACCACGAAACGGCAACTCGCCGCCTGGCTGACGTTAACCCTTCTCCCGGCCGCCCGCGCCCAGCAGCGCAGCTTCGAGAGCGGCGACCTCTATAAGCTCCGCTCGGTGGGAGACGTGGAAGTCTCCCCCCGCGGCGCCCACCTCGCCTACACCGTGAGCAACAACGACCGCCCCGGCCGCCCGTACTCCCAGGTCTGGGTTCTCAACCTGGCCGACGGCAAGTCCGTCCGCCTGGGCGGCGAGAAGGACAGCTCTTCCGGTCCCGAATGGTCGCCCGACGGCCAATGGATCGCCTGGCAGGGCCGGCTCGGCGACAAGGACGGCCTCCTCGTCTCGCGGCCCGACGGTTCCGCCACCCGCTTCCTGGCCCCTCTCCAGTCCACCAACAGCCCGCTGCAGATGATCGGCAAGCGCGTCGCCTGGTCGCCGGATTCGAAGCGTCTCGCCTTCGTCTCCGCCGTCCCCGGCCCGGAAACCGAAGAAGCTTCCGGCGACCCCATGGTCATCACCCGCTACCTCTACAAGCCTGACGCCGGTGAAGGCCTCACCCGTTTCAACGACAACCGCCGCCTCCACATCTTCCTGGTCGATGCCGCCGGGGGACCCGTCCGCCCGCTCACTAGCGGCCCTCACTACGAGCACTCCATCGATTGGTCGCCCGGCGGCGAGGAGATTGCCTTCATCTCCAACCGCGAGCCCAATGAAGACCAGTTCTTCAACCACGACCTGCTCACCGTCCGCGTCTCCGACGGGACCCTGCGCCGCCTCACTGCCACCGAAAGCGCCGAGTACCGGCCCCGCTGGTCCCCCGACGGCAAGACCCTCGCCTACCTGGCTACCCGCCGCGGCCTCACCGATCTGGAGACCACCATGGAGGATACCCATGTCTGGATGATTCAGTCCGACGGCACGAACCGACGCGAGGCTGGCCACATCGACAACCGCCAGGGCGAGCCCGGCTGGTCGTCCGACGGCCAGTGGGTGTACTTCACCGCCCAGGAGCGCGGCAGCGTCCACCTCTATCGGGTTCCCGCTGCCGGCGGCTCCGCGGAGGCCGTGATCCGGGACCGCGGCACGGTCGGCAACTGGTCGCTCGGCCCCGGCGGCCTGGTCGCCTACGCCTTCGCCGGCCCTTCCGACCAGGCCCAGCTCTACTCGAAGCAGCCGGGCCAGCCGCCAAAGAAGCTCACCGACCTGAACGCCGCGGCATTGGCCGGCAAGACGGTGGCTCCGGTCGAGTCTTTCACCTTCATCAGCAATGATAATAAGTATGAAGTAGAGGCTTTCCTCACCAAGCCTCTGAACATGACGCCCGAGTCCAAGCACCCGCTGATCGTCAACATCCACGGCGGCCCCCACGGCCAGCAGGGGCCCGCCTTCAACTTCCAGAACCAGGTTTACGCCGGCCTGGGCTGGGCTACCCTGATGGTGAACTACCGCGGGTCTACCGGCTACGGCCAGAAGTTCGCCGACCTGGTGTACGGCGACCAGAACGGCAACGAGGCCCAGGACGTCCTCTACGGCCTCAGCGCCGCGCTGCGCCGCAACCTCTGGATCGACCGCGACCGCCTGGGCTGCGAGGGCGTCAGCTACGGCGGCCAGCTCACCGCCTGGCTCATCACCCAGACGCGCATTTTCAAAGCTGCCATCCCGATTGCCGCCATTATCAATATGCTGAGCTATAACTACATGACCTACTACAACCAGTACGAGCAGATGACCTGGGGCGTCTTCCCCCACCAAGGGGACCTGATGAACGTGCTCTGGGAGCGGAGCGCCCTCAAGCACGTGGCCCAGGTAGCCACCCCGACCCTGCTGATGCACGGCGAAAACGACAACGACGTACCTATTGCAGAAGCGGAGCAGTACTACATTGCCCTCAAGGACGTGGGCGTGGACACGATGATGGTGCGCTACCCCAGGGAGGGCCACGGCATCCGCGAGACCAAGCACGTAGTGGACCGCTTCGACCGGTCCATTCGGTGGTACCGGCGCTACTTCCCGAAGTAGGTCCTACATTCCCTGCAAGTACGCCTCCCGGGGCGCCCGATAGACCATCCCCACCTCCGGCGTCTCCAGTCTCCGCCGCCAGGCCCGCGGCTCAAACAAAACCGGCAGCGCGCAGGTAGTCAGCAGGGTCCGCTCCACCGGATAGAGCCTCGCCCGCCGCCGCCCGTGTCGGACCCGGCTGGGACGGTCCGGTCACCAGCCGCCGCAACAGGCTGCCGGCCTTGTCATAGGTATAAGTGATCGTCTAGCCGGGACTGTACCGGACGCCAGCCAGTCGTCCGGCGTCGTCGTAAGTGTAGTTGACGGTGTCCGCCGGAATGCTGTGACCACGCGCCAGCGGCAATAGGGTGGCCGCGGCGGCCCAGACACGGCGATCCCTTGGTTGCCTCCTTATCCCCACCAATCTTCCCCCGGCGCCAGGTTACCCCGCAATACGTCCGGATTCAGGTCCACCCCCAACCCCGGCGCCATCGGCACCTTCAACTGGCTGTTCTTGACCTCCGGCGGATTCGACGCCGCCATGCTCTCGACGTACCGGTTGGGCCGTCCCAGCGCGCTCTCCGACCGGTAGAAATTATGGACCGCCGATCCGAAATGCGCATTCGCGTAGCACAGCACCAGCGATCCCACGTTGTGCAGCGCCATCGGGGTCCGCGTGATCTGGGCGTACTCGGCAATCCTCTTGGTCCCGGTGATCCCGCCTGCGAACGCCAGGTCCGGATGGATGATGTCGACCGCCTGCGTATCCAGAAACGGCTTGAATCCCCGGACCATCTCCAGCTTCTCGCCGGTCAGGATGGGCACCCGCGTCGACCGCTTGAGCGCCGCCCAACCCTCGGAAAACGGCGGGGGCAACGCGTCCTCAAGAAATAGTGGATTCATCGGTTCGAGCGCTTTGGCCACGGCGATGGCGCTGGGCGTGTCGAGCTCGTTGTGGCAGTGGCAGGCGACGTCGATCTCGTCGCCCACTGCCTCCCGCGCGTTCGCAAAGGCCCGCGCCACTTTCCGGATCTGCGCCGAGTCCAGCGTAAACGCGTACCGCGCCGACGGCACCCCGATCACCGGATCGATGCCGTTCTTGAACGCGGTGAACCCTTCCGGCGCCGCCTTGATCCGCGCGGCCCACTCCCGGCACGACCCCTTGTCCAGCATGTTCACCCCGATCCCGTGAGAGTACATCGGAATCGCCGCCCGAAACGGTCCCCCCAGCAGGACGCACACCGGCTGTCCCAGTATCTTCCCCGCCAGATCCCACAGCGCCATGTCGATCCCGCTGATGGTAGGGATGTGCGCCATGTAGGTATGCATCAGAGTCGTCATATTATGGAAGTGGACCTCGATCGCCAGGGGGTCTTTCCCCACCAGCAATTGTTTCATGGTCTCGATCCGGGCCCGCGCCATTGGCCCCGTCGATCCGGCCTCCCCGTACCCGGTGATCCCGCCGTCGGTATCGACGCGGATCAAACAGTTTCCCGCAATGTTCCGCAGGGCCATCGCCTTGACCGCCGTGATCTTGACCTTCCCCTGCTGCGGCGCCGCCAGCGCCCGATACCGCGCCAGCCACGCCCCCGCCGGCAATCCCACG
>JBGOUV010000004.1:0-46847 GCA_041477815.1 Terriglobia bacterium | reverse complement strand
AGCGACCTCTGGGCCTTGGGCGTGGTGCTCCACGAAATGGCCTCGGGGCAACTCCCCTTCCAGGGCTCCAGCGGGTTCGACCTCACGTCGGCGATTCTGCGGGACTCCCCGCCGCCGCTGCCCGGGCACGTGCCCGCCGGGTTGCGCGGTGTGATCGGCCGCCTGCTCGCCAAAGAGCCCGGGCTCCGCTACGGCAGCGCCGGCGAAGTACGCGCGGCGCTGGAAGCAGTGGGCCAGGGGCTGGTGTCGTGTGAGGGCCGGGCTGAAACCCGCCGCCGGCTGAAGCCGGCCTCACGGTGGTGGCTGGCAGCGGGGGCGCTGCTGGTGGTGCTGCTGGCGGTGGCCCTGGCATTGCATTTGCGACAGGCCACCCAGCCGCGGATCGAGTCGCTGGCGGTGCTGCCGCTGGCCAACCTCTCCGGCGACCCCGCCCAGGACTACTTCTCCGATGGGATGACCGAGGCGCTCATCACCGAGCTCTCGAAGATCGGCGGCTTGAAGAAAGTGGTTTCGCGCACCTCCGTCATGCAGTACAAAGGCGTCAAGAAGCCACTGCGTGAGATAGCCGAGGAGCTGGGCGTGGAGGGTGTCGTCGAGGGCTCGGTGCTACGGGAGGGCAACCAGGTGCGCATTACCATCCAGTTGATTCATGGACCGAGTGATAAGCATCTCTGGGCCCAGAACTTCGATCGGGAGTTGCGGGGCATTCTGGCCCTGCAAAGCGAGGTGGCGCGGGCGATTGCGAGTGAAGTGAAGGTCAACTTGTCGCCCCGAGAGCAGGCGCTGCTGGCCCGCGCCCGCCCGGTCAACCCCGAAGCCTACGAGGCTTATCTGAAGGGTCGCTTTCACTGGTACAAGCTTTCTCCGCAAGGGTTCGACACCGCGCTGGAGTATTTCCAGCTCGCCTTGGAGAAAGATCCCAACTACGCGCTGGCGTATACGGGCATCAGCGACGTCTGGGGCGCCCGCGGATACTGGGGATTTCTACCGTTTTCGGAGGTTCGCGCGAAAGCGAAGGCGGCCGTGCTCAAGGCGGTGGAGCTGGATGACACCCTGGCCGAAGCTCATGACCGCTTGGGGCAGAGCAAATTCTTCGGGGATGGGGACTGGCCGGCTGCCGAGAGGGAGTTCCAGCGCGCCATCGAGCTCAACCCCAACTACGCGGATGCGCACATGGCGTATTCGCATTTCCTGGTGTCGATGAGACGTCCGAGGGAGGCTAGGGCGCAAGGTGAACGGGCCCTGGACTTGGACCCCCACAATTCCGCGTTCCAGGTTAGCTTTGGTTGGGTCTTGCTGTTCTCGCGCCAGTATGACGAGGCCGTCGCGCAGTTCCGCAAGGTCGTCGGAACGGATCCCGACTCGCTGGGCGCGCATGAAAAGCTCTGGGCCGCCTTCGGGCAGAAGCGTCTGTACGAGGAGGCTCTGGCAGAAGCCAAGAAGTTTCTGGCGCTGCGGGGTCAGACGGAAGCCGCCGAAGCCCTGGCGCGCGGTTACGCGGAGGCCGGCTACTCGGGGGCGATGCGCCGAGCGGCGGCGAGCTTGGCCGCACGGTCCAAGCAGACCTATGTCCAGCCCACAGAGTTGGCGCGACTGTATGCGCACGCCGGGCAGAAGGACCGAGCCCTGGAATGGCTGAGAAAGGCCTACGAGGAGCGCGATCTTCTATTGGTTTATCTCCAGGTGGATCCGGATTGGGACAGCCTGCGGGACGACGCCCGTTTCCAGGATCTGCTCCGCCCGATGAACTTTCCCCCAACGAGATAGCGCCAGGATCGGTCCGACGCTGCGGCACTGCCGAATCGAAGCCAAGCTGGGTGAAGGCGGCAGAGGCGTGATCCAGCGCGTCTTCGACACCTACTTGGAGCGGCGAAGCCGGCGCCAAGCTGCGAGAGCCGGTCCCCCGTAGCGGTCGTAGAGGCCCTGTTCCCTGGCCGCGACAGGGGATCCACGCCAAGCCGAAGGCACGATTCAGGCGGGTTGCCAAGGTAAGATCTCCTAAGAAACTGCTCCGTCGCCGAGCCCAGTTTCTGGCACGATGAGTGCTGATTGCATCGTCTGCAGGCGCTAGCGAGTGGTTGGTTCGGACCTGCGCAGCAACCGTTCCCTCACGGTGCGGCTCGGTGCAGCTACTAGTGAACCGCGATTATCGAAACCTCTTCCAGCTTAGGGAAATGACCCGAGGAGGATCGCACGCGCTCGACCGGCGGCAGCGGGGCCACCGTGGTGCGCGTGGGCGGCGCAGTGGCTGGAAAGTACTTCCCGTAGATCGCGTTCATCTTGGCGAACTCGTCCAGGTTGTCTACATAGACGTTGGTGGACACCACGTGCGAAAAGTTGATGCCCGCTTCCTCCAACCCGTCCAGGAGGTTGCGCATGGACATCCGGACCTGGTCCTCGACGTTGTCGGCGTAGATTCCGCCGTTCATGCCGGTCAGGAACCCCGACTTGGCCGAGCAGTAGAGCGTGTCGCCGCCCCACATGCAGGGACTGGCGGTGGGGCTGGGGCCCATGTTCTTGGGCCGCACGGCGACCCGTTTGGCCAGGTCCATCACCGCCACCCCGGTGAACTCGATGTTGGCGTCATGCGCCAGGTGGTTCACCGCGATGGTCGCCCGCGCCGGGGTGTTCCCGTACTCGAAATGCTTGGCATAGATCTGGTTCATGACGTTCATGGGGATCCGCTGCGTGAGGTACGGGTTGACAAAGACCAGGTGCCGGAAGTCGAGCCCGGCCGCTTTCAGGATAGCCCCCACGCGGTCCAGGGAGAGCTGCACCTGGGCGGCCGGGGAATCGGGGATCTTGCCGGTGGCCCCGTCCCGCCCCAGCATGCCGGACACGTAGAAGCGATCGCCGGCGATCACCCCGGCCGAGATGTTGGCCCCGGACGGCAACACCGGCGCCGAGACGATCTTCTTCCTGCCCAGCTCGCGCACGGCCACCGCGCTGATCTCCACCGGCGTCTCGGTGGGCAGCCGATGGACGCCCAGGGTGGCGCGGGCCGGCGGATTCCTGGCAAAGTAGCTCGGCCACACCTTGTTCAAATCGTCGTAGCTCACCGATTGGTGCAGGTACACCTGGGTGTAGACGATATGCTCCATGGTCAGTCCGGCGGCGTCGATGATCGACTTGACGTTCTCCAGACACTGCCGCACCTGCTCCTGCGGGGTCGGCGGAAACTTGCCGTCGGGGAGCCGCGCCCCCTGTCCCGATACATAGAGGAAGTCCCCCGCGAAGATGCCGGGACTGTAAGGACCCACGGGTTTGGACCCGGCCGGGAAAACCACGCGACGATCGGCGGCGGCGAGGACCAACGGCACAACCACAAGCAAGGCGAGTCGGGTTCTCATACAGCGTATTCTACCGTGAGACCGCCAGTCCTGCTGTCTTGCTTGCAGTCTTCTTGCTCTTCCCGATTCCTGCATGCCATACTGGCGTCGAGCAGGGAGAAAGAAGGCTCGAAGGTGGTGGGCCGAACCATCTCGCACTTTACGGTCCTGGAAAAGCTTGGCGAAGGCGGCATGGGAGTGGTCTACAAGGCCCGTGACACCCACCTGGACCGCTTCGTCGCCATCAAGGTCCTGCCCGCGGAGAAGGTGGCCAACCCGGAGCGTAAGCGCCGTTTCGTGCAGGAAGCCAAGGCCGCCTCGGCGCTGAACCACCCAAATATCATTACGATCTATGACATCGACCAGTCGGACGGCACGGACTTCATCGCCATGGAGTACGTGCCGGGCAAAACCCTCGACCAGTGGATCGGGCGCAAGGGGCTCGGGCTCGGTGAGGCGCTGAAGTACGCCGTCCAGATCGCCGATGCGCTGGTCAAGGCGCACAGCGCCGGGATTGTCCACCGGGATCTGAAGCCGGCCAACATCATGGTCACCCAGGACGGCCTGATCAAGCTGCTGGACTTCGGCCTGGCCAAGCTGACCGAGCCCCTCGAAAGCGACGATCTCGCCCCGACCGAGACCCTGAAACCGCACACCGAAGAGGGGACCATTGTCGGCACCGTCGCCTACATGTCCCCGGAGCAGGCCGAAGGAAAGAAGGTCGATGCCCGTTCCGACATCTTTTCGTTCGGATCGGTCCTGTACGAGATGGTGACGGGCCGCCGGGCGTTTCAAGGGGAGACGAAGATTTCCACTCTGTCGGCGATCCTGCATCAAGAGTTGAAGCCGCTCGGCGAAGGCGTGCCGCTCGATCTGGAAAAGCTCCTCCTGCGCTGCCTGCGCAAGGACCCCGAGCGCCGGGCTCAGCTCATGAAGGATGTAAAGATTGCCCTGGAGGAGCTAAAGGAAGAGTCGGAGTCGGGCAAGCTGGCTGGTGTCCCTGTGGCGAGCAAGTCACGCCCGTGGCCGGCCTGGACCGTCGCAGCCACAGCGGTGGTCTTGCTGGCGGTCGCCGCATCGGTGTGGTATCTCCGGCATTCGACCGCCACTTGGGACGATCCACTGGCTAACGCCCAGTTCAGCCGGCTCACCAACTTTGAAGGTGCCGAAGCGGAGGCGGTTATCTCCGCTGACGGGAAGTTCGTCGCGTTTCTCTCCGGCCGCGACGGGCCGGTCGACGTGTGGATCAGCCAGGTCGGTAGCGGCCAGTTCACGAACCTGACGAAGGGCCGCTTCCCGGAGCTGGCTCCCGCCAGGGACTGGGAGGTGCGGCCCCTCGGGTTTTCCCCGGACGGTACGCACGTTTCGCTGCAGTGGAGGGGCGGCATGTGGCTGCTCCCCGTCCTGGGCGGAAGCCCGCGGCCGCTGGTGGAACCGAGCGTTGAAGCGATGTGGTCAGCAGACGGGAGCAAACTCGTCTATCACACCTTCGCCCCGGGTGATCCGATCTTCGTGGCCGATCCCAACGGTCTCAATCCGAAGCAGATTTTTGTGGACAGGTCGGGAGCGCACTGTCATTACCCGACATGGTCGCCGGATGGCCGCTTCATCTACTTCACCCGGGGCTATCCGACGGCGAATGAGATGGACATCTGGCGGGTGGCCTCCACGGGCGGAGATCCCGAGCGGATCACGCATCACAGCGCCCGCGTGGCCCACCCCGCCCTGCTCGATAATCGCACCTTGGTTTACTCGGCCACAGCAGAAGACGGCCCCGGGGCGGTGCTCTACGCCATGGATCTGGAGCGACGCCTCCCACGGGTCATCACATCGGGCGTCCAGCAGTACTCTTCGGTCTCCGCCAGCTCCGATGGGAAACGGCTCGTGGTCACCGAGTCAAACCCCAGCGGCAGCCTGTGGACGATTCCGCTCTCCGACAGCGTTCAGGGGGAGGCCGCCGCGCGTCGGTTTGAGCTTCCGACGGCGCGGGCGGTGGCCCCGCGGTTCGGACCCAACTATCTGCTGTACCTGTCTTCCACGGGCGGCGCCGACGGACTTTGGAAATTCAAGGACGGCTCGGCAGCGGAGTTGTGGAAGCCAAGCGGGGGTGGATTGATCGGCGCGCCGGCCATTTCCGCCGATGGCCGCAAGATCTCGTTTGCCATCCGCAAGCAAGGCCGCACCGCGCTGTACCGGATGTGTGAGTCGGGCGCCAGCCCGACCCGCCTGGCGCCCTCGCTCTACGTCCGCGGCTCCCCCTCCTGGTCTCCGGATGGGAACTGGATTGTCATCAGCGGCGACGATGGGAAAGGTTCCGGTCTTTTCAAGGCGCCTGCCGACGGTGGACCTCCGGTTCGTTTGCGGGAGGGCCTTTGCTTCCATCCGATCTGGTCGCCGGACGGGCGGCTTATCCTCTATTCCGAGCCGCTTGGCGGGGCGGACCTTAGGGTGAAGGCGGTGGCCCCGGACGGCGCGCCCGTCGCCCTGCCGGATCTGCGAGTCGGCTACACCCGGGGTTCTTACTGTTTTCTGCCCGGCGGGAAGGCGCTCGTCGTGTCGCGGGGCGGGCCGCTCTGGCTGGTCGACTTGGCCACTGGCAGCCAGCGCCAGCTTACGAAACTGCCGCCGGGGGTTGTTTCGATGAGCTTCGACATCAGCCCGGACGGCAAGCAGATCCTCTTCGACCGCCTCCGGGACAACTCCGACATCGTACTGATCGATCTGGTCCGGAGGTAAGCGAAGCTCGGCGAGGGCGGGGCCGGAGGCCTGTCCCTACGCCTCCACCGCCGGCAGCCCCGCCAGCGCCATAGCAATCTCCTCCGCCGGGTACTCGAAGTTCTGCAGCTTCCCGGCGTGGTAGTCGATATAGGCCTGCATATCGAAATGACCGTGCCCGCACAGATTGAATAGAATCGTGCGGCGCACGCCCTCTTGTTTGCAGCGGAGGGCTTCCGCAATGGCTCCGGCCACGGCGTGGTTGGCCTCCGGCGCCGGCAGGATCCCTTCGACTCTCGCAAACTGCACGCCCGCCGCGAACGCCTCCAACTGCTGCACGGCCACGGCCTCGATCAGCCCGAGATGCAGCAGGTGGCTGACCAGCGGGGCCATGCCGTGATATCGCAAGCCGCCCGCATGGATCCCCGGCGGCACAAACGTGCTGCCCAGCGTGTGCATCCGGACCAGCGGCGTGAGGTGCGCCGTATCGCCGAAGTCGTAGGCGAAGCGGCCCTTGGTGAGGCTGGGGCAGGCGGCCGGCTCCACGGCGACGATGCGGGCGCTTCCCTTCCCTTTCACGTTCCTTCCGATGAAGGGAAAGGCCAGCCCCGCGAAGTTCGACCCGCCGCCGGTGCATCCGACGATGACGTCCGGGTAATCCCCGGTCATCTCCATCTGTTCCAGCGCCTCCAGCCCGATCACGGTCTGGTGCAAGAGCACGTGGTTGAGGACGCTGCCGAGCGAGTAGTGGCTGTCGGGATCCTGGGCCGCCACCTCCACGGCTTCGGAAATCGCCATCCCCAACGACCCGCGGCACTGGGGATCGCGGGCCAGGATCGCCTGCCCCGACGCCGTCTCCGCACTCGGACTGGCCGTGACCTCGGCCCCAAACGCCTCCATCAACGCCCGCCGGTACGGCTTTTGGTCGTAGCTCACCCGCACCATGTAGACCTTGCACTCGAGACCAAAGAACGCGCAGGCCAGGGCCAGCGACGATCCCCACTGTCCGGCCCCGGTCTCGGTGACCAGCCTGCGGATGCCTGCCTGCTTGTTGTAGAACGCCTGGGCCACGGCCGTGTTGGGCTTGTGCGATCCGGCCGGACTCACCCCTTCATACTTGTAATAGATATGGGCCGGCGTATCCAGGAGCTTTTCCAGCCGCCGCGCCCGGTAGAGCGGCGTCGGCCGCCACAGCCGGTACACCCCGCGCACCTCCTTGGGAATCTCGATGTGCGGCTCGGCGCTGACCTCCTGCGCAATCAGCGCCATCGGGAACAGCGGCGCCAGGTCGTCCGGGGTCACCGGCTGCAAAGTACCCGGGTGGAGCACCGCCGACGGCGGCTGCGGCAGATCGGGAACGATGTTGTACCAAGCCTGAGGAATCCGGTCTTCATTCAGCAGGTATTTTAGTGGTCTCATGAGGGCCTCAAACAGGTTAGGAGAACCCGGAAACGGGTGGTTTGTCAACCGGAGCGGGCGCGAGGCGGCGGTACACCAAATTCGTGTACACTAGTCTTGTGTACCATGAAAAATATTACCTTCAGCGCCGATGAGAGTCTGATCGAGCGGGCGCGCCTTCGGGCGCTGCACGAGAAGAAGACCTTGAACTTGGCCTTCCGTGAATGGCTAACCCGATACGCGGGCATGCACACGAGCCCGACGGAATACCGTTTGCTCCTGCGACGGTTGGGTCACGTGCGCGCGGGGCGGAAGTTCAGCCGGGAGGAGATGAACGCTCGGGGGCCCAGCGGATGAAGGACAGATTCTTTCTGGACACGAACATCCTGGTGTATAACTTCGACGGGCGCGCGCCGGCCAAGCAGAAACGGGCGCGGCAACTTGTAGCAGAGGCGCTGGCCGGCCGCGACGGGATCATCAGCTACCAAGTCGTGCAGGAGTTCCTGAGTGTGGCCCTGAGGAAGTTTGACCAGCCCATGACCCCTTCCGAGGCGCAGCTTTACCTGGCTAAGGTCCTGCTACCCCTTTGTGAGGTGTTCCCGGACTCCTCCCTCTATTCGCAAGGGCTCTCCATCGTGGATGAAACCGGCTTCAGCTTTTACGACGCTCTGATCGTGGCGTCCGCCGCCACCGGGCGCTGTCCGGTGCTGTGGAGCGAGGACCTGCAACACGGCAGGATCGTTCGCGGCGTGGAGATCCGCAATCCCTTTCTGTAGCAGGCCGTGACCGGTGAGGCCCGCTTGACGGGACCCGGGGAAGCCGGGCCGGGGGGCCCGGCGCGGCCCCGGGGGGCCGCCCCACATTGCCGTCGCGGCGTGGCGCTTGCTGGCTTGGCTAAAACTTGATCCGCAGCCCGAACCGGATCTGGCGCTCGTCGAAGCCGTCGCGGGCCAGGTTGGTCGTGCTGGTGATCTCGGTGAAGCCGTTGGTCACCAGCCGGCCGCCGGAGGCGTCGATGGCCGAAGCGTTGCCGCCGGGGTTGGAGAAGTGGGGCGTATTGGTGAAGTTGTACGCCTCCATCCGAAATTCCATCCCCACCCGCTCCGTCAGAGTGAAGCGGCGATGGACGCCGAAGTCCCAGTTCACCAGGCCCGGACCACGCAGCGACCGGTACCCGGCGTTGCCAAAGCGAGCGTCGGTGACCGAGGTAAAGGCGGTCGGGTCGAAGTACCACATGCCGCGTCCGACGTTCCCCAGGATATCGACCTTGGGCTTCACCTGGTCGGCGCGCTGGCTCGAGCCGGGCAGATTGAGCGACGTCCCCGAAGCGCTGACGCTGAACGGCGCGCCGGTGTAGAAGCTCCACAGTTGATTGATCTGCCAGCCGCCCAGCAGCTTCGACCCCACCCCGCTGGTGGCAAACCTCTTACCCTTGCCGAAGGGCAGGTCCCAGATGTTGCTGATGTGGAACATGTGGGTGCGGTCGTAGTCGGCGACCACGCGATTCATGTCGAAGTACGGGAGGGCCTGGACAAAGTTGGGGCCGCTGTCGGAGTTGACGTTGTAGCCGATGGCCTTGGACCAGGTGTAGTTGGCTTCGATCTGGACGCCCTGGGAGAAGCGGCGCTGCAAGGAGGCCTGGAGGGAGTTGTACTGGGTGCTGCCGAGCGGGGTTACCAGCGTGGTCGGGGCTATCCGGCCGAACTGCGCTTGCAACGGCTTGCCGGCGTTGCCCCGCCCGATGATCTGGCCCTGGTTCACGTCCAGGTACCCGAGCTGGCGGGTGGAGCGAGTGGCTACGTAGCCGGCCTGACCGGTGAAGTTCCCACGGAACTGCTTCTGCACGGTGAAGTTCCAGGACTGAATGTAGCCGCGGTCGAAGTTCTTGGGGGTGGTGACGACGGCGAACGTGCCGGGCACGTCGATGATGCCGTTGCCGAGGTCGGGGACAGTAATCCGGGGCAGGCCGTCCTGCAGCCGGCCGATCGGCTGGAAGCTGTTGGGAGCGGTGAGGGTCTGGATCAGCAGCACCGGATAATTGGTGCGGAGCGGGCGCTGCAGCGAGAAGGGGTCAAAGGTAATGCCGTAACCGGTGCGGATGACCAGCGAGTTGGTGGCCCGGTAGGCGATGCCGAGCCGCGGCGCAAACAGTTTCTTGCTCACGTGGACGCCGCAGTCTTTGGGCACCTGGCCGACGCCGCAAACCAGCATCTTGTTCTGCGTGCCGTCATACCACTCTTCGCCCCGGTCGGCGCGGGTCGGGTAAGGATAATACTCCCAGCGGGTGCCGTAGGAGAAGGTCAGTTTGGAGGTAGCGTTCCAGCGGTCGCGGATGTAGAAGCCGTAGTTGGCCTGGCGCGTAGTGAACTCGTCGGGGACCTCGTGAATCCGGCCCCCATCGGTGGGGAGCCCCAGCAGGAAGGTGGCGTAGCTGTTGTACTGGTTGCCGGCCGGCCCGCCCACGGTCTGGGTGGGGCCGGTGCCGAAGCCAAAACCACCTTGGGCCCCGTACAGGGCGCCGGTGGCCTCCGGCTGTTGCTGGTTCATGCCGGTGAAATACGCCTCGCCGCCGAACCTGATCTCATGCGAGCCCTTGGTCCAGTTGAAGTTCCCGACGTAGGAGAGCTGCGGGTCGCGGCGGTAGTACGGCATGAAGTTGTCGTTCACGCCGATGTTGGTGTAGCTGCTGACGGCGAAGGTGGGCCACCCGCCCTCAAAGCGGCGCGTGCCGTTGACACCGGGGATTCCCAGGAAGTCGGTGCCCAGCTTCTCATCCAGGCGCCCCTGCTCGACGCTGGTGTCCATGCGGGTCCAGCCGATGTTGCCGTCCAGGATGAGGTGCGGGGTGAGGAGGTAAGTGCTGGCGGCGGTCACGCTGAAGGTGTTCCCGGTCGCCACCCCGGCATTGCCTCCGGCGCTGGAGATCGGGGGGCCGCCCACCTGCCCGAACATCTCCGGGTTGGCCATGTCGTAGTGGTTGATGGAGAAGCGCAGGAAGGAGGTCCACTTTTCGTTGATGTTCCAGTTGATCTTGCTGTCGGCGCGGTTGCGATCGTAAATATAGGAAGTAGCGCCGTAGAAGTTATTGGTGAGCAGGTCCAGGTTGGGGAGCGGGGTCAGGTCGGCTAGTTTGCGGGCAATGGAGCTCTGGCGGGCCAACGGTATGAGGTTGCCGGGGAAGATCGTGCGGCCGGCGCCGGCCGCGTCGCCCGTGGTGGGGTCGTACATGGGCCGCACGGACTCGGACATGTCGCCGCGCTTGATGGCGGCCGTCGGAACCGTGCCGAAGCGGGTGGCCAGCTCGCGGTTGTAGTTGCCCTCGTAGCTCAGGAAGTAAAAGACCTTGTCCTTCTTGATGGGCCCGCCCAGGGAGCCGCCAAACTCGTTATTGACCAGCTTCGGCTTGCCCTGTCCCTGGGGCAGGAAGAACGGCTTGGCCTTCATGCGATTGTCGGTGTGAAACTCGAACAAGGAGGCGTGCATGTCGTTGGTGCCCCCCCGGATCTGCACGTTGATGGAGGCGCCGCCGGCCAAGCCCTGCTCGGCGTCAAAAGAGCCCGTCACCACGTTGACCGTATCGATCGCTTCCAGCGTCGGCACGAAGGCGCTGATGTGCGGCAGCCAGGGCGCGTTGTTCGCCGCCCCGTCGATGCGCGTGTTGTTGATGCTGTAACTGGCGCCGTTCACGTTGAAGGTCAGGGCCCGGGCCGGGTTGCTCGGCACCGAGTGCGCGTTGGACGGCGGCCGGAACCCCGGCACCATGCGGAGAAGCTGCTGGTAGTTGCGGCCCACGGCCACGGGAAGATTCTGGAAGCTCGTCGAATTGATCTCGGAGCGGACCTCGGAGCGGTCCGTTTGCAGCGTGGCCATCGATCCGGACACGGTAACCGTCTCGGTCACCGCCCCCACCTTGAGCCCCACGTCGACGCGACTCACGGTGTTGATGCTGACCGTAATGTTCTGCTCCGTGTAGCTGGAGAATCCCTCTTTAGTAACCCGGACGTCGTAGACGCCGGCCTGCAGGGTGGGGAAGCTGTAGCCGCCGGTGTCGTTGGAAACCGTCTGGCGGGTCGTGTTGGTGTCCTTGCTGGTAACAGTGACAGTAGCGCCGGCCACGGCGGCGTCGCTAGCGTCCTTGATGTTGCCGGTGAGCGCTCCGTAGAGCGTCTGGGCCTCGGCGACCGGCGCCGTTGCTGTCCAGACCAAGGCCAACAATAGAGCCGACACCTGTAGCGTCCCTGCAAACCGAGCCTTCATAGTCCCCCCCTTTGGTCGAGCCAATGCGACTCCATTCTATACCATAGAGGTGGGGATAGGGCAATAGCCGATCCTGGAGAATGTGTGAATTCTTAAGCCTAAGTTACTGCGGGCTTGGGGCCGCCAGACAGTCTCCTGGCAGCCCCCGGTTGGAAACCGGCCTCTCCGGTTCGCGGCTCAGTAACTTGTTGATTCTGTTAAGCCGAGAGTGGTGCAAATCTGCACCACGGCACTTTTGCCCCGGGCTGCTAACCTAATCCCCAGGAGACCCGGGCTGCACCCCCGGGCCGCGGCCCGGGGGTGCAGCCATAGCAAGACAACAGGACTAAAAGCTGAGCCGGATCCCGAACCGGAACTGCCGCTCGTCCAGGCCTTCCCGCGCCAGGTTGGTTACCCCGGTGATCTCGGTGTAACCGCCCAAGTCGCGCACGCTGCCGTCCGGATTGAGCGACAGGTTCGAAACGTTGCTGCCCGGATTGGCGAAATGCGGCGTATTCGAAAAGTTGAATGCTTCCGCCCGGAACTGGACCTTCAAGCGCTCCGTGGCCGAGAACTGGCGGAACACGCCGATGTCCCAGTTAACGAGCCCGGGCCCGCGCACCGAGTTGAAACCGGCGGTGCCGAACCGCGGCTGGGTGATCTGGGCAAAGGCGAAGGGGTCAAAGAAGGACTGGCCCCGTCCGGCGCCTCCCAGTATCTGGGCGCTCGCCTTCACCTGGTCCGCCCGCTGGCTGCTGTTGGGCAGATCGAGCGAGGTCCCCGACGCGCTCACCGAAAACGGCGCGCCGCTCATGATGCTGAAAATGTTGTTGACCTGCCATCCGCTCACGATCCAGGACACGCCCGGGTTGCTGGGGCTCCACTTGCGGCCCTTGCCGAAGGGCAGCTCCCAGATGTTGGTGAGCTGCAAGTTGTGGGTGCGGTCGAAACTGCGGACCACGCGGTTCAGATCCATGTACGCCAGCGCCTTCACCGAGGGGCTGGAATCGCTGTTATCAATCGGCCCGATCGACTTGGACCAGGTGTACGCGGCGTTGAACATCATGCCCTGCGAGAAACGCCGCTCCAGTTTGGCCTGCATGCCGTTGTACTGGCCGGTGCCCAGCGGGGCGATGAAGGTGGTGGTGGCGGTGCGTCCGAACTTCTGGCGCAGCGGTCTCCCGTTTTGCCCGCCGCCGATGACCTGGCCGGAGTTGATGTCCAGGTACCCGATTTTGTTGGTCTCGCGGGTGGCCACGTAGGCGACTTCGGCGGTCAGGGTGCCGGTAAGCTGCTTCTGCACGGCCATATTCCAGGACTGTATGTAGCCCCGCTTGAAGTCTTTGGGATAGCCTCCGAAAGCGTAGGTGGAGGGGACGTCCACCACGCCGTTTCCGAAGTCGGGCACGCGGATGGCGGGGATGCCGTTTTCCAGGCGTCCGGCGGCGACAAAGGAGTTCGCCCCGTCGATCACCAGCGGAATCAGCACCGGATACTCGGCGCGAAGCAGTTCGGTGCCAATAAACGGATCATTGGTGATGCCGTAGCCGGCGCGCAGCACCATGCTATTGGTGGCGCGGTAGGCCAGTCCCACCCGGGGCGCGAATTTCTTCTTGCTGATGTGGATGCCGCAGTCCTTGGGGACCTGTCCGACCCCGCAGAGGTTCACCTTGTTGGTGTCGGTGTCATACAGCTCGATGCCGCGATCGGAGCGGGTGGGGACCGGGAAGTATTCCCAGCGGAGGCCGTAGTCCAGGGTCAGCCGGGGGGTGACGTTCCAGCGATCGCGGAGGTAATAGCTTTGGAGCCAGGCGCGCAGGTTGTACTCGTCGGGAACCTGCAGGATCTTGCCGATGGTAGTGGGCTGGCCCAGCAAGAAGCCGGCGTAGCTGTTGAACTGGTTGGAAGAGGGTCCGCCGCGCAGCACGGTAGGACCGCCCCCAAAGGTGAACCCGCCCTGGGCGCCGTGCGCCGCGCCCCCCACGAACTCCGCCTGATTCTGGTTCAGGTGCTGGCGGTAGTAGTCCACGCCGAAGCGGACGTTATGCGCGCCGTGGGTCCAGTTGAAGTTGGTCACATACTGGTACTGGGGATCGCGGCGGTAGTACGGCATGAAATTGTCGTTGGTGCCGATGTTGGTGTAGTTGTCCACGGCGAAGGTGGGCCAGCCGCCCTCGAAGCTCCGGGTGCCGTTGGTGCCGGGGATCTTGAGGAAGTCCCGCCCCAGGTTTTCGTCCAGGCGGCTCTGCGCGGAGCTGGTGTCCATGCGGGTGTATCCGAAGTAGGCGTCTATGAGAAAGGTGGGTCGCACCACGTAGTTGACGGCGGCGGTGGTGGAATAGGTGCCGCCGTCGGAGTTGCCGGCGTTGCCGCCGTTGATGGGCGGCCCGCCGAGCTGGCCGAACAGCTCCTGGTTGAAGCTGTTGTACCGCAGCACGCTGAAGCGCAGGAACGTGCTGAGCCGTTCGTTGATGTTGTAGTTCAACTTGGTGTCGGCGGTGTGGCGATCGAGCAGGAACGGCGCCGCCAGAAAGTAGTTATTGGTCAGGAGGTTGAGGTTCGGCAGCGGGGTCAGGTCCGCCAGTTTTTTGGATATGGCGCTCACGCGCGATGCGGGTACGAGGTTGTTCAGGAACGCGGCGCGGTTGTTGCCCTGGTCGTCGCCGGTGGCCGGGTCGTAGACCAGGCGCGTGGAAGCGGACATGTCGCCGGCCTTGATGGCGGCGGTGGGAACGGTGCCGAACCGCGACGCGGCTTCCCGGTCGGTGGTGCCCTCGTAGGCCATGAAGTAGAAGAGTTTGTTCTTCTTGATAGGCCCGCCGAGGGCGGCGCCGAACTGGTTGTATACCAGCTTCGGCTTGTTCTGGCCGGCCGGCAGGAAGAAGGGCTTGGCCTTCATGCGCTGGTCGCTGTGATACTCAAACACCGCCCCGTGCAGGTCGTTGGTGCCGCTCCGGGTTTGCAGGCTGATGGCCGCCCCGCCGGCCAGCCCCTGCTCGGCGTCAAAGCTGTTGGTCACCACGTTCACCGTCTCGATCGATTCAAGCGACGGCACGTAGGCCACAATGTGCGGCAACTGGATGACGGTGGAGCTGGCCCCGTCGATGCGCGTATTGTTCGACGACCGGCTCGCCCCGTTCACGTTGAACGCCAGGGCCCGCGAAGGGTTGGTGGGAACCGAGTGCGCGTTGGCCGGCGGCGCGAAGCCCGGCAGCGTCCGGAACAACTGCTGGTAGTTGCGCCCCAGCGGCACCGGGAGGTCCACCAGTTGCTTGCTGACGATCTCCGCCCGAACCTCCGAGCGGTCGGTCTGCAGGGTGGCCACGTCGGCCGACACCGTCACCGATTCGGTGACCCCTCCCACGGTCAGCTTGGCGTCGGCGCGGGTCACCGTGTTGATCGTCACCTGCACCTGCTGCTGGGTGAAGGCGGTGAAGCCCTCCTTCGTTACTTTCACGACGTAGTTGCCGGCCTGGAGACTGGGAAGGTTATACGCGCCGGTGTCGTTGGTGGTGGTCTGCCGGACCAGGTTCGTTTCCGGGTTGGTAACGGTCACCGTGGCGCCCGAAATGGCGGCGTCGCTGGCGTCGGTCACGTTGCCGACGATCGACCCGTAGAGTACCTGAGCGTGCGCGGCATAAGGCGCAGCCAAAGCCAGTAAAGCCGAAGCAAGCAGACTTCTCGAAAACATATACCCCCCCTTGCAAACATTTCTATTCTAACCGAGGATGCAGTCCTGGGGCTAAGAATCGGTCGTTTCTTTACAAGTCATTCCACCACGCGCCGCAAAAAGCACACCACTTCGTTGCCCCCCATGGCCGTCTTGCCCACGGTCATGCCGAGGAACTGGAAACCGGACTCCCCGGCCTGACGCAGCTCCTTCTGCATGGTGGAGGTGCGAGAGGTGGCCAGCAGCTTGTACTCCAAGCGCTTCGCCGGGGTATCGAGGTTGCGTTGCAGGATCACGCTGACCTCCTTGCCGCCGAACGCGGACTCAAAGACGGTCTGGCCGAGGTACTCGAAACCCTCGTCGCCGGCCTGCTGGATCTCTTTCTGCATGGTGGAGGTGCGGGAAGTGGCCAGCAGCTTGTACTTGCGCCGCACCGGGCTGGGGAGGGACACGTCTTTGCCCATCACCACCACCACTTCCTTGCCGCCCATGGCCGTCTCGCCGCCCATTACCCCGTAGAAGGTGTAGCCGTCAGCGGCGGCGGCGTTCATTTCCTTTTCCATGGTGGAGGTCCTGGTGGTAGCCAGTACGCGGTAGTCGTACTTCGCCGGCTCCGCCGCCCACACCGCTGCGCAAGCTCCTAGGAGCAAGACCAACCGCTTCATGACTCACCTCCGGGCGCCACCGCTCCCTTTGAAACCACAGATGAACACCGAGTTCATCCGTTCATCTGTGGTTCCATTCATCTTCCTCAGAACGTGAACCGGCCCGAGACCTGAATCTCGCGCGGTCCGAGAAACGTCCCCGTAATCCGGCTGAAGCTCGCGCTGGTCACCGTCGTGTTCGGCGTACCCAGGTGCGTCTTGTTGAACGCGTTGTAGAACTCCGCCTGCACCTTGAAGTTCATCCCCTCGCGGACCATCACGCTCTTCTGCACGGTGATATCCCACTTATTGATGCCCGGAGCGCGCAGGTCGGAGGTGCGCGACGAGAAAGCGCGCAGCGTGAAGGGCTGTTGCGGGACGAACTGAGTGGGGTCGAAATACAGGTCCACCGTGCGCGGATACCGATCGGAGCGGGTGGGCCGCTCGGCGCTCGAGAATGCCAGCGCCGCGCCAGACTGGAACGTGGACACCCAGTTCACCTGCCAGTTCGCCACCAGCCGTTTCACCAGCGGATGGGACGAAGCCGCGAATTGCCGCCCGGGTCCGAAGGGCAGCTCGTAATACCCATGCACGACCAGCCGCTGCGGCCGGTCGGAATCGGAGATGACCTTTTCCACCACCGCCGCGTTGGGATTCAGGTAGGAGGTCGCTTCCATCAGTTTCGAGTTCGTGTAGGAGACGCCGAAGTACAGGCCGTGCGCCATTCTGCGGCTGACTTCGAGCTGCATGGAGTGGTACCAGGAGCGGCCGAAAGGCAAGCTGGACTGCGTGGTGCCGGTGTACTGCGGGAACGGTCGCAAGAGCTGCAGCACCGTGGTGGTGGCCTGGCTCAGCGCGCTGGTGGGGTCGGTGATGACGCCGGCGAACGGATTGGCCACGCGGGCGTTCAGGCGCGCCTGCAAGGGCAGGAACCGGTCCGGGTACTGGTTGATGTTCCGTGAGATGGTGAGCCGTTGGGACAAGCTGCCCACGTAACTGGCCTGGATCGATAGCTCGCCGGGCAGGACAAACTGGAATCCCTGGGAGAACTGCTGGTTGAGTCCATGCTTGAAGTCGGGCAGGAAGTTTCCCGGCGAGGCGCCGCCGGCCGTGATCGACTGGCCCAAGCCGGTCAGCAGGCCGCCCGCCGAGCCCGGGGGCTGCACCAGGCCGCTGGGGAAGGGGTTACGGAGGGTATTGAAACTAGTCACGTTGTTATCGAGCGAGGTGACCATCTGGGTTGCCAGAGAGAAGCCGTCGAGCCGGTAATTGGAAATGATGTTGGGCACGTAGAAGATGCCGTAGCCGCCGCGGGCCACCATCCAATTGGAGACCCGGTAGGCGTAGCCCACCCGCGGCGACCAGATCACCGCCGGCATGTTGAGATTCTCGCGGGGGGTGTTTTCCGTGGCCAGAAACCGCAGCCCGCCTTTCACCCGCAGCTCGGCCAGCTCCGCAATCGGGGTGCGCGCGTAGTTGACCCGAGCCTGGGCTTCCGTCGGGCTGGCGACGTTCAAATCCAGACCGGCGTTGCCGCGATTGAAGCGGTCGGTGGCCCCGTTTTCGTGTTCCGCCCGCAGCCCCACGTTCAACGTCAGCCGCGAAGTGGCCTTCCAGTCGTCCTGTAGATAGAAGGAGTGATAGGTATTCTCCAGGGCCGGCAGGGCGTTCACGTCCGCCGAGCCGCTATTGGGAGTGCCCAGCAGGAAGGCCGCAAAGTCGTGCCCGGCATTGGCCGACACCTGCGTGGGGTTGGGGCCCTGGGTGAAGGCGCGGCCAAAGGTGAAGATGCCCGCCGAGCGGTTGGGACCGAACGTGTTCTGCTGGTTCACCATGTAGCGGTAGCCCCACTTCAGGGCGTGCCGGTTGAAGGTGTAGTGGAAATTAACTAGTGGATTGTACACATTGATGTAGGTGCGCGAGGGAACCCGTCCGGCGCCCAGGTTCTCCACGTCGGCGTCGGCCATGGCGAACCGCGGGAAGTTGGCGTAGGCTACGTTGCGGGCGAAGGCTTCCGGGAAGCCCAGCTTGCGCACGTCAAATCCCTCGCCGTACATCTCGTTGGCGTCGAAATAGCGGGTGAAGCCCAGGCGCGCGTCGAACACCATCTGCGGGCTCAACACCCAGGTGTAACCGACGCCCGCTCCGATGTTGCCGCGCTCGAACTCGTCCTGGCCATCGGTGGGGTTGCCGGCCGGCCGGCAGCAGCCCTCCCCGTAAAAAGCGCTGGAGGGGTCTTTCCGGTGATTCCAGCCATAGCGGAAAAACAGGTTCTGGCGGGTGTTGAGCTGGTGATCTGTGCGCGACGCGAGACTGGCCCACTTCCGGCCGCTGATCTGCGGGTTCTCGAAATTCTGGAGACTCCCCGAGCTGGGGGTGCGATTGGGCAGCGGATAGAACTTCAGGGCATTTACCGTCACCGGATCGAAGCGGGCCGCCGGAATAGCGTTGCCCGGGAAGGCTGTTCGTACGGAACCACTACCCGTCGCCGTCGCCGGATCAAAGATGGTGAACGGCCGTCCGGACCGGTCGAGGGACTGCGAAAAATCGCCGCTCCGTTCCCGCAGGGTGGGCACAATGGCCCGCGCATTACCGGTGCCCCGGATCTGGGTGCCCTCGAAGTTGAAGAAGTAGTGCGTCTTGTCGCGGCCGTTGTACAGCTTCGGAATCCGGAAGGGTCCGCCGAACGAGGCCCCGTAGGTGTTCTGCTTAAACTCGCTCTTCTTGCTCCCGATGCGGTTATTGAAGAAATTGTTGGCGTTCAGGTTATCGTTGCGCAAGTACCAGTAAGCGGTGCCGTGATAGTCGTTGGTGCCCGAGCGCGTGGACACGTTGACGAAGGCCGCCCCGGCGTGGCCGAACTCGGCGTCGAAGGCGCTGGTCTGCACGCGCATTTCCTGCACGGCGTCCGGAGAGGGCGACAGCGACACGTTGCTGATGCCCATGTTGGGAATGCCGTCCAGCAGGAATTCGCTCTTGGACTCCGATCCCGAGGCGGCGAAGGTCGAAGGGCCCGCGACGTCCCAGGGATTCAGCGCCCCGGGATCGCCGGTGTACTGAATGCCCGGCGACAGCGTCAGGAATACATAAGGGTTGCGGCCGATGAGCGGCAGCTCGTTGATCACCTTGGTGCTGACCGTGGTGCCCAGCGCGCCGGTCTCCGTGCGCAGTAGGGCGGCTTCGGCGGTCACGGTGACGCTCTCGGCGATTTCGCCGAGCGTGAGCATGATGTCGATGGTGGTCGTTTCGCCGGTCTGCAGCTCCACGGCGTCCCGCTGGAAGCGCTTGAAGCCCGGACGCTCGGCCTCCAGCCGGTAAGCGCCGCGATCCAGCAGGGTGAAGCGATAGAAGCCCGAGCCGTCGCTCACCTCCATGCGGACGGCCCCGGTTTCCACGTTGGTCAGCTTGATGGTAACCTCCGGAACCGCCGCTCCCGTCGCGTCCCGGACGATGCCGGTCAGGTTGCTTTTGTTGACCTGAGCGGCCAGAAAGCCGCTGCAAACGAGAAACGCTGCAAACCACGCGATGCGGCGCATATGTTAACCCCCAGAAGAAGCTGTTAGCTGTCAGCCATTAGCAACCCGGCGGGTGATCCTGGTTGCTGACAGCGATGAGAAATGGCCAAAAGCTTCTCGATCGCGCGGAGTATATCAAAAATATTTGTCCACCAGCAACCCCAGCTTCTTTCGCGCCGCCTCCGGCACGGCCGCCCGGTCTGTCAGCAGCGCGTGCGCCAGCGCCGAACCGCACTTACAACTCCTGTCCCCCGGCATCCGCCGGACCGCCTGGGCGACCACTGTCTGCGCGTTTTTGGCGTTGGCCACCAGGTGTCCGATGATGTCCTGCACGGTTACCGCATCGTGCTCCGGGTGCCAGCAGTCATAGTCGGTGATCATGGCAAGGGTGACGTAGCAGATCTCCGCCTCCCGGGCCAGCTTGGCCTCGGTCAGGTTGGTCATCCCGATCACGTCCATGCCCCAGGACCGGTACACATGGGACTCCGCCTTGGTGGAAAACGCCGGCCCCTCCATGCAGAGGTAGGTTCCTCCCCGCCGCGCCTTCACCCCCGCCGCCCCGCAAGCCCCCTCCGCCAACTCCGCAAGCTGCGGGCAGATCGGATCGGCGAAACTGACGTGGGCCACCAGACCATCGCCGAAGAAAGTGGCCTGCCGGTCCTTGGTGCGGTCGAAGAACTGGTCGGGAATCACAAAATCGCGCGGATGCAGCTCCCCCCGCAGCGATCCCACCGCGCTCAGCGAGAGGATCCGCTCCACCCCCAGCATTTTCATCCCCCAGATGTTGGCCCGGTAGTTGATCTCGGACGGCGAAAACCGGTGTCCCCGCCCGTGGCGCGACAGAAAGGCCACCGGCGAGCCGTCCAGCTCGCCCACTATATAAGGATCGGACGGCGACCCCCAAGGCGTCTCCAGCGAGACCTCCTCGCGCGCCTCGAAGCCCTCCATGGAATAGAGACCGCTGCCGCCGATCACGCCAATTCTCGCCTTCATGCACTCTCCTGGACCAACTCGACCAGCACCCCGCCGGCCGAGGCCGGATGTATAAAGATATACCGGTGCCCCCCCGCTCCGCTCTGGATCTTATCAGTAACCAGGCGGACTCCCGCCCCTCGCAGCCGCTCCACCGCGGCTTCCAGGTCCGGCACCCGCAACGCCACATGATGCAGGCCCGGCCCGCGCTTGCCCACCGGCGAATCCTCCGACGTCGCCTCCAGCAGCTCGATCCGCGCCTCTCCGGCGGGCAGCATGGCGATCCGGACCTTCTCGTGCGGCACCTCCTCGCGCCCGGACACCTCCAGGCCCAGCAGGTCGCGGTAAAACACCAGCGCGTCGTCGAGCGACCGCACGCCGATCCCCAAGTGATCGATCCGGACGCCACCCAGCTTCCCGTCGACGTACGCATACGGATCCAGCTCCCCCGCCGCCACCCGCGCCGCGACCGCCTCCAGCTCACCCGCCGCCACCAGCTTCTGCAGCACCCGCTCCCGCAGCAGTTCCTGCAGCCGGTGACGCCAGTTGGCCGCCTTTCTCCCCTCGAACCGGCACGACCGCAAGGCCGCCAGCAACTCCGGCACGCCCTGCCCCTCGGTCGCCACCGTGCGGACGATCGGCGGCATCCATCCGTCCGGCCGCCGGCTCAGCTCCAGCATCCCGCGCAGCTCCTGCTCGAGCCGGTCGGCGCCCTCCCGGTCGGACTTATTGATGACCAGCACGTCGGCGATCTCCAGTATCCCCGCCTTCAACGCCTGCACGTCATCACCCATACCCGGCACCAGCACCACCGCCACCACGTCCGCCACCCGGACCACGTCCACTTCGTCCTGCCCCACGCCCACGGTTTCCACCAGCACCACGTCCCGCCCCGCCGCATCCAGCACCAGCGCCAGATCCCCGGTAGCCCGGGCCAGCCCTCCCAGGAATCCCCGCGTGGCCATGGATCGGATGAAGATGCCGGCATCTCCGGCGTGGGCCTGCATGCGGATCCGGTCGCCCAGGATCGCGCCCCCCGAGTAGGGACTGCTGGGATCCACCGCCACCACGCCTACCGTCTTCCCCTCGCGCCGCAATTCGCCCGCCAGGCGGTCGACCAGCGAGCTCTTCCCTGCCCCCGGAGCGCCGGTAATCCCGACCGTCCAGGCCCGCCCGGCGTGCGGGTAGAGCTCCCGCAGCAGTTCCCTGCCTCGGGGCGTGTCGTTCTCAACCTCGGTCAGGGCTCGGGCCAGGGCGCGCGCGTCCCACGATCTACGATCCACGATCTATTCTATCCAGGACCTGGCTTGCCAAACTCAATGCCTCGTGGCATTTTGAGGCTGCTGACCCCTCCCGTTTGCGCCATTTGTTCGGACGCTCCCATTTGAAAAGGTTCCCGACAGGGACCCCTGGAGAAGTCCGCATTCGTCCTGGCGGCCATCAGGCCGGGAACCTATGTTCCCCGCAGCCTGCCCCTTCGACCTGCACCAGATCCTCGCCGCAGAATTTTTCCCGCCTGATCCTAATCGAGGACTCACTTCGGAACGACGCGTATCGAATCCCGGCCTACGATTTGCTTGCCGTCGTAGGTCCGGCCTTCCAGGACGGCTTCCGTATCGCCCGGGCCGATCTGCATGGCCTCGGTGGACACGTGGACCAGCAGGTCGGCGGCGCCGTCCCCGTTCACGTCGCCGATCGACACCTGGTAACCGGCCTGGCCCGTGGTCCGGACCGGCGCGCCCGCCAGAGTCACGGTGGCCGGGTCGATCGTCTGGACGTCGAGCGCCGGAGAGCCGAAGATCGCTACCGGAACCGAGCCGCGAGAGCGAGGATTGATGGTGTTCGGAAACTCTCCGGGCTTGATGTCGATGGCCACCTGGATTTGCGCCGGGGCAGGGTCGCCAAGGCGCGCGAGAAAGGCGTCCTGAAATCCGGCTCCGGTCTGGCCGGGAAGGACCCCGAAGGTGAAGCCGGCGACATAGGCTCCGGAAGGCCCGGCGGCAACGGCTGCAGCGCTGTCGGTGGCTGCAGCGCCGAACTGGCGGGTCCACAGCTCCGTTCCGCCGGCATCGTAGGAGCGCACAAACGCGTCGGTCAAACCGGAGGGCGTCTGCCCGGGCAGGACGCCCATGGTGTAGCCGGCCACCAGGACGCCGCCCGCGCCGGCCGCCACGGCCAGGCCGTCGTCGAAGGAGGCCGAGCCGAACTGGCGGGTCCACAACTCGGTTCCGCCGGCGTCATACTTGCGGAGGAAGACGTCCAACAACCCGGCGGAGGTCTGTCCCGGCAGCGCGTCCAAGGTGGCGCCGCAGACGTACACGCCGGTGGAGTCGAGCGCGACCGCGCGGCCGAGGTCGGCGGACGGGCTGCCGAACTGGCGCGTCCAAAGCTCCTGGCCCGAGGCGTCGTAGGCGCGGAGGAAGGCGTCCTGCCAGAAGGCGCCGGTGACGTAGACGCCGGAGGCGCCCGCGGCGATCCCGCCCGCCTGGTCCGGGAAGGCGCTTCCGAACTGGCGGGTCCAGAGTTCATTGCCGGCGGCGTCGTACTTGCGGACGAACACGTCCTGGTCGCCGGACCCGGCTTGGCCGGGCAGCACCCCGCCGGTTGAGCCGGCCACGTAGACACCGCTGGGATCGACGGCAATACCTACAGCCTGATCGGTAGCAGAGGTCCCGAACTGGCGGGTCCACAGCTCATTGCCGGCGGTGTCGTACTTGCGCACAAATGCGTCAAAGCCCCCGGCACTCGTCTGGCCCGGAAGGACGCCGCGGGTCGAGCCAGCCACGTAAACGCCGCCGGCATCGGCGGCGACGCTCCAGGCCTGGTCGAGCGCGGCGGTTCCGAACTGGCGGACCCACTGCAGCGCGCCGGCTCCGTCATAGCGGGCCAGGTAGACGTCCTGCGAACCCAAATTGGTCTGACCGGGGAGCGCGCCGCCGGTGTTTCCGGCCACCCAGATTCCGCCGGCATCGGCCGCCAAGGCGACGGCGTCGTCGGTGGAAGGGGTTCCAAACTGGGTGACCCACGAGAGGCTCTGGGCGCACAGGCACCCGCAGCCCAGTGCGATCCAGAGCCCCCAACGAAGAATAGCCATGGTCGGGCCTCCTGCTGATTACGGCCCGGGGGGTGGGTCCACTGTCTCGTATCGCCGCCGTGGAGAGAAACGTGAGGATAATCTCATGGACCCGCATAATGGCGTATAATGCGAGCCGTGCCGCCGGATGACCCCAACCAGTTAATTTATCTGTCGGCCACCAGCCTGGCCCAGCGGATTCGCGAAAAGAAGGTGTCTTCGCAAGAGGCGGTGAAGGCCTGTCTGGCGCGCATCGCCAAGGTGAACCCCCAGTTGAACGCGGTGGTCCAGCTTTGCGCGGAGCGCGCGCTGCTGGAGGCCAAGGAGGCGGACACCCTGCTGGCCAAGGGCAAGCCGAAGGGTCCGCTGCACGGCGTCCCCATGACCATTAAGGACTCCTTCGACACGGCCGGCGTGGTCAGCACGGGCGGGACGCTCGGCCGCAAGGACTACGTCCCGGCGCAAGACGCCACCGTGGTGGCCCGCGTCCGGGCCGCCGGCGCCATCCTGCTGGGTAGACCAATACCCCGGAGTTCACCCTCTCCTTCGTCACCAACAACCTGATTTACGGGCCCACCAAGAACCCCTACCACCTCGACTACCAGCCCTCGGGATCGAGCGGCGGGGCGGCCGCCATCGTCGCGTCCGGCGGCGGCTTCTTCGAGATCGGCAGCGATTTCGCCGGGAGCATCCGCGTCCCCAGCCATGCCTGCGGGATCGCCGGCATCAAGCCTACCCATGGACTGGTGCCGCGTACCGGCCACATCGTCGGCTTCGGCGGCGCTTTCGACTCCATGCAGCAGATCGGACCCTTGGCCCGCCGTGTCGAGGACCTGGCGCTGCTCCTGCCGATCCTGGCCGGTCCCGACTCCCTGGACGCGGCCACCGCTCCGGTACCTCTCGGTGATTACCGGCGGGTCGACCTCCGTCCCCTGCGCGTAGCCTGGTACCTCTCGAACGGCGAGCTGGACCCGACGCCCGAGATCGCCAAAGTGGTGCGCGACTGCGCCGCCCTGCTGGCCGCCACTGGCGCGAAGTGCACCGAGGCCCGCCCGCCCTTACTCAAAGAAGTCGGGGAGCTGCGCGGGAAACTCGGCGGCGCGGACGGCGGGGCGGGCGTCCAGCGGCGTTTGCAGAGGGCGGGCACCAGGCAGGCGTCGCCCCAGCTCAGCCTGCGCGGCGCGCCGCTTTCCTCGGTCGAGTTCGCCACTCTCACCGAGCGGCTCGACGAGTGCCGCAGCCGGATGCTGGCTTTCCTCGAAGACTACGACGTGATCCTGTGCCCCCCCAGCGCGCGGCCCGCCCCCCGGCTCGGCGATCCGCCCGGACCGCCCGGCTGGAACTATACCTCGACCTACAACATCACCGGCTGGCCCGCGGCCGTGGTTCGCGCCGGAACCTCCCCGGAAGGCCTGCCCCTGGGGATTCAGATCGTGGGCCGTCCCTGGACCGACCACGTGGTCCTGGCCGTGGCGGCGCACCTGGAGTCCAAAACCGGCGGCTGGCAGCGGCCGGCGATCTGAGCACAAACCCATGAATTCACCGCAGAGGACGCAGAGGACGCAGAGGAAGAAGAAAAGGAGTTCCTCCGCGTCCTCTGCGTCCTCTGCCGTGGATGCTTAGGAAGTCTAGCTTATGAGCACACCCTCGCGACGCGAATTTCTCGGACACCTCGGCGCCGGTGCGGCCTTGCTGCTTCACCGCCCGGCCCCGGCCGCTCCGCCCGACGACCTGTTTGTTTCCGCCGTCCGGCTCGCGCAGCAGATCCGCGAGAAGAAGATTTCCGCCACCGAGGCCGTCCGCGCCTCCATCGCCCGGATCGAGGCGGTCAACCCCAAGCTCCACGCGGTGGTCCAGACCTGCTTCGAGCGGGCGCTCCGGGAAGCCCTGGAAGCCGACGCGCTCCTCGCCCAAGGCCGGTCGAAGGGCCCGCTGCACGGCGTCCCCATGACCATCAAGGACTCCATCGACACCGCCGGCGTCATCACCACCGGCGGCACGGTCGGCCGCATGGGCTACGTCCCCAACCAGGACGCCACCGTGGTGGCACGGCTGCGGGCCGCCGGCGCCATTCTGCTGGGTAAGACCAATACCCCGGAATTTACCCTGGCCGGCGGCGGCATTCCCGGCGTCAACAGCACCGCCAACATCATCTACGGCATTTCCCACAATCCCTACGACCTGACCCGGACCACCTCGGGCTCGAGCGGCGGGGCGGGCGCGATTGTGGCCGCCGGCGGCGTCCCCTTCGACGTCGGCAGCGACTGGGGCGGCAGCATCCGCGGCCCCGCCCACGCCAATGGTATTGCCGGTATCAAACCGACCTCGGGCCGCGTCCCCCGCACCGGCCACATCGTCGACTACGGCGGCATCTACGACTCCTGGCAGCAGCTCGGCCCCTTGGCCCGCCGCGTCGAGGACCTGATCCTGATCCTGCCTCTCATCAGCGGACCGGACTTCCGCGACGCCGCCATCGTGCCGGTCCCCTGGGCCGATCCAGCCAAAGTGGAGGTGTCCAAGCTGCGCGTGGCTTTCTACCCGGACAACGGCGTCGCCGAAACCTCCACGGAGACCAAGGAGATCGTCCGCCGCGCCGCGCGCCACTTGGAGGAGGCCGGCTGCCGGGTGCGCGAGGACCTGCCCAAGAGTCTCATGATGGAGATGGAGGAGGTGCGCTTCCGCCTGACCCGGGCCGACGGCTGGACCTTCGTGAAGCGCATCGCCGAGAAGTGGGGCACCCGGGCGACCTCGCCCGTGCTGGTGGACCGCATGAAGATGGAGCCGCTCCCCACGGCCGAGTTCACCGAGCTCCTGGAACGCCAGGACCAGGCCCGCACCAAGCTCCTGCAGTGGGTGAAGGACTACGACGCAGTGCTATGCCCGGCCGGCGGAAAGCCCGCGGAGCCGATCAACCTCGGCGACGATCCGGTGCGGCGCGAGCCCGGCCGCGGTTACACCGGCCTGTACAACAGCACCGGTTGGCCGGCGGCGGTGGTCCGGGGGGGCGCGTTGCCCGAGGGTCTGCCCATTGGCGTCCAGGTAGTCGGGCAGCCCTGGCGCGAGGACGTAGTGCTGGCGGTGTGCCAGTACCTGGAATCGAAGACCGGTGGCTGGCAAAAACCGCCGGTGTGATTCTCTTCAGGAGCCCGCCAGCGGGGGCTGCGGCCCCAGGGGGCCGCCCCACAAGTCATTCCTTCAGAAGTTGCCGCGCGATAACCAGCCGCTGGATCTCACTCGTACCCTCACCGATCGTGCACAACTTGACGTCCCGGTAAAACTTCTCCACCGGATAGTCCTTGGTAAAGCCGTACCCCCCGTGGACCTGCAACGCCTGGTCGGCGGCCCGCACCGCCACCTCGCTGGCGAATAGCTTGGCCATCGCCGATTCCTTGGTGTTGCGCCGCCCCTGGTCGAGGAGCCACCCCGCCCGCAGAGTCATCCACCGCGCCGCCTCAATCTCGGTGGCCATGTCGGCCAGCTTGAACTGGATCGCCTGAAACTCCGAAATGGGCCGACCGAACTGTTTGCGCTGCTTGGAATACCGCAGCGCCGCCTCGTACGCCCCCTGCGCCATGCCTACGGCCAAAGCGGCGATCGAGACGCGGCCCCCGTCCAGGACCTTCAGCGAGTCGATGAACCCCTCCCCGCGCTGTCCCAGAAGCTGTGATCCCGGCAACCGGCAGTCGGCGAAGATCACTTCCCCGGTGTCGCTGGCCCGCATCCCCAGCTTGTTTTCCTTCCGTCCCACCCGATACCCCGGCGTCTCCTTAGGGATGATGAAGGCCGAGATCCCATGATGCCCCAGGGCCCGCTCGGTGACGGCCATGGCCACGCATACATCGGCATGATGAGCATTCGTAGTGAAGGTCTTGCCCCCGTTCAGCACCCAGCAGTCGCCGTCCAGCCGGGCGGTGGTCCGCCTACCGGCGGCGTCCGACCACGCCTCCGGCTCGGTCAGCGACCAGCACCCCAGCCACTCGCCGCTCGCCAGGCGCGGCACGTAAGCCCGCCGCTGCTCCTCGCTCCCGCATTTATAAATATGGTTCGTACACAGCGAGGTATGCGCCGCCACGATCAGCCCCACCGATCCGTCCACCCGCGCCAGTTCCTCGATCACCACGGCGTAATCGACGTAGGTCAGCCCCGCTCCCCCCAGCGCCTCGGGGAATACCACCCCCATCAACCCCAGCTTCCCCATCTGCGGCAGGATCTCCGCGGGAAACACCTGTTCCTCGTCCCAGCGGCTGACCTGCGGGGCGATCTCGCCCTCGGCGAACTCCCGTACCGTGCGGCGAAGCTGCAACTGCTCGGCGGTGTAGTCGAATTCCATGCGCCCCTTTCTAGCTCCATAATAACGCAGGGGAGCGGCTCCCCTCGGGTGGAATCCCGCGGGAGGGCCCTAGCTGCAAGGCGGAGGTGGTAATCGGCAGCGCGAGTTTCTTGCGGAGTGATTTGCTCGGGCTCTGATCAGCGCGTGCATGGCGCCGGTTGTATGTTGTTGGTGACGCCGGAGGTCAGCGGCGTCCGGCGGCGCGTCGCCGGATCGAACACCATGAGATGTGCCGACCACACTTGGTGCTTACGGGAGGACGTGAGCGCTACCAGCTCGCGTGGTGTGCTATAAACAATCTCGTTGCGACCGGGAAGCCACACGGCATCATTGCCGCTGCCCACTGGGTTCCAAGCCATGCGGCCGAGATCCAGCACGAAGTAGTCCGACTGGCGGGAAGTGCTGTTGTCGTCCTGCCCCGGCGTCCCCACCAGCAGCCACTTTCGGTCCGGCGACCATGCCATTGCGCGCGGCGCCGTGGCGCGTTCACCAAAATGTGGCCGGCCTACTTCCTTTCCAGTGACCGCATCGTGGATCGAGACATCTTGTCCAGCCGAACACGCAAAGAGCGCGTTATCTTGCGACCAGACCGCATCGTTGCAATCGGCAATCGGAGGCCGATTCGCCGCGGCAACTGGAACTTTCGGATCTGCCGAGAGCTTCCGCTCCTGGCCGGTTTGGCGGTCGAAGCTCCAAAGGCCGTTGTAAATGTACCAATCGGCGCCGGAAAGAAAGTGGATATACCTGCCATCCTTTGAACAAGCCGGCTGGAAATGATTCCTCTCCGAGTCTGTCAGCGGCTTCAAAGCTCCCTCCGAGGGATCCCACATCCAGATCTGCTGATACGTTGTTCCGCTCCGCTTGTACACACGGCGGCTGAACGCCACTTGTGCGCTCAACAATGCCGGCAATAAAGCTAGGATCGCACAGCCTCGCAACGACCTCGCAACCATAAAGTCCGATCGGCATTCGTCACTCAACACGACCCTCACGGCCCCAGTATTGCCTCCACCACCCGCAATCGACCGTCGGTCGTCTGATCCAGGAAGTACCGCCGCAGCCTATGCTCTCCAAACACAGCCGCTCCGAACTCCGTTGCGATCAAGAGGCGATCGCCGACGCGAGAGATCGCGCTCGCGATGTCGCGCAGCTCCAGGCTTTCCACCTTCTCCGTTCCCCGATCGAATCGCAGTAGACCCCCGCCGCTGCTCCCCCATTCGCCGTGCCGTGCCAGCGCCAGCCACACTGCCTCCGGCTCCACCAGCATCGCCGTTACCGACCAATCCGCGATCTCGGGTGGAGAATAGACCCGGTATTTGCGCTCCGACGTATCGAAGTATCCGAACCCGCCCACGCCCGTCATGCCTTCGCCGTCGTAAAACGTCTTGCCAAACCACAGCGTGCCGTCGGCGATCTGCCACGGCCCGATCTCGTCGTTCATCTCCGTACCCGACCGGCTGTAGCCGTCCGCCACACGCCGAGGCCGCGCGTTGGCAAACTCTTCGTAGGTCCGTCGCGGCAACGGGTAGCGCTCCACCCGCTGACCTGTGCCATCCAGCACGAGCAGGCGTTTTTGCTGTGGCTCGGGCACCGTCGTGTCTTCCTGGGCGAGCGTGAACCGGTGGCGGGGCCCGAAGGGCGTGGGTTTGAACTGCTCCCGCTCGATGTAGATTTCGGTGCGCAGTTCCGCCCCGGCGCCCACCGTACCCGCGCTCGTTCGCACGCGTCCGGTCCACTGCTCTGCTGGCGCGCCGTTCAGCAGGCGAAATGCAGGCGCACGACCCGGGCGGTATTCCACCGCCGCCAGCCGCCGGAAGTCCGAGCCGACGAGCACGGCCTGATCACCCGATACAAATACCCGCTGCATCGCGAACGGGTCGTAATGGATCCGCTTTACCAACGCCTTCGCTCGGATGTCATATACGAACTTCCGATTCGGTCCGCGCCTGCCCTTTTCCGGCGTGCACGATAGGACCACGTCCGTTGCTGTCGCCCGTTCCACTCGCGCATAGCAGTCGGCGTCTCCCCGTCCGCTCTCGACCGCGATCTGGTACACCACGTCCGGCCGGTCACGCCGCTGCAAGAAGAGACCCAGAGCCGTCTTATCGCCCCACCAGCCGCCCTCGCCATCTTCCGGCGGCCACCCCTCCGGAGCGCCGAGTGCAATGATGAGGTCTAACTCCGGATCCACGGACGCCCGCTGCAACACCCGGATGCGATGGACATTCGGGGCCGCGCGCCGCATCGCCGGCGCTACCGTCCGATCCGCCTCTGCGGCATACACCGTGCATCCGGCGAGCAGCCAGATCAGACGTCTCGTGGGGAGCACCATACCCTCATTGTAGGCACGTGCCGTCGCCAGCGGTGGGCCAGCAAAGGCCAGAGTTGAAAGACGGCCTCATCGGACAAGAGCGATCCGTAGATTCTTAAGTCCAAGGCTTGCGGAGCAGTGAATCGCCTATGCCCAGCGCCGGTTTCCCCTCCACGCCCCACGCAGGTCTACCGACCAAACCGACCCCCCGGGGCGCCGATGTCGTTGTAGGACAGGGCCCTGCCCAGTCCCTCCCGTTAAGCCTAAATCTCCAGCGCACCGCGCCGCGACCGTAAGGGAGCGGTTGTTTCTACCGGCGCGGAAACCGCTCCCTTACAGTCGCGGCTCGGTGGAGCCAGGTCTTGATCCTCTCCTCAATCTCCACCGGACCAGTCCGCCCACGCCGAGTATAATACCGCCATGCACATCCGAAAATTCCTTCTGCCCTTCCTTTGCGCGGCCCGGCTCGCCGCCGCCGACGCGGTCACTGCCGGCAGGTTTGTCGTGGAGCGCCCCACCCTGATTTGTCTGGGGTTCGAGTGGCAAATCAGCGGGGACGAAAATCGCAACTCCGTCGTGGAGGTCGGCTACCGCAAGACCGGCGAGAGCGGCTGGAGACAGGGAATGCCGTTGCTGCGGCTGGGCGGCGAGAGGGTCTTCCGTCCGGACCTGGGCCTCGATTACACGGTGCCCGACATGTTCGCCGGCAGCATCCTCGACCTGGAGCCGGATACCGAATACGAAACGCGGTTCCAGTTGCGGGACCCCGACGGCGTGCAAGGCGAAGCGGTGCGGACGGCCAAGGTGCGCACCCGCGGCGAGCCGAAAGCCGCGCCCGGCGGGCGGGTATTGCACGTGTATCCGCTGGGATGGCGGGGCGAGAAGCAGCAGCCGGCGTTCACCGGGCTGAAACAAGCGTATTTCGGCTCGGGAAACGGGGACTGGGCGGTGGTCAGCGAGCGCAAAGTGGGACCGGGAGACGTGATGCTGGTTCACGGCGGCCTCTATAAGGGGGACCGCTTCCAGTATTCCCACCCGCTGGGACTGGATTTCGATGGTACCTACGTACTGACGGCGAAGGGCACGCCGGAGCGTCCCATCGTAATCCGCGCGGCCGGGGACGGGGAGCCGATTTTCGACGGCGACGGCGCGCACCGGCTCTTCGACGTGATGGCGGCCGACTACCACATCTTTGAAGGACTCACCATTCGCAATACCGATATTGCGTTTTTCGCGGGTCTGAAGGACGTGCTGGGCTCCCGGGGGCTCACCGTCCGCAACTGCCGGCTGGAGGACGTCGGCATCGGCGTCACCACGCAGTACGCCGGCTCGCAGGACTTCTACATCGCCGACAACGTCATGATCGGGCGGGACGACCGCTACCGCCTGCTCGGCTGGTTCAATCCCGGCGTCTACGGGGCCAACCGGCTCCGGAGCTACTACGCGGTGAAGGTGTACGGGGCGGGTCACGTGGTGGCCCACAACTACATCGCCTACTTCCACGACGGTATCGACGTCTGCACCCACGGCTCCCCCGACAAGGAAGAAGACCACCGGGCGGTGTCCATCGATTTCTACAACAACGACATCCACCTGATGGCCGACGACTTCATCGAGGCCGACGGGGGCGTGCACAACATCCGCGTGATGCGCAACCGGGGCGTGAACGCGGCGCAATGCGGGCTGAGCGCGCAGCCGGTCTACGGCGGGCCGGCTTACTATATCCGCAACGTACTGTATCACGTGCCTACCGGGTGCGCTTTGAAGTTCAACGTCAACCCGGCCGGCCTGGTGCTTTACCACAACACCATCATCGCCGAGAACAGCAACGGCCAGATCTACTCGAACGGGACCTTCCGCAACAACCTGTTCCTCGGGCGGGACCTCCCCGGGCGCGCCATCTTCCGCTTCGCCAACTATACCGCTTACACCACCTACGACTACAATGGCTACCGGCTCAACCCCCAAGCCAAAGAGCAGTTTTCCTGGAAGGGCCCGCGCGCGGGGGTGCTGCGCGATTACGAGCTGGGCCGGGCGCCGTTCCAGTCCTTCGGCGCGCTGGCCGGCCTCCGGGAGGCCACCGGACAGGAGACGCACGGCGTGGAGGTCGATTACGACATCTTTGAGAACCTGCGGCCGCCCGACGCCAACCAGCCGCAGGCGGTGTATCGGGCGCGCGATCTGGACTTCCGGCTCAAGGGCGGGAGCAAAGCCGTGGACGCCGGGGTCCGGCTCCCCAACGTGAACGACGATTACACCGGGAAGGCGCCGGATCTGGGGGCGTACGAAGTGGGGCGGCCGGCGCCGGTCTACGGCCCGCGGGCGGGGACGACAGTGGCGCCGTGAATCGATTAGTGTATTACTAGTCTGGTAACGGTCCGTGGGCTCCTGCCAGGTGCCGGACGAAGGCGCGATTCAGTGAATTCCTGGAGGCGTCCCGGAAGGACGCGCCGCAGATCGTCACCCAGCGCGGGGTGGAGACCGCCGTCCTGGTCCCCGTTGACGAGTGGCGCCATCTCCAGAAGGTGCCACGGCCCACGCTGCGGCAGTTGCTGTCGGCGCGCTTCTCCCCATCCGGGCTACCATTTCTGCCTGTTGGTGTCGGCCCAATACCGCGAGTCTTTGGGGATATCTTCCCATAAGGGGACACTCAGACCGTAGGGATGGTCATATACAATCTCCCCGCCGAACAAGGTCATAACACATTGGAGTTTCTTATCGCCTCTCATTTTCCCGCCGCCTGAACCGCGATAGGCGAAATTCCCTTTAACGATTTCCAATACGGCGATATCGGCCGTCGAGCCAACGCTCAGGTTACCCAACTCGGGGCGGTGTATTATCTGTGCGGGATTCACTGTTGTGCGGCGGATGACATCCTCGAGCGGTACTCCCAGACAAAGGAATTTGGACATCACATTGGCCAGACTGATACCTACGGTGACTGGAGTATCGGAAAACAGGTCCGCGCTGATCGTATCGGGGATAAAACCCTGCTGCACTGCCGGCACTACCAGCCGGAGCACAAAACTGCCGCCGGCATGCCCCAGGTCGAATTTTACACCTCGCTCCTTCGCCTTGATAACATCGGCATTCAGCTTGCCATTTTCCATCAGGAAGGGATAGCGGCTGGCCAGACAGTGGGTAACAATATCCCCCGGACGCAATTTCTCCAGGAGGAATTCACGGTAGGATCTGGCGGGGAATTTCCCCTGCGCCGGCTGCGGAGTGAAGTCCGCCAAAATCGGCAGCCCGGTCAAGCGGCCGGCCTCGAGACTACTGTCGATCGACGCCCAAGGAGTGCGCGTCTCATCAAATTTCCCCCCATAATGGCCGGTCTTGAACCCCACGATGATATTGGGGTATTTTTTGGCGGTGTCCGCCGCAAGCTTTACCTTAAACTGAGAGGGATCCTGCTCCGCCCGGGAGGACTCGGCGCCTGGCGCCGCAATATTGAGAAAGGAAAGAATTCTCATTTTAGAGCGGTCGATAATCTTTTTGAAATCTGCGAAATTATCGGCCCCGGCGGTGCCGCCATCGCAGCAGGTGGTGACCCCTGAAGGCAGGCAGTGATGATCCGCGATCACGGAGGCGGTAACGCCAGGATTAGTGTAATAGCAGCATATGTGCAGATCTATTAAACCAGGCGTTACATAGTAGCCGGAAACATCGACCGCGGTCTTCCCGTCGGCAGCGGGGATATTTCTATCGACACGAGCTATTTTCCCGCCCCGCACAGCAACATCCATCTGCTGATTGATCCGGTTCGCCGCATCGATAACGTGCCCGCCCTTTATGACCATATCGTACCCCGGAGTGGCCTGCGCAAAAGCAGGTGACGCTGCCAATGCGTGGGGTATAAGCGGTGTGGAAAGAAACTCCCTTCTGTTCATGGCGCTAGGCCTCCTCCATACATTACCTGCCTGTTCGACCCGCAGCAGACTTTCCGGTTTCTACTCTGCTGGCGGCTTTCTGCGGCTCAACGTCCCGGCGTTGATTCTGGCGCGATCCCCTACTTGATTCCCCGCTTCGCCTTCTCCTGGGCCAGCCAGTCTTCATACTCCTTCCGCAGCGCCGGATCCCGCGGCGTCGAGTAGATCTCGGCCGACTTGTACTTACCGGTCTTCAGCTTCTCCTTGGTCCAGACATCATGGAGCTGCGTCACCTCGCTGCGCTCCACCACCCTTTGCACCAGGTGCGGCGGGATGAAGCTGAGGCCCTCGTTGTCCCCAAAAACGAGGTCCCCCGGCATCACCGTGACGTTGCCCACCCGGATCGGCACGTTGATCCCGGTGAGCATGACGTTTCCGATCGCCGAAGGATGGAAGCCGCGCACATAGGCCGGCATCCCCATCGGCTGGATGCCCTCCCGGTCGCGAACCGCCCCATCGATCACGATCCCCGTCTTAGTGAAGGTGTACACGGCGAACGCCAGGTTGTCCCCCACGAACGTCCCGTTCTCCACCTTCCCGAACAGGTCCACGACGATCACGTCGCCCGGCTGCAGCATGTCGATCACGCGCTGGTTCTGGCTCTGACCCATGCCCGCGGCTTTGGCATCCCCGTTGATGACCTCGTTGACGTCGGGCCGCACCGGCATAAATTGCGCCGTCACCGCCCGCCCGATCAGCTTCTTCTGGGGCTGCAGGATCTGCCACCCGCCTTCCCACTGGTTGGTGTACCCGGCCGCCCGCATCTCGCCCCAAGTCTCCTCCGACGAGGCCGGCTCCAGCCGCTTCAGCCAGTCATCGGCAACCTTGGGCCGCCCGTCCGGAAAGCGCTCGCCCTTCCACTGGGCGGTGTACTTCAACAACATGTCTTTGTTAAAAGCCGTCATCTGGGCCGGCAACGGCAGGATCGCCAACAACGCAAGAAGACCGAGTTTTCTCATGGCCAGAAATGTAGCATAACGACGGCGCTTGGTGCTAGTCCCGCTCGCGCTCCCACACCAGGCGGAGCACCGCCTCCTCGCCGGCCGCGGTCAGAATCAGCCGGTTTCCCGTAAACTCGTAGGCGCGCCGCAGGTCGGTTCCCACGCGGCCCGGGATCAGGCCTCCCTGGACGTGGTGGATGACCGTCCGCGCCGCTTGGTCGACGTCGAACGTCCCGAAATACGCCGCGAAGCCGTTCAAGACCTCCCGCAGATCTTCCGCGCTCGCTCCCCGCAGGCTGAGGCCGGCCGGCCGCCGCCCCGGCCGCATCAACTGCGCCGACATCCGGCCTGCTTTGTCATAGGTAATTCGTCCGACCGGCTTCTCTCCGAACGGGTAGCTGACCGATCCGTTCTTCGCCTTGCTCTCGCAACTCACCAGCTTCCACACGCCGATAAAGCGGCGGCCCGCCGGGGACGCCACCACGGCCGCGGCCTGTAACAGAACGCTTCTACGTGTCTGCATGTCGCTCCTTCCTCGGATGCCTCGCGCGGACGAGGCGCCCGCCCACTTTCGCCCAGTCTCGCATTGTCTGGAATGGGACGGCGGCCGGGAAACACAACCAAACCACCAATACCGGCACAGATGTATCATATCTCTCAACCACCATGCCCTCCCGCTTCCTTCTTGCTGTCTTGCTCCTCTCCACCCTCCACGCCCAAACCGAACCCCGCCAGGTCGCCCGCCTCCTCGAACCTCCCCTGCAGTCCCCAGACCTGGTCGCCCACCAGCTCCGCCACTACCTCCGCGCCAAGATCCCCCCGCTCCCCACCCCTGGTTCGGCCCAGCAGTGGACCGCCGACTCCCAGCGCCTCCGCCGCCGGCTCCTCGACGAGGTCGTCTTCCACGGCTGGCCCCGCGAATGGGTCGAAGCGCCTCTGAAGTTCGAAGATGCCGGCCTGATCCCCTCCGGCCCCGGCTACAAAATCCGCAAGCTGCGCTACGAGATTGTCCCCGGCTTCTGGTCCTCCGCGATTCTCTACGAGCCCGATCCTCTCCCCGCCAAAGCCCCGGCCATCCTCAACGTCAACGGCCACGTCGGCCCGCCCGGCAAGTCCGTCGAGTACAAGCAAAAGCGCTGCATCAACCAGGCCCGCCAGGGCATCCTCTCCCTCAACCTCGAATGGTTCTCTTACGGCGAGCTCGATCACCCCCACAACGTCCACTGGTTCGGCGCCCACCTCGACCTGGCCGGCGCCAACGCCGTCGGGCTCTTCTACCTGGCCATGCGCAAAGGCCTCGACTACCTCTACGACCACCCTAACGCCGACCGCGCCCGCCTGGGCGTCACCGGCCTCTCCGGCGGCGGCTGGCAGACGATCTTCCTAAGCTCGCTCGACGAACGCGTCTCCGTAGCCGTCCCCGTCGCCGGCTACGCGTCTTCCATTTCCCGCCTGGAGCGCCCCGGAAACATCGGCGACATCGAGCAGAATCCCACCGACCTGCTTCTCCTCGCCGATTACCCCCACCTGACCGCCCTCCGCGCTCCCCGCCCGACCCTTCTCATCTACAACGCTGAAGACAACTGCTGTTTCCGCGCCCCCCTGGTCAAGCCTTACATCTTCGACCAGATCCTCCCGTTCTTCCGCCTCTACAACCAGGCGAATCTCCTCGCCTGGCACGAGAACCTCGACCCCGGCGACCATAACTATCAATTAGATAACCGCCGCCAATCCTACCGCTTCTTTACTACCCACTTCCGCCTCCCCGTCACCGACGCCGAAATCCCCGTGGACGCGGAGGTCAAGTCCGCCGCGGAGCTCACCGTGGGACTCCCCATAGACAACCTGACGATTTTAGGCCTGGCCCGCAAACTGGCCGACCGCCCGGCGCGCTCCTACCCTCCCGACCTGGCCCGCACCGTCCGCTACCAGCCGGTGACCCTCTCCCAAGCCTGGGCCCTGAACAACTCCAAGAGCAAGGGTCTCGAAACCCGCTCCTGGCGCTTCGATTTCTCCAACGGCCTGAGCGCCACGGCCGTCTGGCTGAAGGCCATCGAAGCCCCCGCCAACTCCCCCGCCACCCTCCTCCTGAACGACCAAGGCAAAAAAGCCTCCCCTCCCGAAGCCTCCGACCGCGTCAACCGCGGCGAGCAAGTCCTGGCCGTCGACTTGCTCTTCACCGGCGACGCCGCCCCCCAAAACCCCGGCCCCTACGCCTATATCCCGATGATATCCAGCGCCGGCGACCGCCCCCTGGGTCTGGAGGCCGCCCAGCTAATAGCCCTGGCCCGCTGGCTTGGTGTTCCCAAGACCCGCGTAGAGACCACCGGCCCCCGCAGTCAGGTAATCGCCAAGGTAGCGGCCACTCTGGCCCCCAACCTCTTCTCCGAAGTCCTCCCCCGAGCCGGCCTCCCCAACCTCCGCCACCTCCTGACCGCCCCGGTGGAGTACCAATCCGCCCCCGACCTCTTCTGCCTGGACCTCCTGAGTATCTTCCCCAGCACCGCACCGCGACCGTAACTACCTCTTGTACCCAATCGTCCGCAGCAGACCCCTCCTCCAAGCCACCCCCTCCTCCTCCTCGACGCCCACCGGCGAAGCCCCGTCCACCACCCCCAGTATCCCCCTCCCCTGCTCCGTCACGGCCACGATGACCTCCACCGGATTCGCCGTAGCGCAAAAAATCCCCACCACCTCCTGCACCTCCTTCACCCGGTTCAGGACATTGATGGGATACCCCTCCCGCAACAGCACCACGAAGATATGCCCCGCCCCCAACGCCTGAGCATTCCCCGCCGCCGCCGCTTTCAGCTCCGCATCGTTCCCTTCCACGCGCGTCAGGCAGGCCCCCGAGGCCTCATTGAATGCGATCCCGAACTGCAGCCCCGGCGCCGCCGTCACCAGCGCCTCGTACAGGTCCTCCACCGTCTTGATGAAGTGCGCCTGCCCCAGGATCAGGTTGGCCCCCTCCGGGAGGTTCATTTTCACTGTAACCAGTTCCATAACTCACCCGCCCAATCATGGTAACATCCTGAATACTATGCTCAAAAAACTGTGGATAGCCGCTCTCGCTTTCACGGCCGGCATCGTTCTGCTCGGGCAACAGACCCCGGAGAAGCTGGCCCCCTTCTACCCCACCCCCGAATCGATCGTCCAAAAGATGCTCGAGCTCGGCGCTCTCAAGGCCGGCGAATGGCACTTCGACCTGGGCAGCGGTGACGGCCGCATCGTCATCATGGCCGCTCAAAAGTTCAAGGCCCACTCCAACGGCTTCGAGATCGACGACGAGCTCTACAAGAAGAGCATGGGTCGCATTAAGGACTTGGGCCTCAGCAATATGGCCACCATCATCAAGGGCGACCTGATGAAGGCCGAGTTCGGCAAACCCGACCTCATCACCGTCTACCTGCTCCCCTCCTCCAACGACAAGCTGGAGCCCATCCTCGCCAAGACCATGAAGAAGGGCTCCCGCGTGGTCTCCCACGACTTCGAGTTCAGCGGCTGGAAGGCCGACCAGGTCCTGCAAGTGGAGGACAACGATGAGGGCTACAGCCGCTCGCACACTCTCTACCTCTACAGGCGGTAAGGATTTCTACGGCAGCGTACCCCTCTTATTTTTCCTCTGTGCCCACGGCGTCCTCTGCGGCGCCGCCCTCCCCGAATCGAAGCTCGTCGACCCGACCCGCCCTTTCAACGAAACCGCCGCCTGCTGGCCCGCCGCCCAACCCTTCCAGTGGGGTCGTACAGCAGGAAGAGTCTTGCCGGGTCTTCCAGGCCTGAGCGTGCTCGTGATAAGGTGAAGGGGATGTCCACGGTAGTATCCCAGCCCCTGATTGCCGGGCAACGATTGAAGCGGGACGAGTTCCTGCGGCGGTGGGAGGCCATGCCGGAGGTCAAGCATGCTGAGCTTATCGGAGGGCTGGTGTACATGCCGTCGCCCATTAGTCTCGACCACGGGTCCCACGACGGTCTCGTGATTACTTGGCTCACTAATTACGCGGTGCGCACGCCCGGATGCGATGCAGGCAGCAGCCGGACCTGGCTGATGCTGGAGGATGCTCCGCAGCCCGATGCGGATCTGCGCATCCTGCCCGAATGTGGGGGCCAATCGTGGGTCGAGGGTCCGTACGCTGCGGGAGCTCCGGAACTGGCGGCGGAGGTCAGTCTGTCGAGCGCCTCCTACGACCTCGGACCGAAAATGGAGCTGTATCGACTCGCCGGGGTGCGGGAGTATGTGGCGGTTCTGTTGGGGGAACGCAGCGTAGCGTGGTATCGGCTGGTGGACGGGAAATATGTTCCTTTGCAAGCCGGACCCGACGGCCTCCTGCGGTCGGTGGTCTTTCCCGGCCTCTGGTTGGATCCAGACGCGCTCCTGAAGCTGAACGGGGCCAGGATCTTCGACGCGCTGGACCAGGGACTGCGCTCGCCCGAGCACCAGGACTTTGTTCAACTGCTCGGTCAAAAGCGATCGTAGCCGGTCTTCAGTCTTCTGTCGCCTGCCTTCTTCCGGTTGCCCCCTCACCCCACCCTGGGGTATAGTGACCTCCGTTATGCGTCTCTTCCTTTTCGCCCCACTCGCCCTGGCCGCCCTGGTCGCCCCTGCCCCCGCCGCCACCCTCCGCATCGACTCCCCCATGCCTCCCCCCGCCTGGGCCCTCCTCGAGCGCGAGGTGCTCCGCGCCAACTCCCAGGCCTGCGACCGCTTCGCCACCAAATACCTCGACTCCCGCGGCTACCTCCTCCACACCCCCCGCTGGGGCACCCTCGACGGCCCCGACGACGCCATCGAAACCTTCTACAACTGGACCATCCTCCACGCCCTGGGCGCCTCCGACCCCGTCCTCCAGCATTTCAAGCGCGCCTACGAAGGCCACCTCCAGCAATATAAGGAATTACGCACTGTTAAGACTCAGATCGCCAAGGAAGGCGCTTACTACAAGGAGTTCATCACCCAATCCGACTGGTTCCACACCGGCGAAGGCATGCGCGGCCTCCAGTTCCTACCCCTTTCCGAGCCCGGCAACGAGTTGCTCCGCGCCCGCTTCCGGCGCTTTGCCGGCCTTTACATGAATGAGGACCCCGAAGCCCCCAACTACGACCCCCAGAACAAGGTCATCCGCAGCTTGTGGAACGGCTCCAAAGGCCCCATGATGCATAGGGCCACGACCTACGACTGGGTGGGCGACGACGTGCCCGGCGCGTTTCACCTCCTGCACGGACCCCAGGGCCGCGGCCGCCTGGTCGAAATGGCCAAGGTCTACGACAAGATGCTGGCCCACTGCGCCGAATATCTCGACTCGGTCGGCGACCACCCCCTCAACCTCGCCTCCACCGGACTCGGCCTGAACGCCTACGCGCTCACCGGCGACGAGAAATACCGCGACTGGGTCATCGAATACGCCGGCGCCTGGCGCGACCGCATCGCTCAAAACGGCGGCAACATCCCCACCAACATCGGCCTCGACGGCAAGGTCGGCGGCGAATACGGCGGCCGGTGGTACAAGGGCACCTACGGCTGGAACTTCACCATCTTCGACGGCGAACTCGAGCAGATCGCCCACCGCAACACCGTCACCGCCGGCTCCTGGCCAGGCATGGGCAATGCCTACCTCCTCACCGGCGACCCCGGCTACGTCAACACCCTCCGCCGCCAGCTCGACAACCTCTACGCCCAGAAAAAGGTGGAGAACGGCCGCACCCTCCTCCCCCAGATGTACGGCGACCCCCGCGGCTATAAATCGACGGGCCGCGAGGAATGGTACCAGTGGGGTCCCAATCTCCAGGAGAACCGCCTCACCGAGGTCTACGTCTGGTCCATGGACCGTAAAGACCTGGATCGCCTCCCCAAGACCGGCTGGATCGGCTTTCTCGAAGGAGCCAACCCCAGCTACCCCGAACAAGCCCTCCGCTCCTCCCTGGCCTTCATTCGTTCCAAAGTCCAGGGCATGGAAAATGATCCCACCAGCGCCGACACCCGTCTGGCCGACTACTTAATGGGCTACAACCCCGCCAGCATCGAGCCTCTAGTCGAGCTGACCTGGGGCGCATACTTAAGTGGTAATATCTGGTCCTTACACGCCAGGGTTCGCTATTTCGACCCCACCCGCCGCCGCGCCGGCCTCCCCGAAGACGTAGCCGCCCTGGTAGAAAAACTAACCGCCGACTCCGTCACTCTGACACTGATCAACACCAACCAGGTCCACCCCCGCTCCGTAGTTCTCCAATCCGGCGCTTACGCCGAACACCAATTCGTCTCCGCCACCGTCAACGGCCAAACCCTCCCCCTCAACGCCACTTCCTTTACCGCCCTCCTGGCCCCCGGCTCCGGCGCCCGCCTGGAGATCCAGACCAAGCGCTACGCCAACCGGCCGACGGCGGCCTTTCCCTGGGACCGGTAGGGCGATCGGAGGCCGCCGCACGGAACCGCGACCGTAACGGGGTACCCGCAGCGTTTATTTCATCCACAGTCGAGGACTTGAGGCCCTATCGAGCCGCAGCCCGCGACGCGACCCTCTCCGCTGGCAACAATTCTCAAATCCTCAAATTCTCAGATTCTCAAATCTCGAGGTGGGGTGGGTAGAGGGATTCGAACCCTCGACATCCGGAACCACAATCCGGCGCTCTACCAAGCTGAGCTATACCCACCGCAAGTGTTCCGCTTTTCTTCTACGATAACATAGAGTGTCGCGCCGCCGCTTCTTCGTCGACCGCTTCGACCGCCGCCAGGCCGTCATTCACGGCGACCGCGCCCATCACCTCCGCCACGTCCTGCGCGTCCAACCCGGCCAGGCCTTCGAGCTGAGCGACACCCGCCGGATCTATCTCGCCCGCGTCACCGCCGCCACCAACGCGGCCATCGCCTTCGACCTCGAGGCAGAGCTCCCCCTCCCTCCGCCCCACCCCCACCAGACCCACCACGCCGCGGTCTTCAAGTTCGACCGCTTCGAGTGGATGCTGGAAAAGGCCACCGAGCTGGGCGTCACCAGCATCGTCCCCGTCGTCGCCGCCCGCACCGACCTCGGCCTCGCCCGCGCCGCTTCCAAACGCGTCGAGCGCTGGCGTCGCATCGCTCTGGAAGCCGCCCAACAATCCCGGCGCTTAGCCCCCCCGGAAGTCGGCGAGCCCCACTCGCTGGACCAAGCTCTCGCCGCCGCTCTCCACTACCCCCGCTGGATCCTTGACGAAAGCCTGCCCTCCTCAACCTCCCCAACCTCCCCCGCCGCGGTCCTGCTGAGCGGCCCCGAAGGCGGCTTCACCGACGAGGAACGCCAGGCCGCCTTCCGCTTCGATTTCCAGCCCATCTCTCTAGGCCCCCTGATCCTGCGCGCCGAAACCGCCCCCCTGGCCGCCCTCGCCGTCCTGACCTGGCTCCACACCGGTCACTAGCCTCGCCACTCCACCGTGGAGATTGGCGGCCACTGCCTGCGCCCTGCGCCGGACGCCGCTTCAAGCGGAGCAAGAAAAACCGGGGAAGGAGCGCGCCTCCTATCTGCCTCCCACCGAGTTTGGCCCGCTCGCTGCCGGCGCTGCGGGTAACACCGTCCAACGCCGCTCGAACAGTAATCGCCGGCTCATCCGCTCCACGGCGTCCAGTTGGGGTTTTCGACATTGCTGTGGTTCCGGCTGTGGACTTGTGGGCGGGAAGGTGTCGAGCCGGCCGGCCCCGATTTCTCCTACAATAGAAGACGAGTCTCCGTATCGGGGCCGTCTGTCAATGGTGAGCACTCTCATAACCGCCCTCCTCCTGGGCGGCCAAATCTACCTCTATCGCGCCACCGAGCCGGCCCTCGTTTGCCGGGTAGGCCAGGCCCGCGCCCGCCTTCTCCACTTCGGCCTGCTCGCCTTCCAGGTCTTCGTCCTGGCCGTCCTAAGCATGGACAACAACTGGCCCCTCCGCCGCCTGTGGCCCGAGGCCGGTCCCCTCGGCCGCGCCGTCTCCCTGGCCGCCGGCGTCTGGATTGCCGGCTCGGCCGGGGCCGCTATCCTGCTCCTGGCGGGTCACCTCCTTCTTCCTCGCCCCACCCCCGCCTCCTCAACCGACGGCCCCACGCGCCGCCAATTCCTCACTGCCGCCGCCGTGGTAGCTCCCTTCAGCATCGCCGGCTACGGCACCTGGATCAACCGCGCCAACTTCGAACTGCGCGACGTGGCCTTCCCGGTCCCCCACCTTCCGCCTGCCTTGCAAGGCCTTCGCATCGCTCTCCTGACCGACTTCCATTACGGCCCCTACCTCAGCCTCCCCGAGCTGAATCGAACCGTGGACATGGCCAACGAGACCCGCCCCCACCTCACCCTGGTCACGGGCGATTTCATCACCCGTGTCGGCGACCCCCTCGACGCCTGCCTCGCCCAACTCCGCCGCCTTCGCGCCGAGGCCGGCATCTTCGGTTGCCTCGGCAACCACGAAATCTACGCCCGCTGTGAGGATTACGCCGAAGCCGCGTGCCGCCGTATCGGCATCCAGATCCTGCGCGACCGTGCTATCCCCCTCCAGTTCTCCGGCGCCGAGCTAAACCTCGCGGGAGTGGATTACCAAGCCCAGGCCGAGTCCCGGACCGGACGCAAGCCCTACCTGGTCGGCGCCGGCCGTCTTCTCCGGCCCGGCGCCGTGAATCTCCTGATGTCCCACAACCCCGACGTCTTCCCCGTGGCGGCGCATTTAGGCTATGATTTGGTTGTCAGCGGACACACCCATGGCGGCCAAGTCACTGTGGAAATCCTCGAACAGACCCTCAACGTCAGCCGGTTCTTCACCCCCTTCGTCGTGGGATTGTATCGCCGGGGCTCCTCGGCTCTCTACGTCAGCCGCGGCATCGGAACCATCAATGTGCCGATGCGCCTGGGCGCCCGGCCCGAGGTTACCCTCCTCCGCCTGACATCGGCCTGATCCGCGTGCGCTACCTAATAATCAGCGATATCCACTCCAATTGGGAAGCCCTCCAGGCCGTCCTCACCGCCGCCCAGGGCCTCTACGACCGTATTGTCTGTCTGGGCGATCTGGTCGGGTACGGCGCCGACCCCAACCGGGTCACCGAATGGGCCCGCGCCAACGTCGCCGTGGTCATCCGGGGCAACCACGACAAGGCCTGCTCCGGCCTCGAAAGCCTGGAATGGTTCAACGAGATCGCCCGCGAAGCCGCCCTGTGGACCCTGAACCAGCTCGAGCCCGACAACCTCCAGTACCTGGTCAACCTCGCCAAAGGCCCCGTCGACTCCGACGGCATGACCATCGTCCACGGCTCCATCCTCGACGAGGACGAATACGTCGTCTCCCCCCGCGAAGCCGCCCAGGTCTTCCCCTACCTCGACGGTCATCTTACCTTCTTCGGCCACACTCACATCCAGGGCGGATTCATTCAATTTCAGGACAAGCTCCAGGTCGTGCGCCCCATGCCCAATAAAGGCCCCCAATACCTGGAGCTCCAGCCTGAAGAAAAATATCTCCTCAACCCCGGCTCGGTGGGCCAGCCCCGCGACGGTGACTGGCGCTGCGGCTTCGTCCTATACGACCCGGCGGAGCATCTCATCGTCTTCTACCGTATCGATTACGACATAGCTACCGCCCAGGACAAGATCCGCAGCGCCGGCCTCCCCGAGCACCTGGCCAACCGCCTTTCCGCCGGAAGGTAGCTCTGCGGCACTATTTCCCGCCGCACGCCTGACCACTTCACCGCTCAACACCCCTCCGGCAAGCCTTCGGCCTTAGCCCGTGGCAAGCGCGCCTTGGAGCCGCGTGGCGCCACGCGCTGCTGAACTAGTCTAGTGTCCCATCTGTCCCGCCCAATTCTCGATAATGCGAGACGGGGCAAGAGTGGGGCGGACGCCCTCGTCCGCGCGCGCCCCCCCTGGTCGCGCTCTGGCGCTCATGGTCAACTCTTGCGCGGGACAAGGCACTAGCTATAGCTAGCGGACCCGAACCAGCGCCTTGAGATCGATGTCCGGCCGACCCGCGGCGCCTAGCGGGAGCGGGATCGCCACGTCGATCTGCTTGCAGATCGTCTCCGTGCACGCCTGGCCGCGGACGGCAATTTGGGCCGGCCCGGCGCCCGAGCGCCGGATCCTCGTGACGAACACGGCCTGTTCTTCGAAGCCCCAGCTAAACCAGCGCAGGTCCGGTTTGGAGAAGTCCTTGGGAGGGGACTGATACCACGGTCCGGCCGCCTCCAGCCCCTGGGTCACCTTGATTTCGGTAGGAGCGTCGATGCCGAGGGACTCCCGGCCCGCGAGTTTCTCCTCGGCCCGCTGCTTGTTGTCCATCGCAAACGTATGCCAGCCCGGTTCCACCGTGGCCTGGACCACCAGAAACTCGCCGGCCAACCGGGCCCGGTAGGAAACTCAGCGTTTGAAGTCGTAGCGCACCTCGACCGCCTCCGTCCAGCCGGCCGCCCCCGCCGCGAGGGCCAACATCGCCTGCATCGCCGTTCGCCTGGTGAGTTGGATCATTTGCGAAAGCTCATACTAAGAGTCCGGAGTGGCATCTGCATTCGTTTGCCGTCGCGAATCAGGTCCAGCGTGACGGTCTGGCCGGCGGTCTTTCGCAGCTTGATGAACAGCTCCGGGGTATGCGCGATCTCGTCCCGCTCCACGCCGTCCACCGCGCAGATGATGTCGCCGGCGCGCAGCTCGTGGCTTTTCAGCATGGCGGCGACGCTGTCGACGGAGCTTACCCGGCTGGCAAATCCGTCCGCCTGCAGCCCCCGCTCGCGTTTTTCCGGCGCGGTCAGGGGACGCGATTCGAAGTATACCCGGGGGTCGACGCTCGATTGCCGGAAACCGAGATCGGTCCACCACCAGCGCGGGGGCAGCGCCACTTCGAGCTCGACCGGCTCCCCGCCCCGGGCCACGGCGACGCGAATCCGTTCGGCGCGGCGGTCGACTTTATCGTAATAATACTGAAGGTCCCCAAACGTCCAGACCGGCGTGCCGTTCCATCTGGTGATGCGGTCGCCGGGCTTCATCCCGGCCTCCTGGACGGCGCCGCGCACCTCTTTGACCACCAGCCCTAGCGGTACCTCCAGATAAATGCCCAGCGTCTGGATATCCGGCGAGCGGTAGAGATGGATCAGCTTGTCGAGGGTCCCCTCCCGCTCGCGGTGAATGTTCTGATAGTCGCCGATCAGGTGGCACTCCACGCACTGGTTGCGCGCCAGGGTGCGCTCCACCAGCAGCGGAATCTGGCGGGGGAACAGCGGCTGAGGCCGCTGCTGGCGCGGCAGCTCCCCGCGCAGGTAGCGGCGGTGCAGCTCCAGCCCCTGCTCCAGGGCCAGCTCCAGGCTGCTCAGGTGGAGGTAGGTGTCCGTCGACGCGTCCCGCCCCCCGTACCGCATGTAGATCTGCTCGTCCGCGTTCAGGATAAAGAAGTACAGAGTATTATTGCGATCATAATCGAACAGGCCGATGTCGACGTCGTCCATCCGGGGAATGCGCACGCACACGTACTGGCTCATCAGCCTGCCGCGCGGAGAATCCTTCGGTGACAGCACAACCTGTGCGTCGAAAACGCGTCCGGCAATTCAAGCCTCGCAGCGAAACTCGAGGAAGATGGGCTTCTGGGTCTGCCGGGCCTCCCGAAGGGCTTCACGATAGTCTTTCAGCCAATAGATGCGGTCTTCCGGCGCGTCCTGGGCCAGGCCCGGAAGGCAGGCCAGCAGCACGGGAAGGATGAAGTTTCGTGGTTGCATGCTCCTTTTCCTGGAACCTTTATTATACTATCGCCGGGATGACGTTCCTGACCCGCCGGGAGTTCCTGCTGGCTGCCGCGGCCGCCGTGGACCGGCGGAAGTT
>JBGOUV010000393.1:0-6332 GCA_041477815.1 Terriglobia bacterium | reverse complement strand
TGCCGCCGCTCCCATCGCGGCTCCCGCCAGAAACCACACCAGTTTTTCGCCGTTATTACTGTTGGCCATGTGAACTCTCCATCACCATTGTACCCTTGTCCAGCACCGAACCGCGACCGTGAGGGAGCGGATCTCCGATCTGCCGAGCCATCCGCTCCCTGACGGGCGCGGTTCGGTGCTATCGGGGTCTACTCGGTCGCCTTGAGCATCTCGTCGGCCACCCGCGCCACTTCCGCCATCTGCCGCACGTCGTGGACCCGCACCACGTGAGCGCCTTGCAGGATGGCCGCGGTAACCGTCGCCGCCGTCGCCAGGAGTTTCTGTTCGTCGGTCAGTTTGCTTCCCAGGAACGACTTCCGCGAGGTCCCTGCCAGGATCGGCAGCTCCAACGCGTGCATCCGGCCGAGCTGGGTCAGGATCTCGTAATTCTGGTCGCCGCGCTTGCCGAAACCGATGCCCGGGTCGACCACGATGCGCCGCCGCTCGATCCCCGTCCGCGTGGCCCGGTCGAGCGCCGCTTTCAGATCCTGCAGGATAGTCCCCATCACGTCGGGCAGGGGCTTGAGCTGGGACCAGGTCTCCGGCGTCCCCCGCAGGTGCATCAGCACCAGTCCGGCATCCCGCCGGTTTACCGTTTCGGCCAGCGCCGGGTCGAAAGTGAGGCCGCTCACGTCGTTGATGATCTCCGCCCCCAGCTCCAGAGCCCGTTCCGCCACCTCGGCTTTGTAGGTATCCACGGAGATCGGGATGTCCAGCTTGCGGCGGAGCTTCTTCAGCACCGGGGCGATGCGGTTCAGCTCCTCGGCGGCGGTGATCCGCTGCGACCCCGGCCGCGTCGACTCGCCTCCGACGTCGATCAGATCCGCCCCCTGCTGCTGCAGCTCCAGCGCCCGGGCGTAGGCGATGTCCGGATCCAAATGCCGGCCGCTGTCGGAGAACGAGTCCGGCGTGATGTTCAGAATCCCCATGAGCAGCGTGCGGGGACCCAGCAGCAGGGTGCGGTCCCGCAGCTTCCACTCGTGCCGCTTGCGCATCATGCCGCGAATCCCGCCTTCCGGATGCTGTATCGCTCCACCTTGGACCGGTCCACCGCATACCCGCTGCCCGGGCCCGGCGGCAGGTGCAGATAACCCTGCGGGTCGATGGTGAGCGGCGGGTCGGTGAGGTCGTCGATGTACCAGCGCTCGGAGGCCTCTACATCGGTGGGATAGGTAAATCCCGGAAGCGTCGCCAGGTGCAGTCCCTGGGCGGAGGCGATGGCCAGCTCAGGCATGGTGCCCAGCCAGCAGTCCAGGCCCGCCGCCCGGGCCCGGTCGTGCATCTGCTGCGCCCGCGCGAGTCCCCCCACCCGCTGGATCTTGATGTTGATGATCCGCGCCGAGCCGAGCTGGATCATCCGCTCCAGCGCTCCCAGCGACTCCGCCGATTCGTCGGCGCACACCGGCGTCCGCACCGCCCGTTGCAGCTCGGCCATCTCCTCCAGCGCTTCCCTCGCCAACGGCTGCTCGTACATCATCAACCCGAAGCGATCCAGTTCCTGAAACACCGCCACGTCCCGGATCGAGTAAGCGGCATTGGCGTCCGTCATCAGGTCGATTTTCGGAAACCGCTCCCGGACCGCCTGCACCGGCTCCAGGTCCCATCCCGGCTGGATCTTGATCTTCACCCGCCGGTAGCCGGCAGCCACAAAGCGCCGTACCCGCTCCAGCAGCTCCTCAATCGTATCGAAAATCCCGATCGCCACCCCGGACGGAATCGGCCGCGGCCGGGACCCCAGCAATCGCCACAGCGGCTCGCCCAGCCTCTGCGCCTTGAGATCCCACAGCGCCCCGTCCAAACCCGCCCGGGCAAACGGCTCGTCGTCGGGCAACTCACCGCCGCCGCCCGCCAGCACCCAGGGGATCAGCCGCGTCTCCAACGCCTCCCAGGTGGACTCCGGCGTCTCCACCGAATAGAACGCTCCCGCCATGGGCGAGGCTTCGCCAAAGCCGGCGAAGGCGCCGTCCTGGGCCTCCACCACGATGCTGTCCTTCACCGACACCGCGCCGTTGGAGATCCGAAACGGCTCGTGCAGCGGGATCTGTACCCAGTGCAGTGTGATCTTATCCATATTCAAACCCCGCCACACCGAAAACCCTCTCCGGCCGTCCCGGCAGCGCCGCCTGCGGCCGCAGCGCCATCCGCCACAGCGTACGCTTCCGCTCGAACCCCAGCTCGCGGGCCAGGAGCACCGCCGGGCCCACCGCCGGCAGCAGGTCCCAGAAGTAGGCCGCCGCACGCGCTTGGCGCATCGTCGCCCGGATCAACTCTCCGGCCACGCCCGGGTCCACCGCCTGACACGGGCCTAAATAGTAGGCGTTCGACCCGGGACGTCCCAGGCAGAATCCCTGCCCGGGTCTCCAGACCCCCTGCCCGGGAAACGCCGCCAGCAAGCAGTCGTAGAGCGCGGTGCGGTCGGCCCCGAAGTTCTCGCGATCCATGGCGGCAAGCCAGCGCGGCTGACCGTACTGGCCACTGGCCACTGGCCACTGGCCACTGCCTGCTCCCCACCGCTCGATCGGCTGCTCCTCGCGGAACCCCAGCTTTTCATACAGGGGCCGTCCCATGTCGGTGGCGTCCAGTTTGACCTGCTGGATGCCGCGCTGGTCGAGCCACGCCAGGGCGTGCTCCAGCAGTCTCCGCCCGGTCCCTTTCCCCCGGCATTCCGGCAGCACCAGTACCATCCCGATCCAGGCCAGCTCCTGCCCGTAACAAACCGCCGTGGTAGTACCCACCACCTGCCCGTCCTGCTCCCAGACCCAGCAGCCCTCGGGTTCGAGGGCCATCACGTTGACCCAATCCTGCCCGGTCTGGTTCCACTGGGCGGCTTGCTTGAGCCGCATGGCGGAACCAATATCTTCAGGCCGCATCTGCCGGATCACCAGGCCGCTCCTTCTTGTTCCGATTGCGCTCGTAGAAATAGTAGCCCAGGATCGCCAACACCACCACTAAGCCGGTAAGGATCATGGATCGGTAATCGTGCCGGTACGCCTGCGACCCCAGCAGGAGGCTCGCCAGAAGCGCCGGCGACCGCGCCAATCCCGTTACCACCACAAACTCTACCAGGTTCATGTTCGACAGCCCGGCCCCGTACGCCATGGCGTCCTTGGGCATCCCCGGCAGCAGGAACAACACAAACAGCGCCGACTTCCCCTTGGCGTTGTCGAGCGCCCGGTCCACCTTCGCCATGGTCTCCCGATGGATCAGCCGCTCCAGCGTGGGACGCCCCACCACGCGCGCGAACCAGAAATTGAACGCCGACCCTATCGCGATCCCGATCGTCGAATACAGAAACCCCATCCAGACTCCGAACACGTAACCCGCCGCGAACTGGGTGATCTCACCGGGAATCATGAAGATGACCACCTGGGCAATCTGCACCCCGATGCACAACAGGGGGCCCTTGACCCCCGCCGAGTGGAGCATCTCCACCAGGTGTTTCCGGTCCGAGAGCCGCTGCACCAGACCCGACCGCCATAAGAGGGCACACCCCGCCACAAACAACAACAGTAAAATCACCCCCAGCAGTCTTTTCTTCCAGAGCGCGGTCATTGTATCTTTAAGAGTTTAGGCGTTTCTTCACTTTCCATGCGATCCTTCTGGCTGATCGGCGTGTGGGCGGCCCTGGCCGCCGGAGCCGAACAACCCGTCGACTTCCCACACAACCGGCACGCCGCTCTGGGCCTCGGTTGCCTGGATTGTCACAGCACCGCCGACACGCGCGCCGCCGCAGGGATGCCCTCGGTGCGCAAATGCATGCTCTGTCACGAGAAGCTGGCGACTGACAAGCCGGGCGTCAAGAAAGTCGTTGACTTCGCCGCGAAGAAGCGCGAGATCCCCTGGAAACGCGTCTACGGCTTTAGCCCGGACGCCTTGGTCAAGTTTCGTCACGCGCCACACGTCCGGGCCAATATCGATTGTACAACGTGCCACGGGGATATGACCAAAGTAACGGTGGCCGAGCGGACGGTCCGGCACAATATGGGAACCTGTGTGAGCTGCCACCGCCAAAGGAGGGCCTCGGAAGACTGCGCCGCCTGTCACTTCTGAACCGCGACCCCCAACCCTTTATGGAACGCCGCAACTTCTTCAAGATACTGACCACGACCTCCGCCGGCCTCCTCACCGGCGCGTGCAGCCGTCCCAGCGACGCGCTCATCCCGCTGCTGGTCTCCGACCGCGCCGTCGTGCCGGGCGAGGAGCAGTGGCATCCGGCCGTCTGCGGCGAGTGTGAGGCCGGGTGCGGGGTGATCGCCCGGGTGATGGAAGGGGAGCGCCTGGTCGAGCGGGACAACGAACGGGTGCGCGAGCGCATTGCCTGCATCAAGAAGCTGGAGGGGAATCCGCTGGATCCGGTTTCCGGGGGTCGTTTGTGCGCCCGCGGGCAGGCGGGGGTGCAGTCGCTTTATCACCCCGACCGGCTGCCAGGTCCCTTGCGGCGCGTGGGACAGCGCGGCAAAGCCGAGTTCGGCTCCACCTCTTGGAAAGAGGCCGTGCTGGTGGCCGCGGAGAAACTGGTGCGGGTCCGCGAGAAGGATCCTTCCCAAATTGTGTTCCTGGCCCGGCCCCAGGCCGGTACCCGCTCCCTCGCCATCGCCCGGTTCCTGGAAGCGATCGGCGCTCCCCCGGCGGTGGGCTGGGGCATCGCCGATTTCCCCCTGGAACGTAAGGCGGCCGAAATGGTTTATGGCTGGACCGGCCTTCCGGTCTACGACCTGGCCCACGCCCGCTCCGTCCTCTCGGTGGGGGCCGATTTCCTCGGCGGGTGGGCTTCGCCGGTCTACTACGGACGCCAGTACGGCCACTTCCGCCAGGGCCGCCCCGGCCTGCGCGGCACGCTGGCCCACGCCGAGTCGCGCTTTTCCGTCACCGCCGCCACGGCCGACCAGTGGCTTCCGCTGCGCCCCGGGTCCGAGCCGCAATTCCTTGCCGCGGTCGGCCGCCTGCTGCTCGAAGAGAAGCTGGCCCGCCGCGCCGACGCCGTTCCCGACGCCATCCGGCAGGTCTTCCGCGCCTGTGACCTGGCCGCCGCTCTGCGCGCCACCGGCCTCGACGAGCGCCGTCTGCGGCGCGTGACCCGCGAGCTGGGCGAATCGGAAGCGCCCCTGGTTCTGGCCGGCGCCTCGGTGGTCCATACCAACTCCCTCGACGCGCTCCTGCTCGCCGCCTACCTCAATCTGATGCTGGGTGCGGCCGGACGCCCCGGCGGCGTCCTGCCCCCAGCCCCCGCCACCATCCGAGAGCGCCCGGCCCTCGCCAACGCCGCCGCGGCCCTGGCCCGCGCCGAGTTCCTCTTCACCGACGGCGTCAACCCCGCCTACACCCTGCCCGCCGCCCTCGGCGCCGAAAAGCACCTGGCCCGCATCGATACCCAGATCAGCTTCTCCGGCTTCGTCGACGACACCGCCGCCTACGCCGACCTCCTCCTGCCCGATCACCACTTCCTCGAAGCGAGCGCCGCCCTCGTGCCGACCGTGGCTCCGGGGGCGGCCGTCACCCTGGCCACCCCGTTCGTCCAGCCCCTGTATGACACGCGGGCCACCGAGCAGGTCCTCGCCGACCTGGCCAAAGAACTGAAGGTCGACTTCGAGCTGCCTACTCCCAAGTCCATAGTCTCACCCCTGCTGCCGGCCGACCTGCCCTGGGACAACGCCACCCGCCAGGGCGGCGTCTGGATCTCCGCCGCCGCCCCCCAGATCCCGGCGCTGCCCAAACAGCCGCCCGCCCCCGAACTGGCCGCGCCCCTCTTCGAGGGCGACGCCGGTCAATACCCCTTCCCGTTCCAGCCCTACTTGTCTCTGCAGTACCATGACGGCCGCGGCGCCCACCTCCCCTGGATGCAGGAGCTGCCCGACCCCGCCTCCAGCGCCATGTGGAGCCTGCCGGTCGAGATCGACCCGTCCACAGCCGCGCAGCTCGGCGTGCGCAACGGCGACCTGGTCCGCGTGGAATCCCCCCACGGGCGCCTGGAGGCCCCCGTCTACGTGCATCCTGCGGCCGTGCCCGGCGTGGTCAGCATGGCCATCGGGCAGGGACACCGCTACTACGGCCGCTACGCCTCCAACCGCGGCTCGAACCCCCTCGCCATCCTCGCCCCGGTCTTCGAGAAGTCCACCGGCGCGCTCGCCCTGGGCGCCACCCGCGTCCGTCTCACCAAGACCGGCGGCCGCGGCTTCCTGGCTCAATTCTCGCCCAACGACCGCGAACACAATCCCTTCTCGCACAGGTGACCACATGGAAACGAAACCACATCGCTGGGGAATGGTCATCGATCTCGATCGCTGCACCGGTTG
>JBGOUV010000178.1:0-13372 GCA_041477815.1 Terriglobia bacterium | reverse complement strand
TTCGAGGTGGTTCGCCATGCTTTGGGCGGATTCGACCAACAGCATCTCCGTTCCGTCGGCGAGAGTGTACGCGGCCGCGCCAAGGCTCGGAAATCCTGTGGGTTGAAAGCGTGTTCCCTGCAGCGGCCGCAGGCTCACCTCCGCAAGCAAGCGGGGCTCATTCTTCAAGGCGTCAAAGTTCATGCGATCCTCCTTTAATCCGTGGCATCTTCTGGCCGTAGGACAACGCGGGCCAGTGCTTGGATATCAGAAATCGAGAGCGGAAACAGCAGCGATGCCGCCGTCCGCCTCGCCGGCTCGCCCTGCTGATGGACCTGTTCCACAGCGGGCGGCAATCCGCTCCCTCGCAGACGGCGGGAAGCGAGTTGCGTGGCAGTGGCACCATCACCCACAGCGGCGCGCTGGTGAATTGTTGGAACGAGGGGGATTTCGCTCACGCCCCGCACGCTAGTCCCGGCAAAGCACAGCTTCATTAGGGCGAAGGCCGCACCGGGCATCTCCACTTCCGGCCCGTGCGAAAACGCGAAGTCAACGCAGGACCAGTCTAGAAGGCATAGCCCCCACAGCAATTCGGCGAACCGCTCCTGGTCAATTCGCCCCTCGATGAAAGCCGCTACGTCGGATAGACTTGTGAAGAGACGTCCGTGATCCATCCAAGATCCCGCGCCGGCCTTCATCGCCAGTACCAATCGGCGAGACATGACGGCGTTCATGGCGGCGACGACGTTGCCGCCGTGCCAAACTACGTTGCGTTCCGCGTGTTCTTCCCAAGCCACGTCGAGTTTGCCTTGCTTGAGCCAGGTCTTGACGGGTTCGAGATGCTGTCGTAGCGGGATCACAAGGTCGCCGTACCGGCCCCATACGGATGCAAGGCAGGCCGCTAGCCGGAATTCCGCAGTTCCGTCATCGGTGTCCTTCAACCACCGCGACGACAACGGATGCACTGGCCGGAGGAAACTTGCCGCCGTCCATTTCATGCTGCGGGCCATCGCTTGCTCACAAGCACCTAAGGCTACCAGGACGTCTTGCGCTCGGCGGGCTTCGCCCTGGCGGCAGAACTCAATAATACTGGCCTCGAGCTGGCGGAGACCTCTCGTCGCTGAGGACGGAGCTCTTTCGCTCTTTGCTTTGTCGCGGTAGGAAACCAGCCATGGATCGAAGTCCGCCAGTAGGTCGGCGTGCCGGTTCCGCGACACCACGAACTGCCCCAACCCGGCGGTCGTAAAGTAGTTGTCGCCTCCGATTCGGCCTCGAAACAGTCCGATCCGCTCAAATCTCTGGATCCCTCGATCTACGCCATACTGAGTAAGCGCCTGCACCGCATCAGTTCCACAGGTAGCAGCTCTCCTGCGGCTTTCCATGCGAGCCGACCCGACCAACTCACGCAGTTCCCCGTGGGAAGTCGGAGAACTCCACAGAGGTAGCCATAGCTCCTTACCCTGCGACTCTGCTTCGCCAAGCGAACCCGCTCCTACTGGCGATGCCGCCAATAAGAACGGGAATTCCGCCACTCCGGGTCTGCTGGCGCCGCACTTCTTGGCAAGGGCGCCGGCGAAAAGACACGACCCCTCCACCATGAGAATGAAATCCCACGGGTTGCTGGCCGCACTGGACCCAAACCCGCTGGCCGAGTTTGGGCCACCGACGCGCCTTGGATCGAACAAGACTGGGGACAGTCCCGAGAGTTGCGCACTGTTTGCGCCCCGAGCAAACAAAGATTCAGCCAGCGCCGTCCTTGGGCAGAACGCAACACCACCGGAAGAAACCAGCGGCTTCTTTCGCTGCCAATCGAAGTCCGGCAAGACAGACCACAGAGCCTGCATGAAGTTGTCAGAGAAATGGCTGTTTCCATCGCTGCCTCCCCCCGATCCCAGCAGATTGTTGGGGCGGAAGCCGTCCTCAGCAATGATTGCCGCAGCATCGATCCAGTCAACGACATCGTCTGACAGGTGGTTCCGCAGCGCCTGAAGCAACTCGACCTTCTTGCGCTTCTGCGAACCACCGCTACCCTCGATATCCTTTTTTGTTAGGACTCCAGCAGCCTCCATCACTCGGAGCGTTTCGTGGAGGCTCGTTCGGTAGTGCTCTAGTCTAGTGGTAGCAGATCCAAGGAAAGCCTCGATAACTGCGGACGATGTCGGACATTTCCCCAATGCCGCTTTCAATTCCTCTGGCCTGAGATCCCGGTTAACATGAAAGAAATCACCGCCGCTCCACGGCACCAAAATCGGTGTAGGCCGGTACTCCGACACAAAGAATTCGACCAGCTCGGCGTCGTCCAACACCGTCTGCAGCAGGAACTCATCTTGGCGCCAGCAGCCTTTCGCGGTCGAATCTTTTTGTTCAGCCACAAGTCGCAGGATGCCAAGTGCCTTTAGGTAGAAGGCCAGCGGATTGGGGGTGCAGCCAGTTAGTTTGATTGTATTCATGGCCGACCCTTCTCCAGTTCCGACGCTCTCCAGTCCGCCAGCCGCAGAAGCGTTTCAAGAAAGGCCAGACGAAACGGCCCCAACTTTGGATCGTCCCTAAGGCGCAACATGCGAGCCAGCCAAGACTCACCTCGCGGGCCGTCGCCGAGACGCATGACAGATAAGTCCAAATCTACTGTCGGCGCAACTTGACCGTCGCCGAGACTCACCGCAGGAAGGAGATCGCCGTCCCAAATGCCTCGGGCAAAAAGCCGTTCGGGATCTTCCGGCTCGGCTTCGTTGGGCCAGGATCGAATGGAAAGTCGCACCTTCCCATGGTGTGCCGCAATCACATACGCAATCAGGTCGCGCTGCGGTTCATCATCCGACGCGAGTTGCAGCCAAGCCAGAGCGGAGGCTAGTTCGTGGCGGAAACCCTTCCTGGCGCAGCGTCCCTGCTTGGACGCCGACTTAGCCCAGAGTTTGTCCGAGCTGAGCGTCGCGTCGCTGTCCCTAAGCATTTCCTGGAACGCGTGATGAGCCTTGCCAACGTCATGCCAGCGAGCAGCTTTGAGGATTGCCTCGAACTCTGGGTCCTCTCCGAGCCTGCTAGTGAGGGCCTCGGCCTGCTCGACCACATGACTAAGGTGGGACGTGAGTTCGATGGGCCGACCGATGAAGGTATCCTTGTCTCTGTCAGCCGCGTCGCTTGTCTCCGCAGCTCCCGGAACAATTGAAGGAGTATCCTTGGGGATGCCTGTCCATCCGAGCTCGTTCGAGTATCCACCGCTCGCTCGGGCCAGCAGATATACCTGCCCGGGCCGCGCCTCATTCACGCTTTCCCATGCCTTTTCAAGCGGGTCCCACCGCCAAGCCTGTACCGCACGCTTCTTCATGCCCCTCAAGAACTCTCGAAACCCGCCGACGGACACGCTGCAAAGCTCTGTGCGGCCGGGTTCAGCCAGATCGTCAGCCGGAGCACCGTCTCCGAGTTCCCGCCAAAACACCTGAACGTCCGCATCCTCGCCGTCGCGAATGTACCGCGATACGTCGAGATCGTTTCCGCACAGATCCGGCGTGGTGTCGAAGAGAGCGAGCAAGTCCTTGCGCCGAAGCACGGGCCGGATGACCGGTGCAGAAGGCAAGGCCGGCAAGCTTTGAGGTCCGGCATCCGAGAGCTTTTCCATTTCGGAGCGCGCCGGCCGCAAGTCCCGTGACTCGTAGGGCAGGAAAACATCCGATTCGCCTTCGGGGTCAATATCCGCCCACAGCACTGTGCCTTCGAGCCTGCCTTCACCAGCGCCTTGCCTGAATTCGCCGTAGCGGTTACAGCGACCGAAGCGCTGCACCAGCGAGGGCCAAGGAGCCAGTTCCGTTACTAACGTGCGCGCAGAAACGTCTACACCGGCCTCAACCGCTTGAGTGGCCACAACGATGCGGTCACCGTCCTTAAGCAAGATCCGTTCATGTTGCGCACGGTCGGCCGGGCGAAACCGGGAGTGAACCAGCGCGGTATTGTCGCCGGCGCGGCCTTGGTCCAACAGGCGAAAGATCTCCTGGGCGCGTGCCACCTGATTCACCACAACCAGGGTCAAAGTTCCTGGTAAGTGGCGTTCAACCGTGGTTTCCGCAAGTTCTCTGGTGTACCTCTTCTTGGTTTCCTCCGACAACGAGAGTGCCAGCTTTTCGACGGTCTTGCGTGCTTGCACTCGCTGTTCGACTTCGGGCTTGGCGCGGTCCTCCAGTTCCAGCTTTTCCGCGCGCCACCCCTGCGGTGGCTTCGGATGATCCACGGTCTCCAACTGTCCTTGCGCCAGCGTTGCGCTCATCCAAAGAGTCCGCGCCGGTCCGCGCGTGCCGAATAACCGGGAGCGAAAGGCTTCCAGTTGCGCACTTGTCTCGACTCCCACCCCCATAAGTTGCGTTTCGTCCATGACCCACAGGCAGTCGCTGTTGAGCAATCCAAAATGCATCGGCCAGCGGTACCGGCTCATGCCGTAGCCGCGGTTGAGGGCGCGTGAAAGCAGCATGTCTTGGGTACCGACGAGGATTGCGTCATGCTCTGGGCGCGCGTCCCAGTTGTCCGCATCTTCGCCGCCCATAAGTACGTGAATCTTCACTTCGCTTGACAAACCCAGGTTCTCGATCCACCTCGCGGCGTTATCGCGTGTCTGCTCGACCAACACGCGCATCGGCAGGCAGTAAACCAGCCGCCGTGGAGTGTCGCTGCGCGTCTCTGCGTCGGCGAAGCGGCGACGCCAGAGCCAACCGAGAATCACCGCGGCGGTCTTGCCCAAACCGGTCGGGATGTCCAGTAGTTCCGGGACACCGCCTGTCGCAAGACGAGCTTGATAAGGATAGGGAGGGTCTGGCTTTCCCGTCGCCTGTTTGAAGAACAGATCGAAATTTCTGCTTGTGCTGGCGGAAGCCCCGGCCATTGACGGCAGGTTAGGCACTTGAACCTCCGAGAGCTTTCGCTAGTAGCGAGCAAACCAACCCCACAACTGCTCCCCGGGGAAGAAACGCGGAAAAAGTTGCGGGTTTCATTTCCCACTATTTCTCACGAAGGACGATACCATAATTCAGGGGTTAGGTGGCAGGTTGTAGGTGGTAGCCTTATACAGCGCCGCCCGAAGCAACCCGATCTCGACGAAATCATTGAAATGGCCTGCCTGAAGCGAAGCGGCCTGGCGGTCGTCGATCGAATCGCCAGGCTCAAAGGCTGGATTGAGTTGGACAAGCAGGAAGTCCGGATTCAAGGCTGCTCTCCAGTCTGCTGACGGATCTTCTGGTCACGAAATGTGGATGAAGCTGGCGCTGCGCGTAGTCGGCGACTAATCGCGTGCGGACTTCGAAGACGTTCATCGAGCCCCCTGGACAAGCCTTCGTCGGCGATCCGAGCTCCCACTTCGGATCGAGGCGCCGAAACCTACAAAAATTCTTACAGTATTACTGCCGGAGTCGGCCGGTTGGTATCACGTTGCTCTGGCACGCCTTGCGCAACCCCCCTGTCAACAAACGCGACCTGTCAACTGGAGAAAACGGAGAAATGGGCCGCGAGAACTGCCCAGGGCGTCCCAGAAGAGGGGGTTCGGCCTGGCACCCCAGCGTTCTCCGTTCAAACCGGAGAGCGGCTGCGGCGGCGCAGAAGTCGCGGAATGTTGGGGATAGCGGCGCAGGGTTGAGCGGGCGGAACTGTCAACAAACGGGGCGCGGGGAGTTCGTCGCCGAAAGGACTGGCTGACCGGGGAGGATTCGAACCTCCATTCCAGGCTCCAAAGGCCCGTGTCCTGCCATTGGACGACCGGTCAAGTCCCTGTGCTTTCAGTGTATCACGTCTGTGCACAGTCACACCGCCTCCGCGGCCAACCCGAAGAGGCCCGTACCATGCCGCGACTTGGTCGGGTTCCGGCAGGAAAGGGGCGGAACCGCGCCGCCTTGCCGGCCAGCCGGCTGCGATACAATCAACCGCATGAGACGACTTGCGGCCGTGGCGCTGTTGGGCGGGTTCCTGGTGGTTATGAGCGGGAGCCGGGCCAGGGGACTTCCGGTTCCCGAGTTTCGGGATCTGTTCAACGGCAAGGATCTGACCGGATGGGTCAACGTCAATACCGCGGAAGACACCTGGCGGGTCCGGGACGGCCTCCTGATCTGCTCGGGGCACCCCATTGGCGTGATGCGCAGCGAGAAGCAGTACGAGAATTTCATCCTGCATATCGAATGGATGCACATCGAGCCGGGAGGCAACTCGGGGGTGTTCGCGTGGAGCAACGCCGTTCCGAATCCGAGCAGCCGGTTGCCGGACGGCGTAGAGGTCCAGATGCTCGAGCTCGACTGGCCCAAGCTGCACATGCGGGACGGCAAGATGCCGCCCCTGGCCTACGTGCACGGGGAGCTCTTCGGCGTGAACGGAGTGAAGACCATTCCCGACAACCCGAGGGGCGAGAGAAGCATGTCCATCGAAAATCGCTGCCTGGCGCGCGGGGAATGGAACACGTACGACGTCGTGGCCGTGGACGGCGTCATCAAGCTGGCAGTGAACGGCAAGTTCGTCAACGGCATCAGCCGCTCGACGCAGAAAAGGGGCTATCTCTGCCTGGAATCGGAAGGCGCGGAAATCCACTTCCGCAACATCAAAATCATGGAACTCCCTCCCGGCGTAACGCCCCCGCCCGCCGAACCGCGTCCGTAAAACAGACGCGGCGCAGGCACTCGTGCCTGCCGCGTCGACATTCGTGTCGAGGCGCCTACTTGCCGCTACACAAGGGTCGAGTCTCGACCCGGCAGCCTAAAGGCTGCGCCACGCGCCGAATACCACCTGATCCGACATCACGAAGTTGACCATCGAGCGACCCGCCACCACGGTAACCAGGCTGGCCGGTGGGGGGGACATGGAGCCCTCCCACCAGCAATCGCGTCAGGATATAGATTGCCGCCGAGGGACGCCGCCCCGGTGGTCAAATGGAACCGCAGCAACTGACGTCGTGCTCCGGATCGCGGCGGTCGGCCCAAGTCCACCGGCGGTGCCAGAAGAAGTTATGCAGCACCGCCATCTCCACCGCGAGGGCCGTCGCGACCAGGTAATGCGGGCCCAGCAGCAAGGTCAGCGCGGCAAATACGCCGGCCGGAACCACCGGCGGGCGTTCATGGGATCCTCTCGGCCAGGTACAGCGTCCGGGTGTGGCGCGCCACCGAGATCACCAGCACCACCCCCATCGAAAGGAGGGCAATGCTTCCGGCCACGTCGAAGAAGAGATAGCGGCCGCCGAGCGCGTACGGTCGCAAGAAGGCCACGGCATTTCCAACCGCCAGCAGGATCCGCATCTCCGTCGGGCTGAATTTCCAGAAGGAGAGATGGAAGGCGCCCAGCGTGTAGGTGGCCAGGTAGGCGTCGATCGACAGCGGGAAGTAGCCGAGCAGCAGGCCGAGCGCGACCCACCCGCTCATGTATCCCGACACCGCGAGACCGGCGACCAGGAACAAGCTGCCGAACGCGTCGACGATATGGTCTACGTAGAATCCATACCTGGGCCGCAGCTTGTTACGAACCCGGGCCAGGGTCCTGTCCAGACTGTCGCCCAGCCAGTTCACTGCAATCCACCCATTGACCACCAGCAGGGCCGGGGCCCACCAGCGCGCGGCCGCATAGGTGAGTCCGGCGAGCAGCATGGCCACCAGGCCCAGCGCGGTCAGGTGGTCCGAGTGAATCCGGCGCGGGGTGTGGCGCGCCAGCCAGGTGAGGCACACCCGCTCCAGCGGGGCCAGCAGGCTCTGCTGCGACCGTACCGCGTCCTGAAACGCCCTTCGTTCGGTGCTCATTTTCAGTTCTCCAACCCAGGAAATGCATGCCAAGGTCCGGAGCCTGTAGTTTTGGAATCAATCACTTGCCGGATCGTGGCCGCCAGAGCCACCCGACACTGCCACCAAAAGTGTGCTATGCTGAGAATGTCTGAGGTTAATCCGCAACACCCGCTTCCTTCGGTAGTAGGTCCGTCGGTTCTCCTCCCAAAAATAAACTGAATGAAAAGCTTCTCTGAACTCTCTTTGTCCTCTGTCCTGAAGAGCAACCTCGCCCAGCACGGGTTCGTCGAACCGACCCCCGTGCAGGCGCAGGCCATCCCTCCAGCACTCGCCGGCCGCGATGTCGTGGCCACGGCGCAAACCGGCACCGGCAAGACTCTTGCCTTTGTCCTTCCCCTGCTCGAATCACTGGCCCGGCCCCCGCTCGCGAGCGGCATCGGCGCCGTCATTCTGAGCCCCACCCGCGAGTTGGCCATCCAGATCCACGAAGTGTTCGTGAAACTGGCCGCCGGCTCCGGCATTCGCGCCGCCGTCGTCGTGGGCGGGCTCAGCGAGCACGCTCAATTACAGGCTATCCGCGCGGGCGCGCAAGTGCTCATCGCCACGCCCGGACGGCTCTGCGACTTTCTCCAGCGCAAACTGGTGAACCTCCGCTCCGTGCGCCATCTGGTTCTGGATGAAGCCGACCGGATGCTCGACATGGGCTTCCTGCCCGCCATCAAGATGATCATCGGGACGATGCCCTCCGAGCGCCAGACGATGTGCTTCTCCGCCACCATTGAATCCTCGGTGGCGCACGTGATCGGCGCGCACGTCCGCAACCCCGTCCGCGTGGAGATCGGATCCATCACCAAACCCTGCGAGCAGGTCAGCCTGCATGTCTACGAGGTAGAGCAGGATCGCCGGCTCGGACTGCTCCACCGGATGCTGCAACAAGAGGAAGGCTCCTTCCTGGTGTTCGCGCGCACCAAGCATGGAGCGGACCGCCTGGCCAAAAAACTCGCCGGCGGCGGCGTGAAGGCCGCGCGCATTCACGGCGACCGCACCCAGAGCCAGCGCAACCAGGCGTTGCGCGGATTCCAGGAAGGCCAGTATCGCGTCCTGGTGGCCACCGACGTCGCCGCCCGAGGCATTCACGTGGAAGGAATCGCCCACGTGGTGAACTACGATCTGCCCCACGTGCCCGAGGACTTCATCCACCGCGTCGGGCGCACCGGCCGCGCCGGCGCCCGAGGAACTGCCACGACCTTCGGAACGCGGTCCGAGCGCAGCGAGATCCACAAGATCGAGCGCGCGCTCAATATCCGCCTGACCCGCCGCGAGGTGCCCCTCGATGTGTCTCGCGAGCAGCGCACCGCGACCGTGAGGGAGCGGCGGGCGCTGTAAATCGGGGATTCCGCTTGAAAAACCGCCCGCCGGAGGCGGGGCGGAAGCCCGCCCCACGGGGAACGGTGCGCGGTGCCTCTGCGGGTGTGGAGAAACGTGGTGGCGCTGGGAACCGGGGCCGAGTCCCAACCTGGAGGACGGCTATCGCAGCCTGGAAGTGATTGCGGCGGCGGAAGAATCGGCGCGGACCGGGGCAACGGTAATCGTTACTTCGGTACCAGGGCCGCTAGAACCGTATCGTCATTGTCCGGGTGCGGCCCAGGCTGTACACTGGTTATATGGAAACGAAAAGCACCACCATCTCGTGGCTGACAACGTCCGGAGAGCGTCATACCGTGGACGCCGAAGCGCTCGCCACGGCAGACGGAGTTCGCGCGAATCTGGCTGAGCCGGCGGCAGTGGGGCGGACGGTTTGGGTGACCTGGGGGCCGGCCCCCCGTCGGGCGTTTGTGAAGTCCTGCCAAGCATTGGATGACCGTTACCTGGCCGAGCTCGGTTTTCTGGCCCACGAGCGGCGCCGGCAGGACCGGCTTCCGGCAGTCGGCCTCGGCACCCTGCATTGGTTCGAGGGGTCACGGGGCCGGACCGCCACCGTAGAGGTGGAGGACGTCACCGAGAGCGGCGTCCGGTTGCGGGCGCCAGCCTGGGTAGCCCCAGGCGACATGGTCCGGCTGACCGGCGAAACCTGGGAGTGTCTGGGACGGGTGCTCTACTGCCACGCGGGGCAGGGCGGAATCGCGGTGGGGATCGAGCTGATTAGGCCGGCCTATCCAAAGGACAGCCCGGACTACGTAGATTAAGAGCGCCGAACTCTCCCCGGACCGGGCCCCGTTCAACCGTCCATGATGAAAACGCCGCTGTATTTGCCCACGTGGAATCGATGGCTTACGGCTATTTTCCGAGCAACCGCGACCGTCAGGGGCCTCCCCGCTACGGAACCCGCACCGCCACCAATGTATTTTCGTTCCGCGTGAACAGCAACCCCTCCGCCAGCGCCGGATAAGCCCGCACCACCCCGCTCAGTATCCGGCCCCGCCCCGACGGCCGGAATCCCTCGCGCGTTGCCGGCGCCGCCACCAGCTCCCCATTCTCCCGCAGCACCAGCAGCCGCTCCCCCGCCAAGGTCACCGTCCCCGCCCCGAACCCATCCTGTTTCCACGCCACCTTTCCCGTCTTCGCCTCCACGCACCGCAGGCTCTGGCCCTCTTCCTGCCTCCCGTGGAACCCGTACAAGTACCCCTCCCGAAACACCGGGGTTGCATAGTGGCACGACAGCACATCGTCGGAGGACCACAACTTCTTCCGCGATGGGATCTCCAGCAGCACCGCGCCCGTCCCATAGCTGGCCGAGAGCAGCACCAGGTTCTCCCCGACCATCACCGGCGCCGCCGCGTTCACCGACGCCTGGCTGCGCGACCGCCACGGAAACTGGAACCGCACCTTGCCGTTGCCCGGATCGATGTCCACCAACCCCGCCCGCGTCAGCGACAGCACGTGCCGCGCCCCGCCGATCGTCACCGCCACGGGCGCCGAGTACCCGGCGTCATCGTTGGTCGCCGTCCACAACACCTGCCCGGTGTCTTTGTGAAAGGCAACCACCCCCCCGCTGCCCCCGATGTTCAGCACTACCCCGTCTCCCTCCACCAGCGGCGAGCACGCCGCCCCGAAGAACCCCTTCTTCACCCCGAACTTCGGATGCGTCTCCACGCTCCACAGCTTTTTGCCGGTGGCGAAGTCCAGGCAGTGCAGCACTCCCTCCGCCCCGAACGTGTAGACCTTCCCTTCCGCCACTGCCGGCGTTCCCCGCGGACCTTCGTCAAAACCAAAGTCGTCCCGATACCCGGTCGGATAGTCGTACACCCACACGCGCTTCCCCGTCTTCGCGTCCAGGCACTCCACGGTCTCGCGATTCCCTAACCGGTGAAACAGGATCAGGCGGCCCTGCACCACCACCGGCCCCGCGAACCCGGCCCCCACGTCTTTCTTCCACACCACCGCCGGCGGCCAGGCGCCCCCGGCCGCCCCGGTGTAGACGCCGTTCCGCGTGGGACCCAGAAACTGCGGCCAATCCTGCCCCGAGGCAGCCGCAACCGCCAGCAGCATGATCCAGATGTTCCGCATCCCCCCAATATAGGGGATAATGCCGGGCGATGCTCTATCTGGTTCTAGCCTCCGTCGCGACCATTACGTCGGCCCTGGGCGTCCGGCCCGACGGCTCCGCCATCGCCTGCCGCCTCACCGCCGACGACCTCGACTACAACACCCCCAAAACGCGGATCCTGATTCTGGGCGCCACCCCCTCCCTGCCCCCGCGCTTCGAGAAGTCCTTCGCTCTTTCGATGGTCCCCTCCCCGGCGCCCGAGGCGGTCTACCCGCCCACCGGTGATTACTACGGCGGCGCCTCCCACGCCGAAGCCGCCTATCTCTGGCGCTGGATCGGAATGCACGCGCCGGACCTGGTCGTGGAGGTCCGGTCCAGCGGTCCCCGCGGCTGGTATACGTCAAACGTGTCTCTGCCCCAGGCCCAACCCTTGCCGCCCTCGACCGATCTGGTCCCGCAGCTCGGACGCGCCGGCCTCCCCGCCCTCCGGGTCCAGGCAGACCCGAACTTCCTCCCGGCCCTGCTCGCCGCGCTCCAGAAGTCCGGCTTCCGAGGCCCCTCACCCGCCCGCCGCGAAATGCAGCGCCGCCTGGCCCGCACGCCCCTCGAAGTCGCCCGCCAGCTTGCCGCCGTCTACGGCCACGACCTGGACCAGGCCGTCTACATCCCTGCCGTCGCCCTGATCGGACGCCTGCGCTTGGGCGAAGTCGCCGACATCGAGCGTATTGTGGAGCCCTACTTCAGCGGGAAGAAATCGGCTCTCACCTCGCAGCCGACCGGCAGCCACCTCTCCGGTCACCTGGTCTTCGGAGAGCTGGCCCGCCTCACCTCCAAACCGCGCTACCTCGAGCTGGTCCGCGCCGCCGCCGACCTCGGTTTCGACGAGCGTGGCAATCCCAAGCCCTCCATGCCCCTGCACAGCGAGATGAGCGACGCCGTCTTCATGGGCTGTCCCATCCTGGCCCAGGCCGGAAGCCTGACCGGCGAGCGCAAGTACTTCGACCAGAGCCTCCGGCACATGAAGTTCATGCTCGGCTTGAACCTCCGCTCCGACGGCCTGCACCGCCACTCTCCGCTCGACCCCACCGCCTGGGGCCGCGGCAACGGCTTCCCCGCCCTGGGCCTGGCCCTCAGCCTGTCCGACCTGCCCCCCCACCATCCCGGCCGCGACGAAATGTTGCAGGCTTTCCAAGCCCACATGCAGGCCCTGGCCCCTCACCAGGACCCCACCGGCGCCTGGCACGAGGTCATCGACCATCCCGAGAGCTACCGTGAGCTGACCGCCACCTGCATGATCGGCTTCGCCATGCTGCGCGGCGTCCGATCCGGCTGGCTCGACCGCGCCCGCTACCAGCCCCTCATCGACCGCGCCTGGTACGCCGTCCGCACCCGCGTCGCCCCCAACGGCGACCTGGTGGACGTCTGCACCGGCACCGGCAAACAGCGCAGCCTGCGCGACTACCTCGACCGCACCGCCATCTTCGGACGCGACCCGCGAGGTGGCGCCATGGCGCTGCTGTTCGCGACTGAGGTAGGACAAGCCTCCGGCCTGTCCGGAGGTCTTAATTGATGAGCGCAAGCTGCAGCGGCTGTTCGCGACAGCAATCGACCAGTGCCGGGGGCGCGGCCAGGTCCCTATCTGCCAACGACACCATCAAATGGTCTTGAGAACCGCGACCTTCCCGATCAGCCCGTGGCAGAAATAAGACCCGGCAAATTTGCCGGATCTCAACCCCGCAGAATCAACGACTTGCCGTGGTGCAAATTTGCACCACGTGACTCCAGGGCACTTTGCCACGAGCTGCTACGACAACCAGCAGGCCATCGTATGGGGGCCTTCGAGGCGCCTGCATCACTTTTATAGCGGCGTCGGCGAGTAGGGACAGACAGTTAGACCGCTAACGACGCGTCCGGCCCAGAGGACTCTTCTCCGGTTGCATGTATTCTCCTACCCCCCGGCGATGGCTCCTACGATCAAGAAAGGCTCCGCCCCGGACGCCACCGCTTCGGGCAGCGGGGTGTCCGGCGACTCATGGGACAGATCCTGCTCGCAGGCGAAGAACCGCACGAACGGCCGGCGGTGTTGTGTCACGTGGTCGCGGATCGTACCGCGCAGCATCGGATAGCTGGCCTCCAGCGCGTCGAGGACCGAGCGCAGCGTAACCTCACCCGGGAC
>JBGOUV010000210.1:0-11932 GCA_041477815.1 Terriglobia bacterium | reverse complement strand
GGACAGCACCTGCGCCCAATAAGGTCCCTTTACCCCGGCGGGGTTGCCGGCGGCATCACGAAAGGCGTTCAGGCCGGCGAAGTTTCCCTCGCGCTGCGCCACCGTGGGAAGCTGTATCAGGCCGGTCGAGATGCCGCGGACTTCGCGGGTGCCCTGGTAGTCGGTGAACCAGAAAACCTTGTTCTTGAGGGCCGGCCCGCCCACTGCATAGCCGAACTGGTTCCGCTTGAACACGCCTTTGGCGGGGTCGAAAAAGTTTCTGGCGTCGAGCTTGTCGTTCCGCAGGAATTCAAAGGCCGTGCCGTGGAAGCCGTTGCTTCCCGCCTTGGTAATGGCGTTCATGACCGCGCCGCTGAAGCGGCCGTATTCGGCGTCGAAGGTATTGGTAATCAGCCGAAACTCGGCCACCGAATCCAGGTTTGGAATGATGGAGGCTCCCAGGTTCCGGCCCTCACTGACGTCGCCCCCGTTGACCAGAAAGGCGTTGGCCGTTTCGCGCTGCCCGTTGACCGAGATATTGCCGGGCGCCAGACCGCCCGATACCAGCCGGTTTTGCCGCATGGCCCCCGAATTCCCGGGGACCACGCCGGGCTGCAGGCCCAGAAGGTCGATATAGCTTCTGCCGTTGAGGGGAAGCGTGATGACTTTTCTCTCGTCAACGACTTCTCCCAACTGGCTGTTCGTCGATTCCACCTGCACCGCGGTGGCGCTGACTTCGATCTGCTGTTCTACATTGCCCACCTGCAAAGTGACGTCCACGCGCTTCTGTTCATTTACGCTCAGCTCGATTCCGGTGGCCAGAAATTTCTGAAATCCCGAAAGAGTCGCCTCGACCTTGTACTTCCCGACCGGAAGAGCCATGATGCGGTACTGGCCCGCGGCGTCGCTGCGTGCCCCCTGCGTGAAATTGGTATCGAGGTTGGTGGCTACCACTCCAACGCCGGGCAGCACCGCCGAACTCGAGTCCGTTACCGTGCCCAGAATCGATCCCGTTACATCGGCCTTCAACGCCGGTGCGGGCAAGAAAACCACGACAAAAGAGAGCGCGACAGATACAAAGATCCTCAAACCAGCAGGTCGCCGCCTGCAAACCGAAATTTCCATTTTGACCTCGCAGCACACTGAAGCATCCGGAATTCCCGTTGGGGCATTCCGGTTGGCCACAGTATACGCCCGCTCCGGCTCAGTCGCAACGAGTTTTCTTTCGCACTCGCATCCCTTCGGGACACCCGAGATGGTGGGTAAGGTTCCTCCGGTTTACGGCAACCGGGAAGTCGCCCCCGGCTCCCTGGGCTTTCTCATACACTTCGCCGCCCCCCCGCTCCTTTCCACGCCAAGTTTTCGCAACCTCTTGGTCCCTGGTGGTCCCGTCGTAGCGAGGGCCGTCAAGCTCAGGGGACGCGCTCAGTCCCACAGACTCTGCCGGCGGGGCTCCCCGCATTGGGGGCGTGGCGTTTCGCCCAGGTCCCCAAACTCTGCCGTCCAGCGCTCACCGTGTAATCCCCAGCGGCCTGTTCGCCACGGGTCTCCTCAACGGGCCGGGGTGCATCCTCCTCCTTCACGCGCGCGCGACGCCGGCAAACTGCCCGGCGCGGACGCACCTATTCTGTTTTCGAGGGATCCTTCGGAAGGTGGCGCCGGGCGCCTGTCTGACGAACCCAACACGGTGACCCGGCCGCCCACAGCCCGCAGCTCGTCCAGGCGGTGCGTGATGTAGAAGGTTCCCCTCCACCGAGCCCTTACCCCTCCGAAACTCTTCTGGATCCCCGCCGGCCCCAGCAGCGCTTTACCCGCTACTTCGCCGTCCAGTGTATCCGCATAGTAGTTAACCGCGGGCCATTGTTCACCAGCACCACCGACCCTGGATACGGGTACTTATCCACCCTCACCGTAGCTGGTGTGATGGTCACGTTCACCGGCATCTCCGGCAGCGCCCCGGTCATCGTCCCTCTCGACGACGTCCGCCCGATAATGATGAGGGGGTCGTTCTGCTCCAGCGTGCCCGTCCACACGATCTCTCCCGCCGCAGGCTTGACTGCCTCGACCGGTGTGGAGGGCGGCGGCGCGGGCGCCGGAGGGTTGGCCGGCGGCGCGGTGTCCTGCTGTACCGCAGTCGTCTGGGGCGCTCTAGGCAGTTCCACGGGGGGAGCCACCTGCGCCGCCGGCGGCGGCAGCGCCTTCTTCTCCACCCGCGCCGTAGCCGGGATGTACGGCTTCACCACTTTCTGCGGCGCCGGCTCCCGCTCTTCCCGCCTGGGCGCCGTCCCCGCTGTTTCCTTGCCCGCTGACTTCGCCGCCGGCTGCTCGGCCGCCGGGGCCGGTGGTTCAGCCGGCGCCGGTCGCACTTCCTGCGGCGGCGGAGCCGGGGCCGGCTGCGGCGCGACTACTTGCGCCGTACGGTCTTGTTGCGACCCTCCGCTGCTCGTAATCCAGTAGACCAGCCCCAACGCCATCCCCATCGCCACCACCACCGCCGCCCAGACCGGCCACCTCCACCGAGGCTCTTCCGCCTCCTCGCCCTCTTCCGACGCCAGTTCCTTCTCCCACGTCCTGCTCGTCACCAGCCTCTTCCTCACCGGCGATGGCGCGCCTGACTTGGGAACCGGTGTCGGGGCCTCCGCCCCCACGGGCTTCCCGCAGACCAGGCAGAACCGCGCCCCAAACGGCAACCGTGCATCGCAGGCCTGGCACACCACCGGCGTCGTCCCTGCCGTATCCGTCGGTGCTCCCTCCTCCACCCCGGAGACCGGCGTCCGCCCCTCCGGTCGGGGCGTTCCCAGCTTCCGGCGCGACAGTGGTTTCCATTCCGGCGCCGATCGCAGCGCCTCCTCCAGCGCCTGGGCGAAGTCGGCGCACGCCGCGTACCGTCCCTCCGGGGCCCGCGCCAGCGCCTGGCGGAATACCGCCCCCACTGCCGCCCCCAGCGTCGGGTTCAAGGTCTGCGGCGCCGCCGGATCCTCATGCACGATCTTGTACACCAGGGCCGGCAGCGTGTCCGCGGTGTACGGCGTCTCCCCCGTCAGCATCAGGTACGCAATCCCCGCCAGCGAAAACTGGTCCGCCCGCCCGTCCACGTTCTTGCCCGCCAACTGTTCCGGCGACATGTAATTCGGCGTCCCCAGAATCGACCCCGACCGCGTCATCTGCTGCGTGGTCATGATCTTGGCCACCCCGAAGTCCGTGATCTTGGCAAGCCCGTCCTGGTGGATCAGAATATTAGAAGGCTTGATATCCCGGTGTACGATGCCGTTGCGGTGCGCGTAATCGAGCGCCATGGCCGTCTGGCGCAGCGTGTTCAACACGAACTCCCGGGTCGGCGGTTCGCCCTCTTGCAGCGTCCGCTCCAGGGTCGCTCCCTTGACGTACTCCATCACGATGTACGCCAAGTCGCCCTCCTGCGCCACATCGTGCACCGTAACAATGTACGGATGCGACAGAATACCCGCGGACCGCGCCTCGCGCAGCAACCGTTGCTCCAGCCACCGTTTCTCCTCGGCGTCGCCGAGGTCCTGGAGCCGGATGGTCTTAATGGCCACCTGCCGCCCGATCGCCGGATCGCGGCCCAGGTACACCACGCCCATGCCGCCCCGTCCGAGCTCCCCCAGGATCTCGTATCGGCCTATCTGCTGCATGGACTCCTCTCCCGCCTCCCCAGCGCTACGGACAACTCGCCTGCCGCGTCACCGCCTGCTCGGTCGCCGGGCCCGCATTGTTCGCCAGCGTCACGAACGCCTGGCCTATCGAGTTGATGCTCCCATTGTCCACCGCGAAATTCACCGTCAGCTTGAACTGGCTCCCCAGCACGAACGACGGCGTGCTCCGGAACCAGTTGCCAAAAGTGGTCTCCGCATCTGCCACCACCGGCGCGGCTCCCTCCAGCGTTACCCCCGCCGCGCCAGTAAACCGGAAGTTCGCCCGGGTCACCTCCCGCGACGTGGAGTACCCGCTTACCGTAATCACAAACCCCGCCCCCGACGGGGCCAGGCACGTACTGGTGGCCGTCGGCGCCGCCCTTGCGATGGTCGCCGTCACCGCGGCCGGCGGCGTCAGGTTGGCGCTTCCGGACTGCAGCCGCGTCACCGACACCGTAATCAGGCCGGCCACCGTTCCGGTCTGAGCCCCTACCGACGTTTGCCGGCTCCCTCGCGCGACCGTGAAGTCAATGGTGCGCTGTCCATTGGAGAACCGCGCGTCGGTGGTTCCAGTCGGATTAACCACCGCGTTCGGTGCGAACGCCATAGTCAGGGTCCCGGTGATGTCCGTGGGATAGTCCTGGTCCAGGTTCACCGTCACGGTGGGCTGCGCCAGCGCCGCCACCGTCCCACTGATCCCGCCGATGGTCACGTTCGCACCCGGCGCCGAAATCTGGATCGTATATTGCCGGCTCGACACCCCATTGGCGCTGTCGGCCACCGTCACCGTGAACGTGGAGTTCCCGCTCGCGCTGGGAGTGCCGGTGAGGACGCCGGTGCTGTTGTTGAGAGCGAGGCCCGGCGGCAATGTTCCGGCGGTCACCGCCCACTGCCGGTACGGCGGCGTCCCTCCCGAAGCCGCGAAAGTAGTGGACGGATACGCCGTCCCCACCGAACCATTCGGTAGCGTCGCCGTCGTGATCGCCAGCACCAGCGGGTTGATCGTGAGCGTGTACACCTGGGTTCGCGTCTGTCGCAGGTTGTCGACCACCTGCACGTTAAACGTGGACGATCCCGCCGCCGTCGGCCGTCCGCTCAGCACCCCCTGCGGACTCAGGTTGAGCCCCGCCGGCAGCGTTCCCGAGGCCAGCGACCAGGTGTAGGGAGCCGTGCCTCCGTTCGCCGTCAGCGTCTGACTGTAGTCCTGGTTGACCGTCCCTGCCGGCAGCGAGGACGGCGTGATGCTCGTGATCCCCCCGGCGCGCTGGATGATGGTAAGAGTGGTCCCCGAAAACCCATACCCCGGCGCGCTACGGCCTGCGGAAATGGCCCCGTCCCCCGTTCGCTCCGGCCCGGTATTGGGGGCTACCCGGTAGCTGATCGTGGCCTGACCGTTGACATTGAAACTGGTCGGGCTGTTGGTGATGGTGATCCAGGAGACGGTGCTGCGAACTACCAGTGGGCAGGTCTGGTATCCGGACCCGTACTGCCCGGCCTCGCGCAGCGCCACCGTGAGCGTGAAATCGCCTCCCTCCCCCCCGATCACAGCGCTTTGGCCCTCGAATCCCGGGAAGTAATAGGTGCAGGTGCCGGTGCCTTGCGTCAGAAGGATCGACGCGCCGGTGCCCAGCAACAGCACCACGCACACCAGCGGCCACCTGACCAGCCGGTGCCAGCCCCTGCCAGCGAGAGCCTTACCCATAGAAAACCTGCCTCGAAAAAGAAGCCAAGCATATCATAGAAACCACCTCAACGGTATCCATACGGCGATAATCGCAGCGGCTTGGCGTCCGGCTCGAGCAGCCAGACGCGCCGATCCGGGTAATACGCCACCAGCGGCTCGTTTTTCTCCGGCCCCATATCCCGCGCCCACACGATCGGCGAGGCATCGATGTCGGCCCGATTGTACACCCAGTCGCGCCCGGAGAAGTCGTGATCGCTCGCGTACCGCACGATCACCAGGTGGCGGCCTCCCTCCTGCCGCAGCCGCACCTCCACCGGAGACCGAAAAGGCTCCCGCGGTTTGCCCATCGCCAGGATGAGCACCTGCGTGAGCAGACAGATCAGCACCGACGCCGGGACCAGGTACCGGCCGATGGGATTGCCCCAGCGCTGCCATACCCACAGGCGCCTCACCCCCTGGGCCAGCAGCGCGAACAAGAGCCCGGTAAGCGGCGCGGCGTAGTGCGGCTGGAAGTGCACCACCAGAAACGAGGCGCCCAGGCCCAGCGCCCCCAACCCCAGCAAGGGCCGCACCCGCCGGTCCCGCACCAGGCAAGGCACCGTGATGACAGGCAGCAGCATCAGCGGCCCCAGATACACCGCTCCCACCGTCGCTATCTTCCACCAGGTCCACTGCAGCGCTCCCCCCAGAGTGCGGTAGTCGCGGTGGGCCGGCACCAGGGTCCTGTGAAAATCACGGACCGCCGCGTGGCGAAAGGCCGGCTCCGGACGCAGCGGCTGCCAGATAAAGGCCGGCGCGATGGCATGATCCTCGATTCCCACCTGGTACGGCATCCGCAGCGGGCTCCCGGTAACGCGCCAGAAGCAGTAGGCCATAGCCGCCCCGGTCACCAGGAGCACCAGGCAGGCCGCTCCCACCGCCCGTACCATCGACCGGCGGAAGCCAGCGCCGAGGATCACCAGGATCCCAACCGCGAGCACCAGCCCTTCGTAGGGGCGGGCATTTGCCAATATCCCCCAGCCCAACCCCAGCATCAGTCCATCCCGGACCAGCCCCCGCCGCCGCACCCGCGGTAGCGCCCCCAGCGCCAGCGCCCCCCCGATGGCCGCCGGCGCCCCGCCCCAATAGCTGTTGATCCAGTAGCTGGAGAGGCCGAATTGCAGCGCCGCCAGCGTGGACCCATAGAGCGCCCACCGCGGCGGCAGCCATCCCGCGAGCATCCAGAACAAGGTCCCGCACATGACCCCCACGCTCAGCCATACCCCGATCCAGGGATGGCCCAGTATCTGGCCGAACGCCAGCACCAGCCCCTGGGCCACCGGGTAGACCGACGTATAGGTGGGTTCGTGGAAAATGAACATGCTCTCGAAGTGGACCCAGCGCGGGTGCGTGGGATTGGTGATCCGCCCGGAAGCGAAGGTATCTCCCAGCAAAAGGTAGCTGAACTCGTCGGTAATGGACGGTTCAGGTACTTTCAGTACTGGCAAGAGGGCCGCGCGAGTCCCCAGGACCCCGAGCGACAAGGTCACCGCCGCCAGCACCGGCCGCCGCGCCAGTCGCTCCGCGGCGCGGCCCACCGCCGACACGGCGCGAACCCCGGCGCCCCAGTGCAACACTGCCGTCGTGGCGACCAGGGCCGCCAGGACGGCCAAGGTAACCGCCACGGCAAACGGGCGCGGATCCCCCAGCGGAAAAGTCAGAGTAAAAGGAAAAGCGCCGGCCAAGCCACCACAGCAGGTCAGCGTCTGCACCGGCTAGGCACGTGGCGCAGGCTTTTGCCTGCCGGGTTGAGACTCCTCTCGGCCCCCGCCCGACTGCCCCCGCGGCACGCTCACTGCTCCTCCCCGGCGGCCACCACAAACACCACCCGCGGCTCCAACGCGTCGCCGTCGAACAGCCACATCGGCTCGCCCGACGCCTCCGTCAGCCGGAACACCGCGTTCCCGGCCAGCCGCTGCAATCCCGCCGGCTCGCACGCACACGGGACCACGCCGATCGCCCCGCCCTCGCGGTCCACCACCAGGACGCTGCGTCCCGTCCCGTTCGCCACGATAAGGCGGCTTCCATTCCCCGACCACGCCGCCGCCACCGGCCCCGCCACCCCCTCCCGCTCCCCCGCCAGCGGCAGCAGTTCGCCGTCCCGCATCGCGTATACCTGGTTCCGCTCTCCGTCCACCACCGCCGCCTCGCCGCTGTCCGGCCGGAACGCGATCGCCACCACCCTGCCCATCGCCAACAGGAACCGTGCCGGCTCCGGCGGCGTGCCCCAATACACTCCGTCGCCGGCCGCCACCAGGACCGCGCTCCCGTCGTCCCGCACCGCTATCGCCCCTACCGGGCCGGCCACGCCGGACACGTCCACTTGGCCCGTCACGCTCGGACTCCCCCGCAGCCCGCCCACGATCAGGATCTTACCCTCGTAGTAAAGGGCGGCCGCCGCGCCCGTCGGACTCAGTGCGATCCGCTGCACGCCCGTCGGCGCGTCAGGTATCACCACCGGACTCGCTTCTCTCCCCAAGCGCGCCAGCACGACTCCCGTCGCCGCCCCTCCGTCGGCTAGGGCGTAGTCCTGCTGCGGCGACACTTGCGCCCGTTCGAGCGTTAGCCCGAGATCCAAGGGACGCCCCAGCAGGCTGCTCCCGGGCATTCCCGCCAGCGTCCGCAAGCTGCCGCCCGAATCCACCACGTACCCCAGCAGCGGTCCCTCCACCCGCGCCTCTTGCGCCCAGGCGCCCGCTGCCGCCACCATCGCTGCCCAAGCCAGCCTGTTCGCCATGACCATCCTCCCTACGGAGCTCCCACCGTCGACCCCGTAATCCGGATGCTTGGGTTCGGGGTCGATGGTTGGGGCGTAGGTCCCCCGCCTCCGCCGCCTCCCTTGCTGCCTCCCCCCAACCCCAACGCCGCCCCGGCTGCTCCGCCTCCCGCCACAGCCAGAATGGCAATCCACTTTGCCGAGCTCCCCTTCTTGGCCACCGGCCCCGGACCGGAAGCCGGCGCCTTCGAGGGCGCCGCCGGCGACGGCGCCGCCTGGGTCGCCTGGTGGATCACCGCCCTCGCCGTCTGGTCCTGGAACTGCGCTTCCACCCGGATCTCGTACTCCCCGATCGAGCTGTTCGGCTGCACCCGCGCCGACGCTTGTCCCTTCTCGTTGGTCGTTACGGTCGACACCCCGCCCCCCTCCGCAAACGTCCCCCCCGCGCCGTTCCCCGGCAACAGGAACACCACGATCGCCCCCGCCACTGGTTTGTTGTTTTCATCCTCGATCTGCACGATCACTTCCCGCGCCGTCCGCTGCTCCACCCGGTTGATCGCTCCCTCGCCCTCCAGGATCACGATCCGCAGCTTCGGATTCTCCTGCAACGGCCGCGCCGCCTGCAGCGCCAGCACACCCGCCATTGCCAGCGCCGCACACCGCCCGCCGGACCTCATCAAGGTGAACATGGTTTCAGACTATACCAGAGACTGGTGGCTGTTGTCACCGCCGGACGCTGATGAACCCCCCCCGAGGCGAAGAGAACGCTCCCAGCACGATGGTCACCTGGTAGTCCCCATCGGGCAGGTCGGGCGGGATCAGCAGGTTGAGCTGGTAGACCCCGGCCAGGAACGGCGCCACACCGGCGTAGATCACTTCGCGGCTCTGCAGGATCCGGTCCCCCAGCAGCACCGTGGGGTTCTCCACCGTATAGGCAATCGCGCTGGGCAGCTCGCCGGCCGCGAAGGAGGGACTGGTCCTGCCGAAACCGGTGGCAAAAAGCGCCACCGCGTCGCTGGGTCGCGCCGGAGCGAAGTTGGCGCCGGGCAGCAGCCCCGGCGTTCCCACCAGGGCCCCGGTGGCCGCGTTGATCGCGACAATCGGGTTGCGCCCGTCCGGGTTCCGCGCGAAGTAGAAGAACTCGGGCGTCGCCGCCTGCAGTGTTACCGTCTCCGCGTTGCTGCGGGTCTCATCGGAAGCGCCGCAATTGCGCAGCACCTGCACCGCCACCGCGCCGCCGCCCGACAGGCTCGGAACCTGCACGTTGATCTGGTTGGCGAAGACATGAAAGATCGACGCCCGCTGCGAGCCGATCTCCACGCACAGGCCGCCGAAGCGCGTCGGCAGCCGGCCGCCCACCAGGTCTGCATTTCCCGCCAGCGCCACCGTCCCGGCGGGAGCGAAGTTCTCGCCGAAGATGCTGACGATGGCATTGGACGAAATCTGCGCCACCCGCGGCGGACCCAGCCCCCCGCCTACTACTCCACCTGTATTGATCCGAGGACTGTTGGCCGCGGCATTCACCCGGATGCTCAGCGTTCTCTCCTGGCTCCCCTGGCCCGAGTCCCTCAACCACGCCGTGAAAGTGAACAATCCGGCGGCGGTGGGAGTCCCGCTGATCTCGCCCCGGCTGGTTTGCAGGGCCAACCCCGGCGGCAGCAAGCCCGACGAGATCGCCCAATTATACGGTGGCGCCCCCCCGCTGCCCCCCAGCGTCTGGCTGTAGGGCGCCCCTACGGTCGCGTCGGGCAACAGCGAGGTCGTAATCGCCACCGGCGTCGGACCCGGCCCGATACCCCCGCCGGCGGCAATGGTCAAGGCAAACGCCTTGTTCGCGGTCTGCTCGATGCTGTCGGTCACCTGCATCGTCCAGCTCGCCGTCCCCGCCGCCGCGGGCGTCCCGCTGATCACTCCCGTCGCCGGGTCCAAGGTCAGCCCCGCCGGCAGCGTGCTTCCCCCGGTCAGCGAGAGCGTGTACGGCGGCACGCCTCCCGCTACCACCAGGGTCTGGGTGTAGGCCGCCCCTACGCTCGCCCCCGGCAAGGGCGAAGCGGTAGTGATTGCCGGCGCCCCCGGCGTCGGGTTGGCGTTTCCGTTGCGGAAGGCGAAGACGTACCGCCCCAGCACGGCGCTGTTGAGGCTGTTGCGTATGAGGGGCCGCGTGCCCGAGTCGAGGAAAGACCCCGGGACCAAGGATCCCGGCAGGTCGTAAAACTTCCCGCTATCGGCGCCCAGGCCGGCGGAGTAGCCGATGACGGCGGTCTCCCCTCCGATGCCCGCCATCCCGCCCCCGTTCTCCTGCCCGGACTCCCACTTGATCTGGTCGTAATTGAGCTCGATGTCGAAGTTGCCCGGTCCGGTGTCGGTGCGCTCGATCAGGATGACCTGGAAGCTGTTCAGCGACCCGGCCACCGTCCCACGGTAATAATAGGAGACCTTGATGTAGTCGGCGGCGAAAGCATTGCGGCCGTTGATGGTGTCCCGGCCGTAGGTCACATATTGAGAACCGAGGAGGCGGGTGTCGACGTCGGCCAGGAACGGGGCGATGATCTCGCGATTACTACCGCTCATCTTTTGCGGATGCCACCCAAAGAGGCGCTCGGCCAGGGTCAGCGCGCCGTTGTTGTTGACCCACAGCCGCGTGTAGGTCCGGCCGAAGAAGTTGACCGGGAACCCGATGTCACTGAGTTCGCCCTCCTCGTCCGCAGGGCCCAGACTCTTAGCTTTGAACCCCGGCAGGTCCCGGATGGCTCCGGCGAAGGCCGGCACGGCCGACAGCGCCACCAGCACCGACGCAAACAACGCGATGGTCCGTTTCATGGCCCCTCCCTCCAGTTTAGGTATGGTTATGTAATTCCGAGGATTTCTTATAGACCACGCGGGCCCAAATGTCAACCCGTCCATCGGACGCCCTCGGACACCCTCGGACACCTCCCCTGACGCCGCCTTCTACCCGACAAGCTTGATTCCCTTCCATCCCCACCGCGTATGTTCTCGGCTCGATGGTGCTGCTGCCGGCTCTGGCGGCCCTGGCCCTGGGGTCGTTCTATCTGTGGCGGGCGCGCCGCCGGGCGCGATAACTCACCCCGTCACCCGCGCCACCGTATACGGCGCATCCGGCAACAGCATCACGTGCCCCGCCCCAGGGCCTCCTTTTGTTGGGTTTCCTAGAAAAGGACACCTCACCCGCGATTTCGAACCTCTACCAAATGGCCGGACCAAGGCGTTCGGAAATCATGTTTTTTTTGAACAACTTACGGGCGTCCCAGCGAGGTGGTGGTGTTGAACTTCTGGGTAACGGACACGAAGCTGACACCCTGCTGCTCGAACTTCCATCATCCTGGCGAAGTCCCGAATCGAGCGACTGAGTCGGTCCACCTTGTAGACCACCACGCAGTCGACCTTGCCGGCCACGATATCGACAAGGAGGCGTTTCACGGCCGACCGGTCCAGGTTGGCGCCAGTGTAGCCGCCGTCGTCGTACTGCGCCGGCAGTTGGGACCAGCCCTCGCCGGCCTGGCTGCGAATGTAGGCCTCGCCGGCTTCACGCTGGGCGACCAGGGAGGACCTCATCATCCAGGATCAGACGCCGGCCTCGGCAGCCAGTTTTGGATTCCCGACCAGCCGGAAGCAGAGAGCATCCGCATGCACGGTGGGGTACAATGCACCTGACCGGTCAGCGACTCTGTGGGCTGTCCGGTCTGGTCGAATCCAGCTTTGAAGTAAATGGAACAAGGTGGAGCACCGGCTGTTTTCCTTCATCTCGTCCAACTGGCGCGGCGAGCCGTTGCGCGACTATGAGACGGTGGTGCGGCTGATCGCCGGGACGACGACGGTCAAGGGCTTAAAAGTGACCTGCCG
>JBGOUV010000328.1:0-7868 GCA_041477815.1 Terriglobia bacterium | reverse complement strand
TCACGTCGGCCAGCCACTTCTCGATTTCCGCGCCCAGCTCGGCCGCCACCTGCGGCTGCCGCCGGCTGAGATTTACCGTCTCTCCGGGGTCCGCCGCGAGATCGGCCAGGAACACGGCGTCGTCGCCCTGCAGGCGGTTCTCGGGTCCCGGACCCAGGATGCCATTCCGGACGAGCTTCCAACGGTCGCGGCGAACCGCGGTCTGGCCACCCTGTGTCCAGAATAGCATGTCGTGCGGCGACTTCCGGCCCTCGGTCGCCACCGGCAGAATATCGCGGCCGTCGATCTTCCGGTCGTCCGGGATCCGCGCCCCCGCCGCCCGGATCATGGTAGTGAAGATATCCATGGCGATGGCCGGTTCCCGGATCACCCCTCCGGCCGGGATGGTCCCCGGCCAGCTCAGCAAAGCCGGCATCCGGATCCCGCCCTCGAACAGACTGAACTTGAACCCGCGGTACGGCGTGTTCCTGCCACCGCGTCCCGCCCGGGTCTCGATGGTCGCTCCATTGTCGCTCTGGAAGTACACGATGGTATTATTGCGCAGTCCATACTGATCGAGCAGTCCCAGAATCTCACCGATGCCGTCGTCGACCGCCGCGATCATGGCGGCGTGCACTTGCCGCTCCCGGTCCAGTCCGGGGAAACGGTCGAGGTACGGCTGGGGCGCGTGCATGGGGTAATGGGGTGCATTGTAGGGGACGTAGAGGAAGAACGGGCGGTTGCGATGCTCGGTGAGGAACCGCCGGGCTTCCCGCGTGATCAGCTCGGTCAGATAGCCGCCGTTCTCCCAGATTTCCGTTTGGTTGCGCCACAGGTCGTGAAAGGGATCCGCTCCGCCGCCCCAATAAAAGATGTGGGAGTAGTAATCGACGCACCCGGAGAGGAACCCGAAGAAGTCCTGAAAGCCCTGCGCGTTCGGACGGCTCTCCGGCGCTGACCCCAGGTGCCACTTGCCGGCGATTCCCGTCTGATAGCCGCGCTCCTGCAGCACCTCGGCCAGGGTGATCTCGCTCCCTTTGAGTCCCACTACGTTGGCCGCCGACCGCACGATCTCCGGCACCCCGCACCGCAACGGGTACCGGCCCGTCAGCAACGCGGCCCGCGAGGGTGAGCACACCGGCGCCGCCGAATAGAAATTGGTGAACCGGGCCCCGGAGGCGGCCAGGGCGTCCAGGTGCGGCGTCTTGACGTCGGTGGCCCCGTAGCAGCCCAGGTCGCCGCTGCCCTGATCGTCGGTGTAGAGGATCAGGACATTGGGCGGCCGCGCCGTTTGGGCCGGTAACACCGCAGCGCCGCCCAGAGCGCCGAGGAGTTCGCGGCGGCTCCACATCTCGGTCATAAGCGATCAGGCTATCATGGAAGCTTCATGCACGTTGCCCTATTCCCCTTCTCCGAGTACGTGTGGCTGTACGGAGTGTTCACCGTTCTCGTCCTGATCGTGCTCACCGTGGACCTCGGGATCTTCCACCGCACGGCTCACGTCGTATCGTTCCGCGAGGCCGCGGCTTGGAGCGCCGCCTGGATCTCCCTCTCCCTGGTGATCAACTTCCTGCTCTACCATTACGCTCTCTGGAAGTTTCCGCAGGACCCGCGGCTCGCCGCCATCGCGAACTTCCAGGCGCCCGCCGCCGCCCGCCAGGTGGCGCTCGAGTTCCTGACCGGCTACATCGTCGAGTACTCGCTCTCGGTCGACAACATCTTCGTTTTCGTGGTGGTCTTCCGTTACTTTGGAATTGCCGCTCTCCACCAGCACCGGGTGCTCTTCTACGGCATTCTGGGCGCGTTGATCTTTCGGGCCCTGTTCATCGCCACCGGCGCCTTTCTGATGCAGTATCACTGGGTAGTGCTCGGTTTCGGGGCGTTCCTGATCCTCACCGGCATCCGCATGATGTTCGCCCCCGACGAGGAAGTCCATCCCGAAAGGAACTTCCTCATCCGGCTGTTTCGCCGCTTTGTCCCGGTCAGCGCCGAGATGCACGGCCAGAAGTTTTTCGTGCGCCTGAAGCGCGTCCCCCACGCCACGCCCCTGTTCGTGGCCCTGCTGTTTCTGGAGGCCACCGACATCGTCTTCGCCGTCGACTCGGTGCCCGCCATCTTCGCCCTCACCCGTGAGCCCCTGATCGTCTTCACCTCCAATATCTGCGCCATCCTCGGCCTGCGCGCTCTCTACTTCCTCCTGGCCAGCGCCATGGACAAATTCCACTTGCTGAAGTACGGGTTGTCGGTGGTGCTGATTTTCGTGGGGCTGAAGATGACGTTGCTGAACGGGCTATACGGGGGCAAATTTCCCATCGGCATCTCGCTGGGGATCATCGCCGGGGTGATTGGGGGGGCGGTGGTGTTGTCGCTGGTGTGGCCGAAGCGGGAGTAGGCAGGGGCGCAATTCACCACAAAGACACGAAGACACAAAGAAATCCTGGTTTTCTTGGTGTTCTTAGTGTCTTCGTGTCTTTGTGGTGAATTGCTGCCGTAAGCTATCATGGAACCTCTATGCCCCGCATCACCGTTCGCCTCCCGCACCTCAGCTACGACGTAGTGGTCGACCGTGGCTCGATGGAACGGGTCGCCGAACACCTCCCCGACCTCACGCGCGGGCGGCGCTGGTTCGTACTCACCACCGGCCCGGTCTGGCGCGCCCAGGGAGCGCGGCTGGAGCAAGGGTTGACCGGCCTTCCCTTCGTAAAGCTGGAGATGCCCGATGGCGAGGAGCACAAGCGCCTGGCTACTCTGGAGTCCCTGGCCGACCAACTGCTCGCCGCCGGCGCGGACCGCTCCAGCCTGGTTCTCGCCTGCGGCGGCGGCGTGGTCACCGACGTGGGGGGCTTCCTCGCCGCGGTGTACATGCGCGGCGTCGACGTGGTCCAGGTCCCCACTACCTTGCTGGCCCAGGTAGACGCGGCCATCGGCGGCAAGACCGGCGTCAACCTGGCCGAGGGCAAGAACCTGGTCGGCGCTTTCCACCAGCCCCGCCTCGTCCTCATCGATCCGGCCGCCCTCGACACCCTGCCCGACCGCGAGTATCGCGCCGGCCTCTACGAGGTCATCAAGTGCGGCGTCATTGCCAGCCCGTCGCTGTTCGACCTGCTGCTCAGGCGCGGCGACGACGTTAGAAACCGCGTCCCCGAAGTGGTCGACGCCCTCATCGCCGAGTCGGTCCGGATCAAGGCGGAGGTCGTCTCGGCGGACGAGCGCGAGGGCGACCGGCGCCGCATCCTCAACTTCGGGCACACCCTGGGCCACGCCCTGGAAGCCGAGACCAACTACGGTTGTCTCCTGCACGGCGAGGCGGTCGCTTTCGGTATGCAGGCCGCTACGCTGCTCGCCGAGATGGCCGGCGTCCTCGGCGCCGCCGATAGTGCCGCCATCCGCACCCTGGTCGCCGCCTACGGCCCGATTCCCAGCCTCGCCGCTGTTCACGCGGACGCCTTGCTGGCGCGGCTGGGCAGCGATAAGAAGACCATCGGCGGCAAGGTTCACTTTGTCTTACCAGACCGCATTGGCCATACCCGCATCCTGTCCGGTCTCGACCCGGCCCTGGTCCGCGCCGCCGCCGAGCAAGCTCTCGCGGCCTGCGCATGAGCCAGGGAACCACCCCGGCGGGAGTACGGCCCGGTGACGAAGCGGCCGCCGCCCGCTACGTCCGCCAGATGTTCGCGCGCGTGGCCCCCCGCTACGACCTGCTGAACCACCTGCTCTCCTTTCAGGTCGACCGCTACTGGCGACGTTTCACGGTCGCCCGCGTGGGCCACGTTCTCGGCCGTCCGGAGGCCCGCGTCCTCGACCTCTGCTGCGGCACCGGCGACTTGCTGGCGGCGCTCCACCGCGCCCACGGCCGGCCCGTCTACGGCGCCGACTTCTGCCATCCCATGCTCGCGGCCGCCCGCGTCAAGCTCGGCGCCGGCGCGCGTTTGCTCGAAGCCGACGCCCTGGCTCTTCCCCTGCCCGACGCCAGCTTCGACCTGATCACCATCGCCTTCGGTCTGCGCAACCTCGCCAATTATCGGAATGGCTTGGCTGAGATGTACCGCCTGCTGCGTCCCGGCGGTCTGCTGGCCATACTGGAGTTCTCCCAACCGCGCGGCCGCCTCCTCGGGTCCCTCTACACCTTCTACTTCCGCCACCTCCTCCCCCGGCTGGGGGACGCCATCTCCGGCGCCGGCCACGCCTACCGCTACCTCCAGCAGTCGGTCGAGAAATTCTTCGGCCCCGCCGAACTGGCCGCCCGCCTGCGCGAGACCGGCTTTCGCAACGTGCAATTCTGGCCGCTCACCGGCGGCATCGCGGTGCTCCATGTGGCAGAGAAGTGACTTCGATCCCCGCCCCGGCTGGCAGCGCAACACCCAGCGAGTCCTGATCACCGGGCTGATCCTGGCCGCCTTCTACGTGGTGATGGTCTTCGTCGAGCGCTCCTTCCAGCCCGGCGGTCCCGCCCGCCAAAAGGCCGGGCCGAAACCACTGAGCCCCGACTACTGGGTGTATCCGCCTAAGTCTTTCGTGCGCAGCCTGGCTGACGTCCGTGCCTGGGTCGGTAAACCCCTGTGGGTCCGCGAAGGATACCGCAACGTCTGCACCCCCGGTCCCGACACCCTTGGCCCCATGGAACGGGTGCTGCCCCGCCGTGCCTTCGAGCGTAATAGGCAGGTCTGGCTGGAATTCGATCGCGGCGGACGCCCCTGCGCCCTGGCTGTCTCGGCCCGCGACCAGTTCTTCCTCGACGAGATCTTCCTCATCAAGGACCCGCACGAGGTGTACCCGGACTGGTCCCCGGAAGCGTGGAGGAAGATTGAGGAGCGCCGCATCGAACCAGGCATGACTGAAACCCAGATCACGTTCGCTTTAGGGGTGGGCCTCCTGAACCGCGGGCTGAGCGAGCCCGGCGACACCTGGCGCGTGATGGACTACACCGGTGGCGACAAACATATGCGTGTAGCCTACGTGTACGGAGTGGCTAAACAGGTGTCCCCGCTCGGCGAGCCGCGACCGTGAGGGAGCGGTGGCAAGTGCTACCCTGAGAATCCCCGTGGCCATCCACAACCTCACCGTCATCGGGTATCGGTCCATCCGCCGGCTCCGCCTTTCTCTGCGGCCCGTCAACGTCCTCACCGGCCCCAACGGTTGCGGCAAGAGCAACCTGTACAACGCCGTATTCCTGCTGGCCAAGGCGGCGGAGGGCGGCTTCGCCCGCGCCATCGCCGAAGAGGGCGGCATGCCCTCGGTCCTCTGGGCCGGACCTCGGCGTCGCTTCAGTAAGAAGGAGCCGGTCCGTGTGATCCTCGCCGTCGCCACTGGCCAGTTCTCCCACCAGCTCGAGTGCGGCGTGCCGGCCCCCGGCGGATCCCATGATTTTGCCTTCGACCCAGAGGTGAAGGAAGAGTATGTCTGGCACGGACCTGAGCGCAGTCGCAGCACCACTCTGCTCGACCGCCACGATGCTACTACCTTCGTTCGCAACGCCGAGGGGCGTATGGTCGCCTACCCTCTGCAACTCCTGCTGTCGGAGTCGGTACTCTCCCAGATTCGCGAGCCCCAGCTCTACCCGGAACTTTCCGCTCTGTGCTCCGAGATGCGCCAGTGGCGCTTCTACCATCATTTTCGCACCGACCCGGGCTCCCCACTCCGCCAGCCTCAGATCGGCGTCCGCACGCCGGTCCTGGCCCACGACGGCGGCGATCTGGCCGCCGCCCTGGCCACCATTCGTGAGATCGGTAATGGCGCCGCCCTCGATGACGCCGTCCAGCGGGCGTTTCCTGGCGCCTCGCTGGCGATCGAGGCCGCCGCGGCCCAGTTCCGCATCGGCCTGCATATGCCTGGTATCCTGCGGCCTCTCCAGACCGCCGAACTGTCCGACGGCACCCTGCGTTACCTTTGCCTGGTCGCCGCGCTGCTGAGTCCCCGCCCCCCGGCCTTGCTGGCCTTCAACGAACCGGAGACGAGCATCCATCCCGACCTGCTGGACCCTCTGGCACGTCTCATCGCCGCCGCCGCCCGCTCGTCGCAGCTTTGGGTCACCACCCACTCCGCCCGCCTGGCCGGTCTCATCGCCGAGCACTCCGGCGAGGCCCCTATCCGGCTCGAGATGGTCGAAGGAGAAACCCGCGTTGTTAGCGATGCCCGGCCTTGACCGGTTTCCCGTCCAAGAAATCAATTTCGACGAGTTTCTCGCTGGTGGGGATGCGCGCCGCCACCTTCTTCGTACGGGTGTCGATCACGGCGCCCCCGTCCGGATAGGCGTAGCGGCCGTCGATGGAGAACGAAATCCAGCCCGGGTGAGGCCGCTCCTCGGGTTTCGCGAATAGCGGGACGCTGGCCACCTGCTTGGGCGGCATTACAGTCACGTCATACGCATAGACATAGCCGTAGACGCCATCGACCACCCACACCTCTTTCTGGTCGGGACGGAGGTTGATGCCGTGGCTGGGGGTGCTGTGAGGCTTGCGGGCCGGCGGATTGGGGATCTGCTGGAGGCGCTCGGGAGGCGTTTTGGCTTCCACGCGGTGAAGCATCCTGCCGCCCCATTTTTCGCCGTCCTTGACCGCCGCCACTTCGAAGCCGAGCAAGGCGTCGACGTTGGCGAATAGGTACTTTTCATCATCGGTCACGATGAAGGGCCGGATGCCCTTGCTAAAGGGACCCACCTTGCCCAGGACCTTGTTGGTGGCGGTGTCGGCGATGTAGACGTAGGGGACGGTGAGCACCTCCAGATAGGCGCGGGTGCCGGCCGGGTTGATCCAGGTATTGTGAGGACCAATGGAGCCGATGGCGTCCTTATCGTAGTTCTTGCCGCGCTCGGTGTCGACCTGTCCCAGGACCTCGCCGTTGGAGGCGCGAACCACGCGCCACGAGATCTCGTCGCGGTAGGGGACCCACAGCTTCTGGCCGTCCGGGGTGAGGTAAAAGCTGTCGGCGTACTTGCCGAGTTTTTTGCGCCAGACGACCTTTTCGGTGGCGAGGTCCACGGCGAGGAGGTCGTCCTCGACGTTGGAGGTCAGGTAGAGCAGCCCCAGAGGGACGCTCGCGCCGATGCCCTTGTATGCGCCGGTGCCGGGGAGGTCGATGCGGCGGAGGAGCTTGTGGCCGTGGTCGATGTCGTAGATGCTGACCCCGGACTTGTCGGACACGTAGAGGCGGCGCTCCAGCGCGCTCGGGGCGGGAAGGAGAGAGAGAGCCAGCAGGGCTGATAACATACGGCTGATGATAGCACTGTTGCTGGCGATGGCGGCGGGGCAGGCGCCGGTGAGCTACAGCCGCGACATCGCTCCGATATTGGCGTTCCACTGCCACCGGTGCCATGAAGGACCGGGGCTCGATACGAGGAGTTACGCCGGACTGGCACAGGGCGGAAACCTGGGTCCGGCGCTGGTGAACGGGGACCCGGAGCGGAGCCCGCTGGTGCAGTTTGTGGAAGGCCGGCGGGGAGAGGCGCGGCGGATGCCACTCGGGGCGCCGCCGCTCCGGGCGGAGCAGGCGGCGCTGATCCGCCGGTGGGTGGCGGAGGGAGCGCGGGAGGATTCCGATACCACGCCAAAGTACAGAGTGAAGCTGGAGAGGCTGCGGCGGGGCCGGCTGGAGGTCGAGGCGCAGTCGCCGGTAGAGGCGTATTTGGTGGTGTTGGTGCGGTATGGGGACAGGGTGCTGCTGGAGCGGGCGGTAGCCGGGGTGAGCGGGTCGTGGACCGTGTATCCGGAACAAGGGTGGCCGCGGCGCGTGACGGTGGTCCTGACCATCGCCTATGCGGCGGCCGACCCCGTGGGCGCTACTTTGACGGTGAATGGGCGGATGGTAAGACACCCGCCTGGGTCCCTATGAGATGGTCGGGTCCCTCGGTGCGGTTAGAAGGGGGGAGGGGTGCCGGGCGCGGGACGCGCGCC
>JBGOUV010000455.1:0-4961 GCA_041477815.1 Terriglobia bacterium | reverse complement strand
CGGCGAGGCGGTCAGACCGGCCGTGAACTCGTAGTCCGCCGGCAGGTTCAGCACCCCTTCCCCCACCTCTCCGGTCACAATCCCCGCCGGAGCCTTCCGAAAGCTCATCCCCTCGTCGGACCGGAACGCCTCCAGATCCGAGATGGAGTACCGCGTCTCGACCCCCGACAGGCGGCTTGTAAAATAATCGATCATCCCGTTGGTTTCCGGGTGGCTGGGGTCGAAGCGGTTCAGCTCCCCGTCGGCCACCACGTCCAGCCCGGCCAGCTCCTGGGTCTTCAGCACCACCATCACGGCGTCCCGCAGAGCCACTCGCGACGGGTTCCCGTAGAGCCATTGCGGGACCGGATAACTTCCCACCACAGTTGTTTTGATCTTCATCCTGTAGCATTATAGTTCGGCATGAGGCGAGCCACTCTTCTGCTTGTGTCCATCTCCCTGGCCGCGCAGGTCCAGTTTCGCGACCACGTCATTGAATCCAAGATGCCCGGCGGCTACGCCGTCCTGGTCACCGACATCAACAAGGACGGCCGTCCGGACGTCATCGGCCTCACCAGCCGCCTGACCGAGCTGGCCTGGTACGAGAACCCCACCTGGGAGCGCCACGTCATGATCACGGACCAGAACGGCCTGGTCAACCTGGCCGCCTATGACCTGGACGGCGACGGCATCCCGGAGGTGGCCTTCGAAACCGAGTTCAGCATGGTGGCGGCCAAGAGCCAGGGACTGGTGTGGGTCCTGGAGCACCAGGGCGATCCCCGCCAACCGTGGAAGGCGCGCAAGATCGACGCCCTCATCACGTCGCACCACATCGGCTGGGCCGACATCGACGGGGACGGCAAGAAGGAGCTCATCAACGCCCCTCTCATCGGCCCCAAGGGTCTCGCCCCCACCTACGACCAGGATCTGGTCACCCTGGTCTACTACCACGCCTCCGACTGGAAACGCCGCGTCATCGACGATCAGATCCACGGCGTCCTCCACCGGCTGCGCACCGTGCAATGGGAGCCCGGCAAGCGCGAGCAACTCCTCACCGCCAGCTTCGACGGCATCAAGCTCCACACGGCCCGGGGCAGCGGCGACAAGATCCGCTGGGAAAACCAGCTTCTCTCGAAGGGCCACGAGGAAGCGGCCCCCCGGGCCGGCGCCAGCGACGTCCGCCTGGGCCGGCTCCCCGGACGCCGTTTCCTGGCCTCCGTCGAGCCCTGGCACGGCAACGAAGTGGTGTTCTACACCGAGGACTCCTCCCATCGCTGGGTGCGCAAGGTCCTCTTCACCGAGCTGGTGGAGGGCCACGAGGTCTGCGTCGGCGATTTCAACGGTGACGGCCGCGACGACATCGTCGCCGGCGACCGCGCCCGCGGCAAGCCCGGCTCCGTCCACGTCTTCTACGCCCAGGACGACAAAGGCGCCAAGTGGGAGCACCAGACCGTCGATCCCCAGGGCATGTCCGGCTCCGGCTGCGCGGTCGCGGACATCAACGGCGACGGGCGGCTGGATATGGTGCTGATCGGCGGCGGCACCAATAACTTAAAGTGGTACGAGAACCTCGGTCCGGCCCGGTAGGAAGGGCTCAAGCTGGGGACTCGCCGCAGAGAACCCAGAGGTGGCACAGAAACCCCGTCTGTTCCCTCGGCGGCCTCGGCGTCCTCTGGCGGTGCGTCCCGATTCTCGTTCGTCCAGGCAGGGGCGCTACCGTCTCAAGTTATGATGTTTACCTCGCTGACGTGCCCCGCCACGCGACAATAGTTCTTGCGCTCCACCTCCGCGCCCATCGAACCTCTCTCCCCGCGAACCGTCGCCCTCGCCATTCTTGTCTCCGTGCTCTGGGGCGGCAATCTCGTCTCCATTCGCATCGGGGTCGATAGCGTGCCGCCGCTCTGGAGCGCGTTCTGGCGCATGGCGGTGGGCGTGGTCATTGTGACCGCTTGGGCGCTGCATCGCGGTGTGGCCCTCCGGCCGGCGAAGGGGGAAGGCTGGCCGCTTTTCGTCCTTAGCGTGCTCTTCACCACACAGATCGGCCTGCTCAACTCCGGTACGGCGATGACCTCGCCCGCGTTCGGCGTGGTCATCCTCAACTGCTACGCGGTCTTCGCCAATCTCGCAGGTCATTTCCTTCCGGGCATGGAAAGACCGCTCAACGGCGCCCGCGCTCTCGGCCTCACGCTCGCGCTAGCGGGCATGGCGGTGCTCACCTTTGGCCAAGGCGTCTCGAGACTGGCGCCCCACCCCCTGACCGGCAACGCGCTGCTGATCCTCTCCGCGGTGCTGCTCGGCGTACGCCAGGTTTATACTCGCTGGCTGGTGCAGCGCATCGAGCCCACGCGCACCGTGGTCTGGCAGATGGCCGGGTCCGTACCGCTCTTTCTCGCCATTGCCGCAGCCAGCGAGCCTCCCGCTTACGGCCGCGTCACCAGGCAGGCCGTCGCCGCGATCTCCTACCAGGGCGTGGTCGTTGCCGGCATCTGTTTCATCGTCTGGGCCCAATTGCTGAAGCGCCACGCCGCCGGGACGCTGTCGATGTTCGCCTTCCTGGTCCCCATCACCGGCATCGCGCTCAGCTCGTTTTTCTTTGGCGAGCCCCTGCGTGTGACATTACTCGCAGGCGGCATTCTAGTACTCACCGGAGTCTATGCCGTCACTCGTGAATAAGGCGCCGGAGACTCACTTCTTCACCGCCGCCAGCCAGTTCAGGACCACAGTGAAGGGCGAAACCGTCGTCTGCTCCACGGTCATGTTGACGATAAAGCGCTGGCCGTTCGACGCGGCGAGGTAACGATTCCGGTGGCTGGCCCTCACCAGGGGCGCTTCAAAAAGTTCCTTGGGAATGCCGGCCTCGAAACTCGATCCTGCCGCCTTTACCGCTACGGCCATGAGTTTCTCCGCGGCGACATAGAACAGTTCCTTGCCGTCGCGACGCCAGCGGGGCTCTTCGCCGCCCGCGGTGGAGATCTGCCACTTGCCGCCGGACGGCGGAAACGTCTGCACATACACCTCATACTTGCCCGATTCCGCGGAACGATACGCCAGCCAGCGGCCGTCGGGAGAGATCTGGCCCTGGTTATCGTTGAAAGGCGTCATCACCAGGGGCGACGGCTTGCGATCGCCGGTGAGGGGCAGAACCCACAGATCGTCCCTGGTCTTCGAGGCGCCCCCGACGTTGTAGAGGAGGAATCGCCCATCCGCCGACCAGTCTTCCACGCTCTTGCGCTCGGGCGACTCGAACAACAGCTCCTCCTCTCCCGTACCGGCGGCCAGCTTCTGATAGATGTTCCGGGGGCCCTTCCGGTCGGAAGCGAACGCAATGCGGGAGCCGTCGGGCGACCAGGTGGGGTTCAGGTCGTCGGCCGGGTCAAAGGTCAGCCGCGAGGCGGTGCCCCGCGTCAGGTCGAAAATCCAGAGATCGCGAGTCTTAGCGGCCGGATCCGTGCGGCCCACCGCGAGCTTCTTTTCATCCGGGGAGAGTGCGGGATTGGAATAATCGCCGGGCGGGCCGACCGGTTCCAACCGCTTGCCGCTGCGATCGAACCAAACAAGCTGTGTGGTGTTGGTCCCGCCGCCGCTTTGATACGCCAGGACGCCGTTTTCGGAGACCGAGAAAGCCGCCCCCGGCAGGTTTCCGGTCACCCGTTCGGCGATCGGAAAGGCCTCGCCGGAGAGTTCGAGCTTCTTCGCATCAAAGGGCTGGGCCATTAACGGGTCGCCGCGCGCGAAGAGCAGATAACCCTGCCCCGAGGCGGCCGCGGCAAAAATCGCATTACTGGCGCCGGCCAGGAGGCGCCGGGTATCTTTGGAGTCCAGCGAGCCGACATGGACGCCGCTGTTCTCCGCCTGGGTGGCCGCAGCGTGATACAGAAAGTGGCGGCCATCGGGCAGGAAGGCAGGCCGCGAGTGCAAGGTTTCCTGGCGGGAAGAGTCGAGTGTCGTGGCCGGCTTAGCCTCTCCGCCCGCCGCCGCCACCCGGCGGAGTGGGCCGGTGGGGAAAGTGGCAAAAAGAATGGCGCCATCCCGGCCCCAGGCTCCACCCACCAGGAAGCCGGCATCGCACAGCGTTTGCGGAGGGCCCCCGGAAACCTCTACTTTCTTCAGCTTTCCCTGGGCCCAGAAGCCGATCGACCGGCTGTCGGGCGACCAGAACGGCGTGCTGGCTCCCTCGGTGCCGGGAAGGCTCTGGGCGGTCAGGGACTGGAGCGGGCGAACCCACAGGGTACTGGTTTGCTGGCCGACGGGGACGGCGGCAAAGGCGAGGTATTCGCCGTTGGGGGAAACGACCGGGAAGTCCCAGGGCCGCAGGCTGGTCTTCTCCGTTGGGGCTACGAAGAAACGCACGGCGGACGCCTTCGGCGGCGCCTCCCGAAAATGGACGACCGCCAGTGCCAGGGCGGCAAGCGCGGCGGCTCCCGCGATAGCCATCCACGCCACCGGGCGGGACGGCGGCGGAGGCGCGAGGGCAACCGGAGCGGGCGGCGCCGCCTCCGGAACTGCGCCGCTGAGCGTCTCCTCGATCGCCACGCGCGCTTCGCCGATGGCCTGCAAGCGGCGCTTGGGGTCCTTGTCGAGGCACCGCCGCAGCAGCCTGCGGACCCCCGCCGGCGTCTCGGCGGGCAACGCGTCGAAGGTGGGGTCCTTCGTCATCACGAAGGCGAGCGTCTCGGCCGCCGTCTCGCCGGAGTACATTCTCCGTCCCGTCAGCATCTCCAGCAGCACGACGCCGAAGGCCCAGATATCGGCGCGGCGATCCACCGGCTTGCCCTTCGCCTGTTCGGGCGACATGTAGGCGGCCGTGCCCAGGATCACCCCGACACGCGTGGCGGCGATGCTCAGGGTTGGGGAGTGGCGCGGGTCGCCGGCCGTGGCGTCGTCATCGAGAGCCTTGGCCAAGCCAAAATCCAGCACCTTCACCGAGCCATCCGGCCGGACCTTCACGTTGGCCGGTTTCAGGTCCCGGTGGATGATTCCCT
>JBGOUV010000436.1:0-5419 GCA_041477815.1 Terriglobia bacterium | reverse complement strand
CCTGGTACAGCAACTCGAAATCCTTACACCCCAAAGAAAGGAGGTTGTGCAGCGGAAGAAAGCCTCATAGACTGGGTACTGGGGGAGCCGCCACTTTCAACGGGAATCCGGGCAATCTCATGGCGGAGAAAGTAACCGCTGAGGGCAGGAAATGTCCCGTCAGCCAGGCGGCGTCGATCAAAAGGCGGGCGATCTCCAGGCGGAAGAGGTTCCGTAGCTTGGGTTCCAGTCCGTCCAGCCAGGGTTCGTTCAAGTACATGTCGGAGTCTTCGCGCAGGCTCCGCCAGATCTGCTCCAGTTGATCGAGCCCGCTGTCGCCCTGTGCGAGCGTGGCGGCGTTGATGGCGCCGACCGAGGAGCCGGCAATCAGTTGGGGACGGATGCCGCGGTTGTACAGGCAGCGCACAGCGCCGACTTCGAAGTCGCCACCGGTGTCGCCGCCACTGAGAACGAGAGCTGTAGACATCGATTCCTCCTTGGGCGAAAACCGGGAGGCGCACTTTCCCGGCGCTTTCCGGCGCATTGCCAGGGGCGCTCATTGGTACTACCCGGAATTTCCATTTTGGACTCCCGGGCAAGTCGAACATACACCGCACCCTCCCCGGGTGTCAACCCTCTGACATGACTTACATTCCATGGTGCACCACGAATTCCCAGAACTTCAAGATCTATCTTCACGACTCGGCAAACAGGAGATAAAAAAGGTCTGATTTGTGCGTGAAGGCGGCGATGTAGCCGAGGGCGCCGAGCAGAGGGATTCCCTCCCCGTGGTCATCCGGCGCGAGCCTGGCGAAACTCGACGACAGCGCGAGGAATCTCCTTAAGATTCTCGACAGGGGTCTGGAGCGGCACGGCGCACTCCGGACCAATCAGGCGCACCCCGGCGTCGAGGTTGCGGAACACCTCCTGGCGAACCTCCGCCGGTCCCCTCGATAGCAGAGTCACCGGGTTGTTGATGCTGCCCACGAGCGAAAGCCGGTCTCTCACCACCTTCACGCTCTCGACGGGGTCGTTCCTCGAATCGAAATGAAACGCCGCCACACCGGTCTGGGCAATGTAGTCCATGCGATCGAGCGTCCGGCCGCAAATGTGCAGGATGATCGGCTCCGGGAGCCGTTCCCGAAATTCGGCGTGCAGGTCCAGCAAGAAACGCTTGTAGTACTGGCCGCTGACCAGGTCACCGGTGGCGTGGTCCGGGAGCGTGAGCGCATCGGCTCCCGCCTCGATCTGCGCCAGCCCAAACTGGACCGTAACCTCCTTCAGCCTGTCCAGGCAGAGCTTCGCCTGTCCGGGATCGTCCACCGTCATCAACAGGAAGTCCTCCAGGCCGAAGCAGTGATAGGAGAGCGTCCAGGGCCCCATGGTCTTGCCGATGATCGCCGCCTCGCTGCCGAACTGCTTTTTCAGGAGCGTGATGGCCTTCAGAACGCATTGCGTATCGCCGTGGGTGAGGAGGTTGGCAGGAATCCGGATGTCGTCGGGGTGCTGCCAGATAGGCTCCCGCATCCGGACCGTGGGCCAGTTATCTTTTTCGCCCCACTCGATCCGGCACCCCAGCGCCGAGGACTCCTGGATCACCGAGAACACCGGCATGATGGAGTCGAACCCTAACTCCGTGTGGCCGGTCGCAGCAAGACGGGCCATCCGTTCCGGAACCCGGTTCGCCTCCGGGAACGGCGCTTCGCTGAGGTCCATCAGCTCCAGGGTGGCGACCGAGGTCGGATTGCAAACCGGAGCCCGATCCACCGGCTCGCGCCGCAGAGCAGCCAGCACCCTTTGGCGGCCGTTCATGGAACCCTCCTCCCTTCCGCCAGCAGCCAGCCAGCCGCTCGAGTGCCCATAGATGTAGTTCCTCCTGCGCGGTGCTAGTCTAACACTGCGACGGCACACACACGCCGCGTTGGCAGCAGTTTCATTGGTGGACTATGTGGCTCCGGAAGATTCTTCCTTAGTACTCCACTTCAGAAGTTCGCTAACGTATGTGGGATAGGACCAACACCTCCCACCACATCAAATCTACGGGTAGGGCGTTTCCCACCGGGCGGCGCCCATTTTCCGCCGAGCGCAAATTTGCGCTCGGTATCTCCTTGCGAAATCAGCGGTTACGTCTCGCCCTGACCAGCCTCCCCTCTTCTTCAGCCGGGCGCCCGCAGGGCGCTCCGGCTCTCATGGCGTATGCCGACGGCACTGGCCAGTCGCACCTGTCCGGACTTGCCGCGTCCGGATCTACTGGCACGGATAGGGCGTGATACGGCCGAGTGGCCGGCGCGCGGGCTGTCGATGGCCACGAGGTCCTCGGAAGACGTGAGCGTACTTCTGGAAGCGTGTACTTAGTGATACTGGAGAAGCAATGACCAGCCGTGAGAGGGTCCTGACAGCGCTCCACCACCGGCTGGCGGACCGCCTGCCGGTCGATTGCGGTGGCACGTTTGTCACCAGCATTCACGTGAGCTGCGTCGCCGCCCTGCGCGACTATTATGGCCTGGAAAGACGCCCGGTGAAGGTTCTCGATCCCGGCCAGATGCTGGGCGAGATCGACGAAGAGTTGAAGCCGGCGATGGGCGTCGACACCGAGGGCCTGGTCCGCCGCAAAACGCGCTACGGCTTCCCGAACGAGAACTGGAAGACCTGGCGGATGGAGGACGGTTTGGAGGTTCTCGTCGGCGAAGGCTTCCGCACCACGCGCGATGAGAAGGGCGACATTCTGATTTACCCCGAGGGCGATCTCACGGCCCCTCCCAGCGGCAGAATGCCCCAAGGCGGCTACTTCTTCGACGCCATCATCCGGCAGGAACCGATGGACGAAGAGCGCCTGAACCCCGCCGACAACGTCGAGGAATTCGGCCCGATTTCGGAGGCGGACCTGGATTGGCTGGCTACCTCCGCCCGCGCCGCCCGGGCCACCGGAAGGGCCGTGGTGGCCAGCTTCGGCGGCACGGCCTTCGGCGACATCGGCGTCATTCCCGCCGTGGGCCTCAAGCACCCCAAAGGTATTCGCGACATCGCAGAGTGGTACATCTCGACCCGGGCCCGCCGGGATTACGTGCACCAGGTTTTTGAGCTGCAGTGCGAGATCGCTCTCGCGAACCTCGGGCGAATCCATGCCGCGATCGGCGACCTGGTCGATGTGGTCAATATCTGCGGCACCGATTTCGGCACCCAGACATCCTCGTTCTGCTCGGTCGCTACGTTCCGCGAGCTCTATATGCCGTATTACCTGCGGGTGAATGACTGGATTCACACCCACACCACCTGGAAGACTTTCAAGCATTCCTGCGGGGCGGTGGAGAAGTTCATCCCGTCCTTCATCGAATGCGGCTTCGAGATTCTCAATCCCGTGCAATGCTCGGCGGCCGGGATGGACCCACAACATCTGAAGTCGGCTTACGGCGACCGTCTGACCTTCTGGGGCGGCGGCGTGGACACGCAGCAGGTGCTGTCCTTCGGGACGCCCGAGCAGGTCCGCCGGCAGGTGCTCGAGCGGTGCGAAATCTTCTCCCGCCACGGCGGTTTCGTCTTCAACGCCGTCCACAACATCCAGGCGCAGACGCCCGTCGAGAATATCGTGGCAATGGTCAAGGCGGTGCGGGAGTTTGATGGAGGGTAGCGCGCCGCATCGGCTCGATCCTGCCGGCGCTCAGCAGCAAAGTAATTGCCAGTAGATAAGCTGCGCCCGTGCCCACGAACGCCGGGGCGTAACCCGCCCGGTCCACCACGCGGCCGATGAGCGGCTGCGAGATGGCCCCCATCAATGTTCCCGCGGCCCCCGTGATCCCGTAAAGGACGGCCAGGTGCTTCCGCGGCGTGATCTCCGTGATCACGGTGTGAATGTTGGAGGACCACGACAGATGCCCGAACAGAGCCACGCTGATTACCGTGAGAGCCAGAAATGGCGTCGTCACAAAATGAGCGCACCCGCCCAGCGCCCCCAGCATGGCCGAAGGGATCAGCACGCTCTTGCGTCCGCGGTTCAGGCTGAACCCGCGCTGGATCAGCGCGCTCGAGGTCCACGCGCCGGCCAGGGCGCCCAAGTCGGCGGTGAAATACGGGATCCACAGCCAGCGGCCCACCATCTGGAGGTCGAACCCGCGTACCTCTTGAAAATAGCCAGGCATCCAGAATAAATAGAAGTACCAGGCGCTGTCTGTCATCGCGCGGGCCGCCAGCACGCACCAGTATTTCCGCCGCCGCAGCACCTCGGCGAGTGAGAGCTCCTGCTCCGGGAGAGAGTCGCTGCCGGCCTCCTGCCGGCAGGCGGGCGCCGGGTCCCGCTGGCCGTAGATCTGCGCGATGCGCCGGTGCAGCAGGAGCCACGGCGGCACGAGCAGCAGGCCCAGCGCTCCCGTCGCCAGAAACGAAGCCCTCCAGCCGTACCGGGTGGTGATCCACGCCACGATCGGCGGCGTGAGCAGCGCGCCCACGCTCAGGCCGCACAGGAACAGGCCCACCGCCTTGGCGCGGTTTTCAGGAGGGAACCATTCCGCCGCGCCCCGCATGGCGGTCGGATAGTAACCGCCCTCTCCAGCGCCCAGCAGCGCCCGGAAGAAACACAGGCTGCGCAATCCCTGCGCCAGCGCGTGCAGCATGTTGGCGACCGACCAGAAGACAATCGTCAACAAGAATGTGCGGCGGCACCCCAGCCGATCGGCTACCCTGCCACCCACGATGTAGAAAATCATGTACAGGACGAGAAACGCGTTGACCGCCAGACCGTAATCGGCGTTGGTCAATGAGAGGTTTCGGCGAACCTGCGGCATCACCACGCCGAGCACGGCGCGATCCACGTAATTCAGCACGGATCCCGCGAACAGCAGCAGCACCACCATCCAGGCGAGCCGGTCCTGCTGCGAGGCGCTGTCGCTCATAGATCTTGAGTTATTCTGCGCCTATCGCGGTACGATATACCAGGAAATAATCATGACCGATCGTGAAAGGATCCAAGCCGCCATTCGCGGCGATATTCCCGACCGCTTGCCCTGGGTGCCGCGTCTAGAATTCTGGCATCGGGCGCGGCTGCGGAGCGGAACACTTCCGGCGGAGTTACACGGCCTGAGCTTATTGGAGATAGCGGACCGTCTAGGTGTGGGTTGCTACTCCGTGGTGCCCGACTTCACCGCTTGCGCTCGCGAAACCGACATGCTCGACCGCGCCCTCGGCATCTACAATCTGCCGGTTTTTTCCTATCGCGCGACGCTCGAAGGCGTAGACCGCCGCGTGCTGCGCCGCGGGCGCGAAACGGTGATCGAGTACCACACCCCGATCGGCTCGATCCGAACCGCCACCGTGTTCACCGAGGAGATGCTCGAGGGCGGCGCTTCCATCTCGTGGATCACCGAGCACGCCATCAAAGAGCCGCGCGATTTCGAGATCGCCGGCTACATCTTTTCTCACCTGAAAGTCGAGCCCCAACCGGAGGGAT
>JBGOUV010000202.1:0-12154 GCA_041477815.1 Terriglobia bacterium | reverse complement strand
CGATGATCTTGTGGACCTGCTCGCGGATGCGGACCTGGGTGTCGCGGAAACGGCTGACCAGTTCGCGGTAATCGGTGGCTTCAACGGAGGTAGTGGACATTAGCGGTTGATCTCGAGGAGAAGTTTTTGGGCCGGCCGGTAGCCGGGGGCGGCTTCCAGGGCCGTTAGAAGATGCTCGCGCGTCTTTTCCTTGTCGCTGAGCTGGTGGTAGGCTCGGGCCAGGTTGTAGTGGGCGGCAGCGGGGTCCAGGGATTTCAGGGACAGGAGGGAGTTGAACTCGCGGATGGCGCGCTGAGGCTGGCGGGCATCGAGGAGGAGATTGCCCAGACGCGTGTGCAGCTCTTCGTCGCCGGGGCGAATCCACAGGATCTGCTCCAGCACGACGCGGGCTTTGTCGGGCTGGTTCAGGTCCGTGAAAAAGGACGCCAGTTGTTTCAGAGCCTTGGGCGATTTGCCGCCGTGGAGGCGGTATTGCTCCAGCTCGCGGGCGGCGGCGGCTTTGTTGCCGGCAGCCAGATGGGCTTCGGCCAGGAGCTCGTAAGGGTTGCCGGATTCTACATAATCGGGGTAGAGATCGCGGGCGCGCTGCCCGGGCTCGATCAGCTCGGTGAACTTCTTGTCCTTGGCCAGCTTGAGGGTGGTCTCCATCGACTTGCGCCACTCCGAATCAAAAGATGCTACCACTTTCCCGATGCGGGTCTGAATGTGATCCTGCAAGAGCTTGTCGAAGTCCGCCGGGGCCATCTGAAGCTGCTCGCGGACGATTTGCTCGGTGGTCTGGCCGGCGGAGTAGGCCCGCAGCATTTCCAGCAGCTTGGGGAAACCCCACTTCTCGGCGATAAGCTCGCAGATCGTCCCCGCCTGCCAGTAAGATACGGGTACCTGCGACGGATATTTGGGGCGGACAAAGCCGCGGTCGAGCTCGGTGATGGGGAGGAGCTTCTTGTCCTTGACGGCCTTGATCACGTCGGGGGTAAGGCGGTCGCCCCAGCCTTCGGAGGCTACCAGCTCCTCATACACGGCGATGCCCTCGGAAAGCCACCGGGGAGCCTTGTGGGCCGTCATTTCCAGGACGAAGACGTGCGACATCTCGTGCCACAGCGTGGAGCCCCAGTGGAACGCTCCGGGGGGGCGTCCGGAGGGGCTATCCATAGCTATGACATAGCCGAAGGTGACGCCCAGGGCGCCCAGGCCGGGCATGCCCATGGTGCGGACGGCGAAGTCCTCGTGGTCGGGGTAGACCTCGATCTGGACGGGCCGGGCGGGGGTGAAGTTGTACTTCTTGGTATAGGTATTGATGGCCTTTAAGGCCAGCTCCTCGAAGTAGGGGCGGATGAGGTCGGATTCCTTCTGATGCAGCTTCAGGACCAGGCGCGGCGCGGGAAAGGTTTGGAAACGCTTGAGGCTGTCCAGCAGGTTGAGGGAGTTGGTGGTGATTTTGGAAAAGGGGTCGCCGTTATGGGAGGCGGTGAGGTGGCGGCGGGCGCCGGCCTCGTCGGCCAGGCGCCAGAGATTGATGCCGAGCTGGGCGTGAGCGTCCCAGAGCTCGGGGTTGAGCTCCACGGCCTTACGGTAGAGGTCGGCGGCTTCCTGGTAGCGGCGGGTTATGTCGAAGAAGTGGGCGGGTATCGAATAGACCTCGCCGTAGCGGGGATTGTAGTCGAGGGCCTTCTGGATCCAGGGGGAGTTCGAGCGGCCGGCCAGAAGATCGAGGGCGGCTTTCAGGGCGTAGGCTTCCAGAGGCAGGCCCTTGGTGGCCAGGGCGCGGTCGAGGTGTTCGTTGGCCTTCTGGGGATCGTCTTCTTCCAGGGCCAGGGCGGCCAGCAGGGTGTGGGCGGCGGTGAGCTCGGGGTCGAGCTTGAGGGCCTCGTGGGCCTTTTCGGCAGCGGCGCCCTCGAATTGGTCGGCGGCGGCCAGGGCGATGCCCAGGTGGGCGGCGGGGAGTTTAGGGTCCAGCTCGAGGGCTTCCTTGAAGAGCTGGGCGGCGTCGGAGTTCTGGTGGGCGGCGAGAAACAGGCGGCCCCAGGCGACGCGCGCCTCGGGGTCCTTGGGGAATTGGGCGATGGCGGCGCGGAACTGGTCATTGGCGCGCTTGAGGTCGCCCAGTTTCCAGGAGATCTCAGCCTGGACGCGGGCGTCGGAGGTGGCGCGGGCGGCGTCCAGGTAGCAGCGGCGCGCTTCGGCCTGGCGGCCGTGGTTGTAATGGTCCAGGCAGGAGGCCAGGGGGCGAGGGGGCGACTGGGGCGACGGGGCGAGGACGAGGAGGCGAAGGGGCGAGGGGGCGAGGGAGCGACTGGAGCGAGGGGGCGACTGAGGCGCCTGGGCGAAAAGGGCGATGGCGGCGAGGAGGATCACTTGGCTTCGATGGCCTCCTGGATCTTGGCTAGTTCGATGAGGAGCCGCTCGAGCTCCTTCTTGTATTGATCGCCGGGTAGCGCGGACTTGCGGAATTTCAGGGCGTCGATTTGGGTTTCCAGAGCTTCGCGCTGCGAGAGGAGCTTGCGGCGGGCGGGATCGTTGGCCGCGGCGGCGGCCTGGCCGAGCCGGGCCAGGACGAAGCTCGACGCCAGCTTGCCCTCCAGGCGCGGGTGTTCGGTGGCGATGCGCTTCTGGTCCGTGTAAAAGCGCTTCACCTTTTCCTCCGCGTAGCGGAAGGCTTCCAGGGCCGAGATGGTTTCGTTCTTGTCGGCGTCGGCGGCCGGATCGCGCAGGGCTTCCACCCAGTAGCGGGCGAAGACGACCGCATTGCGCTCGCCACCCGTGCGCGTGGCGGTGACGACCACGCGCGTGTCCTTCTGGAGAGCGTCGATGGCTGCGCCCGAGCTGGAGGTGGCCACCACGACGAGCTGGCGGCTGGCGGGAACGCGGTCCAGCCAGGCCCGGAGGTCCTGGGCGGTGGGGTCGGGGCCGGGGATATTGAATTTGTAGTTGGTACTGTCGTAGGTGCCGTGGCCGACCAGGAAGACGGCCAGCGAGTCGTCGGGGGCGGCGGTCTTGGCCAGCTTGTCGAAGGTGGCTTGGAGGGCTTCGCGCGTGGCCGCTTTGCCCGCCAGGACTGTGACGTCGGGCGACAGGGTGCGGGCGATCTTTTCCAGGTCGTTGGCGTAGGTGGAGAAGCGCTGTTCGTAGTCGGGCTCGCCGCCCAGACCGCCGACAATCACGAAGTGCGCGGTCGGCGCGGGGGCGACGTGGCGAGCGGGCGACTGGGGCGAGGGGGCGACCAGGGCGAGCAGCAGGGCTAGGGTCATACGGCGCCCCACATCCGGCGGAGAAGCCATTCGGTGGAGAGGACGAGGAGGAGCAGGATGAAGACGGCGGGCATGTCCCAGAGGTCCATGGTTTCGCGCGTGGTGATCCCGGCTTCCGAGAAGCTGATCTCGGCGGGGAGCTTGGCCACGTCTTCCAGGCGCCAGTAGCGGCCGCCGGTTTCGGCGGCGATCTTCTCGAGTAGCTCGCGGTTTTGCTGGGGGTGGAAGTTTTCGGCGATACCGTCTTCGCGGTGGAACACCAGGGTGTCGCGGCCGAGCTGCTCGTCGGTGCGGTGGGCGGTTACCTCCACCTGGTAGGACCCGGGTTTGGCGGCGGCGATCTCGGCCTCGTAGATGCCTTCCTGGTCGGGGGAAGGATGCATCTCGAACCTGGTGAGACGGCCGGCTTCGTCCAGGAGGGTGGCGGCCAGGGAGGCGTTGGAGGCGGGTTCGTAGGTCTTGGTACGTACTTCGGCGCGGAGGCGCACGTGATCGTCGTCCGAGTAGATGACGCGGTCCGAGGTGAGGGTGAGCGGGCTAGGCGTATTGGCGACCAGGGAGCGCAGGAGTTGCTGCCAGAAGGTGGGGTGCGTGGTGTCCTTGTGGTCCAGGCGCATGCGCCAGCGCCAGGAGCCGCCGGTGGCGAAGATCAAGGAGCGGCCGCGACCGTAGTTCTGGACCACCAGGAGCGGGATGTCCTTGGAGCCTGGAAGCTGTGCGTTGAGCAGCGCCACGGCGCCGGGCTTGAGCTCGCCGGTGAGCTGGTAGTCGGCCAGGTCGGGCAGCTTGGCCCAGCGGGCGGCGCTCTTGTCGGAGTCCTCTTCCAGACGGCACAGCAGCGACTCGCGGCCCTGGGGGGTGAGCGACGCCTTTACCGGACGGCGGTGGAAGACCCCCGTCTGAGTGCCCAGCCGCACGGGCAGCACCTCGGCCAGCGGCGAGGCTTGCCAGCCGCCTTCGGTGAACGACTTGCGGCCGCCCAGGAACAGTACCGAGCCGCCGCGGCGGTTGACAAATTCCTTGATCAGGTCTTGCTGCGCGGCGCTGAAGAAGTTGGCTTCGATGGTGCCGATGACCAGGCCTTCAAACTGAAACAGCTCGGCGGCGGTGGTGGGGAAGCCCTCCGCGAGCTGCTTGGCGTCGTCCACGCCCTGGCGGTAGAACTTGTTGGCGGAGGTGCGCAGGAGGCTGACCAGTTGCACCGACTGGTCTTCGTCGGCGGCGCGGCGGATGAACTTGAACTCCCAGCGGGGCTCGCCTTCGATGTAGAGGATGCGGCGGCGGCCGGCGGTGACCTGGACGATGCGGGTGAGCAGGTTGTTGCCGGTGACTTCCTCGCCGGGCAAGGGGTCGACGGCGATGGTGAGCTTGCGTGTGCCGGGTTCGCCGGAGAGGAAGAGCATCTCTTCGGTCTGGAGAGATTGGGGGCCGAGGGTGACGTCGCGGGCGGCGAGGATACGGCCGCCGTCGCGAATGGAGAGGTGGGCCCTCTGGCCGGAGAGTCCGTTGTGGCGGAGCTGGACCCGGGCGGAGAGGCGGGAGCCGGGGAGGGCGCGGGCGGGCAGAGTGACGTCGGCGATTTCGAGGTCGCGCGGGATCTCGGTACGGCCAATACCAATAGTGTGGATGGGGATGTGCTTCTGGCGGATCTCGGCGAGGACGGCGCGGTCGAGGCCGCCGGTGTTGTCGGCGCCATCGGAGAAGACCACCACCGCGCCCAGCGGGAGCGTGGAGGTCTCGCGCAGGACACCGGCCAGGGAGCCGCCCAGGCGGGTGGCGTTGCCGGCCGGGGTGAGTTGGGCGGCGTTATCAATACGGTTGGGCTCGGAGGAGAAGGTGTAGAGGCGGACCTGGAAGCGATCCTGGATTTTCTTGAGGAGTCCGGAGTTGAGGCTGGCTTGGACCTTGTCGAGGCGGGTGTCCGGGCTTTCCTTGATGGCCATGCTGCGCGAGGTGTCGACCAGGATGGCGACCACGTTCTGCTGCGGCCGCAGGGTGGCTACGCGCATGACGGGGTGCCACAGCAGGGTAAGGAGAACGGCGAGCAGGATGGTCTGGCAGACGCAAACCAAGACGCGGCGGACCAGCGCCACGTGGGACGACTTAGGGCTGTGGGCCAGGTGCCAGGCGAGGCCGGCCGCGGCGCCGGCGACCAGCGCCACCAGCAGCCACAGGGGCCAGCCGGTGAGGAACACAAATTCCCCTTTGCGGAACACGGTGGGGGAGTACTTGAAGAGGAATTCGAACATCGGGGGCCTAGTGGGTCATGGCGTAGATAATATAATTGATGCCGAAGCGGTAGGCGAGGGCGGTCCAGTGCTCGGGGTATTGGGGGAGGTCGGCATGCTCCCAGGCATCGCCCAGGTCCATGTTGAAGTTGATGGCGACTAGGAGGCGGCCTTGGTCGTCGTAGATGCCGCGCCAGTGGGGGGTGACGCCGTCCTTTTCAAACGTGTTGCCCGAGCGGAGGTACTGAATGCCGGGGATCTGGACCTTTTGATCGACGTCGTACAGCACGTGGAACACGGCGTCGGTGGGTTCAATTTCGACGATGGGCCGGTCGGGAAACACGCGCTGCATGGATTCGAAGAAGCCTTCCCACTCGTAGGCGCCGTGAAAATCGTCGACCACGAGGAAGCCGCCGCGCAGGAGGTATTCGCGCATGTGGGCGGCTTCTTCCGGGTTGAGGTGCCAGTAACCGACCTCCACGGCGTAGATCCAGGGGTGGTTGAAGATCTCGGGGTCGAGGGGGCGGAGGTACTTCTCCATGGAGCGAGCATGGATGTTGGTCAGGCGGCGCACACCCTGCAGGAAGTGGCGATCGGCGGCGGGGGAGTCGGTCATCCAGGCGCGGGAGCGACGGTAGCCGTTGCCGCCGCCCTGGTAGGCCAGGCGGACGAAGTAGTATTCGGTCTCCTCGTTGGCGTCCGGGGGAGGCGGCAGGTACTCGTCTTCGGAGAATCGGCCCCGGTAACGTTGCGGGAGCAGGGGGCTGGCCAGAAGCAAGGCGAGGGGAGTCGTCAGAACCCAGGCGCGGGTGGTTCGCAAAGTCAATGGATCGGGTCCTTAAGAAGAAGGATAGCATGGGGAAGTGGGCGGTAGAATCGGGAAATGACCTGCTGCACGGAGTTTGAGGACCTGGTAGATAGGGAAATGGCGTTGGTGGGCCCGAAGAACCTGCTGCGGGACGGCCGGATCGTCAATGAAGCCGATACGGAGTTTTTTCTGGTCTTCGGGGAGGAGGGGAGGAGGAGCTACGTGGGGATCCACTACTGCCCCTTCTGCGGGCGGGTGGTGTCGCGGGGTCTGTGGAATCGAGAAAAGAAGAAGTAGCCGCGAAGGGACGCGTGTCAGACACCGGACGCGAGTCAAACCCGCAATTCACCACCAAGACACCAAGGCACCAAGGGAACCGGGAAAACCAGGATCTTCTTGGTGTCTTAGTGTCTTGGTGGTGAATTGCGGGGTTTGACTTGCTTCCCTTCGGGGCTACAAGACCGATTCCACCATCCTCTTCAAATTCTCTGCGCAGATGCGGGAGCCGGCGAACTTGTCGCCATCGGGGCCGGGCCAGTGGGTTTCGATAGAGATGGCCCCCTCGTAGTGGTCGCGGGCCAGGGCTTCGATCTGAGCCGCCCAGCCGACGCTTCCTTCGCCCAACGGTCCCCAGAGGACCCGGTCGCCGGCCGGCGCGCGGACGCCGTCCTTGGCGTGGACGTGGAGAATGCGGCCCTTAGGCAGCAAGGCGTAATCGTCGGGAAACGGGGTGCAGCCGGCCACGTAGGAGTTGCCGGGGTCCCAGACCAGGCCGAGATTGGAGGCGTCCAGGGCGCGCAGGACGGGGGCGACTTCGGCGGCGGTGGCTATGTTGCAGGCGTACTCATTCTCTAGACCGATGAGCAGGTCGTGGCGGGCGGCCAGGTCGGCGGCCCGGGACAGAGCTTCGAGGAGGTGACCAAACAGACGGGGGGGCTCGGTGGTGCGCCAGAAGCTGAACACGCGGATGATCCGGGCGCCCAGGGCCAAGGCCACTTGGATGGCCCGGCGGAGCACGCGGTCCTGGTCGGCGAAGGAGTGGGCGGCGTGGAAGGCGTCCTGCGCGAAACGGTGATCGATGGGGCCGCCCTCCGGGTGAGTGCATTTGAAGACGGGCGAGGCGATGGAGAGGATCCGCAGGGAGGCGGCGTCGGCGAGGCGGCGCAGGTGGGCGATCTGGTCGTCGGAGAGGTCGACGATGTTGCGGTCCCAGATGGTGCGGACTTCGAGGCCCTGGTATCCGAGGTCCTGAGCGGTGCGGCAGGCGAGGTCGAAATCCTGGGTGAACTCATCGGTGATGAAGGCCAGAGAGAAGCGGGGCATAGCCAGATTGTAGCTGCGAATTCACTCGCGTGCCTGGGCGGCGATCAGGGGGGAGTCCGGCAGCTCGAACCTCTTGAGCTTTTCCAGGAGCGTGGTTCGTTTCAGACCCAGGATTTCGGCGGCTTGGGACTTGTTGCCGCCGGCGCGTTCCAGGGCGTCAAGGATCAGGTCGCGCTCGAACCGGTTGACCAGACCCCGGAAATCGACCGGGCCGGAGGTGGGCACGGGGGGGAGAGAGGTGGGGGGGAGCAGCGGGCGCGGGGGAGGGAAGTCGGCGGCCTCGACCTGGGAGCGTTCCTGGCTGCGGATGACGGCGCTTTCGACGGCGTTTTCGAGTTCGCGGATGTTGCCCGGCCAGGGGCGGTTCAACAGCTGGGCGGCGGCGCCGGGCCCCAGACGCTTGGGAGCCAGACCGTCGCGGCGGCAGAATTTTTCGAGGAAATGAGCGATGAAGAGGGGAATGTCTTCACGGCGCTCGCGCAACGGGGGCAGGTGGATGGGGAAAACGTTGACCCGGTAATAAAGATCCTCCCGGAAGCGGCCGTCGTGGACGCGGCTCCACAGGTCGGCGTTGGTGGCGGCGATAACGCGGACGTCGAGGGGGAAGGGCTCGCCGCCGCCGAGGCGGTGAATCTCGCGCTCCTGCAGCACGCGCAGGAGCTTCGGCTGGAGCTCGAGCGGGAAGTCGCCGATTTCGTCGAGGAAGATGGTGGAGCGGTGGGCCTGTTCGAAGCGGCCCATCCGGCGCTGGTGGGCGTCGGTGAAGGCGCCCTTGACGTGGCCGAAGAACTCGTCTTCGAGCAGGGTGGGCGGGATGCCGCCGCAGTTAACCGGGACCATGGGGAGCCGGCTCCGTGAAGAGAGGGAATGAATGGCCCGGGAGATGCATTCCTTGCCGGTTCCGGTTTCGCCGGTGATCAGCACGGTGGTGTTCTTGGCGGCGACCAGGCGGACTTGTTCGAGGACCCGCATCACTGCCGGGCCTCTGCCGATGATGGCCTCCGGGGACAGTACCGCCGGGGAGATTTGGCCGGCCAAGGCCAGCAGGCGGCCGATGCGCAGGAGCAATTCGTCGGCCAGGACCGGCTTGGAGAGGAACTCGGCGCCGGCGCGGCGTAGGACCTCGACGGCGGCGCCCCCGTCCTCGATCTGATTCAGGATGAGAAGGGGGGCCAGGTAGCCGCGACAAGGATCACGGCCGAGCAGGCGGGTAAAGGAGGTGACCGGATCCTGGAGGTCGGCGGGGGCCAGGTCGGCGAGGACCAGGTCGGGCCGGAGGAGGACCAGTTTTTGGCAGGCCTCGTGAACAGCCTGGGCGCGGAGGAGACGAAAACCCTTGGATTCGAGCAGGGTATGAAGATAGTCCTGGTGAGAGCTATCGGGACCTACCAGCAGGATGCTGTGCTGGCCGTTGGTCTGGTTCAGGGCGTTCGGGTGCATGATCAGGACGGCTGAGTGCAAGCGAATAGCCAAGAAGTTGACGGTGGCGTCAAGGGTAGGAAAGACAGGTAGATAGTGGTTTGGGGCGGGCGACAGAGGGAGGGGCGGCAGGTTTCAAACTGAAACCAGGATTTCTCACCGGCCCCCCGGGCCTGGTGCGTTGCCAAACTGACGGACCACGCGGACCCCTGCACCGGCCGCTGCGGGGAAGGTCTTGGCGCCTTCGCGTCGGGGCGGTGAGAGGCGGGTTGGAGGGTCTGTTTCACTTTGGAACACGTCTCCCGATTTGAAACGAAGGGCGGGAAGGTAGCGGTGGGTCATAGCCCTGGATCGCTAGTCCGGCCGAACCCGAGAGGTAGCAAACCGGCGGCAGGCGTCAAAAAATTGGCAGGAAGGCCCCGGCGGGGCAGTGTATGTCGCTGAAAACAAAGACAGAGGGAGACCCCAATACGATGGTGTCCGGGTTGCATCCAGGGGGTTGAGGCTAGGGAGACAACGGTACGCCGCTTTCTTCACAAAGAGTCTTCGGCAGAACGCCGCTGAACTTTAGCCCGGAGAGGAACCTAAACCGTTATGTCGTGCGCAGCGCTAGCGTTAAGGGTCAGCGGGACACCGAGCATCGCTCGGAAGGGCATGGAGAGGGAGGAGGCGGTTCAGACCGCGCGGTGCGGCCCGTTGGAGCGCGAGCAGCGCGACGCCATCGTGATGAGCCATTTGCCGTTGGTGCGGGCCATCGCGGGGCGGGTCCGCGAGAACCTGCCGGTGCAGGTGGAACTGGATGACCTGGTGCATGCGGGGATTCTGGGGCTGTTTGACGCGGTGCAAAAGTACGACCCGTCGAAGCGGGTTGTGTTTCACTTGTACGCGAAGCACCGCATCCGGGGGGCGATTCTGGACAGCCTGCGGCAATTGGATTGGGCCTCGCGGGATCTGCGCAAGCGCTACAAGTACATCGAGGCGATGACGCAGCGACTCAGCTACCAGTTGGGGCGGGCGCCCACCGAGGCGGAACTGGCCCGGGAAATGGGCGTGAGCCTGACGCGGTGGCGAAAGCTGTCGCTGGAGCTGCACGCGGCGGGGCTCGGCACGCCGCAGAGCCACGTGAGCGGAACCTACGCCGAAACGCTGGAGCGTCACATCGCGGCCGATGCGCCGCACAGCGAGGAAGAGCTCCCCGACAAAGTATGCGAGCGGCGGCAGTTGCAGTCGGTGCTGGCCACGGCGATGCAGACGTTGCCCCTGCGATACCAGCGCGTGGTCGTACTGTATTACTCACAGGGGGCGACCATGAGGCAGATCGGCAGCGAGCTGGGGGTGAACGAGAGCCGGGTGTCGCAGATCCACAAGGCGGCGCTGGAGAAGTTGAACCTGGCCTTGCGCAGCCGGGGGATTGCGGGGACGGAGATGTTCGTGGGGCAGTAGGGTTAGAGGCCCCGGGTGGCCAGTCTGACTTCCGGCTCCGGTCTTCCCTTTCCTTAGCAGTCCGCGGCAAAAGTATGACCCTGCAAATTTGCAGGGGTCATCCGCCCAGCAGAATCAACGGCTTACGGAGCGCAAATTTGGGCAACAAATTACTTGGCTAACCGGCGCGAACAGGCTACCCTGAAGGCGGCGTGACAGGCCGGGTCCGGGCGCTAGGCGGCTTTCTTCGCCTTCGCCCGCTTCCGGTGGTACTTCGCCTTCCGCTTGGTCGCTTCCTTCAGGAAGGCTTCCTTGGGGACGGCGAGTACCATGCTCACCGCATTGTCAAAGCGCTCCCATTCTGTGTTGCCGGGAACCTCGGGGGCTGGTCGTGGTTTCATTGCGCCTACAGTATACCGCTAGAATGCTACCGGCCCTTCGCCCAAAGCTGGCCCGATCCACCACCCGGCGATGTCCTCCAGATTGATGGAGCCTATCGACTCTCCTGCTTCATTCTTGACTACGAGAGCCTTCCCGTTATTCTCAACCTGCGCAGCCGCGATCTGGGTGGTGTCCTTCCCCCCCTTAAACCGGACATGTAGTATTGGCACTGCAAGATTATACACCCCGACCTTCACCGATGAAACGGCGACCATGTTATGCTCCTATCTGAGCATAGGTTCGACCGGGAGCGAGAAGCCCGAACGCTGCCAGCTTGGCGGCGACGCTAGCGTTCCACTTTCCGCTGGTAGTCGTAGTGTACCAAAAAACAGCTACGACGGAAAGGCAAAAGTGGCAAGCTGGCCAGGAACACGAGGGGTACCTTTGCATATTGTATATTTGGACGAATCCAGGGAAGAAAAGAATCTAATCAAGGGAAGAAATGAGGTACAGGTGGTTGGAGCCGTTGTGCTACGCGACCGAGACTTTGAGTTGCTCGAAATGCATGTGGGGTACACCATCGAAAAACTCATCCCTGAAAATATCCGGCAGCACCCAAAGTTTGAATTCCATGCTTGCGAGCTCTGGGCCGGCAAGGAACTTTTTCAGGGCATAAATCGGGGCGATGCCGTCAAGATTCTAGATGAATGTCTCAACGCTTTCCAGCATATGGAAAGCCCTGTCGTCTACGGCGTGGTAAACATTCCCAAGCTGGCCGAAACCCTCTACGGCTCTGCAAACTGTGTTGATGTAGCGTTCCGCTTATGCGCTAAGGTCATTGAGGAATGGTTTAAAGAGAAAGCTCCAAATGATCTTGGCCTTTTCATAATGGATGACATCGATAAGGACACCAAAAACGACATACAAAACGCTTTTCACCGAATGCGGCGGAGGGTTGACTCAAGCCCCTCAGTTCGCGGGCCATTGAGCCATATTCTCGATGACATGTACTTTGGAAGTTCGAAACTGTCTATAGGAATACAGCTTGCCGATATCAGTACTTTCTTGATTCGCCGGCATCTCGCCGGATATTCCGATACGGAAGAACTCTATGAGAAGCTGAGTAAGTATATCTTCAAAGGGTTAAGCGATCCGACTACATGAGCTAAGTCTATGGCCGAAGACCGTGTTGGTTTCTGCTGGAACTGTGGCCACGATACCTTTAAGGACGAGTTATGTTGTCGTAGATGTTATAAACCAGTACTGACGGCGGGTCCCGTCCCGCCAGTTGCGACGGTTGAAGATGTTGAAGAGGTTGAAGATGT
>JBGOUV010000449.1:0-5076 GCA_041477815.1 Terriglobia bacterium | reverse complement strand
CTTCATCGCGGCGCTTGAAGGTATCACCGGCCAGAAGGCGGTCAATGCCGATGCTGTCGGCGCCGGGGGCACTTCGAAGGCTTGAAGACCCCATGTCGCTATCCTTATAAGAAGAGGGTGTTCCCATTGCCCTACCCTTCCGGAAAACACCCCCAGCTCCCTTAACCGCCAAAAATCACCTATTAATAGTTAAAATCACTTCGCTTGGATTTTTGACGCCCATCCGCGCCACTTCGCTTGGAACCTATAGATTCCATGAAGCTTACGGTCTAAAAACGCCACTTCGCCTGGAATAATCTCTACTCGAACCATGGTATTCCTGTTCTCAACGACTTACGAGAACTACATAAGCGAAGTACCTAAGCGTTTCGCCAAATAATTCCTGTTTCGCCATGGCCCGCCGCGCGCCGCCACAAAACCAATAACCCACGCCCCTACTACAACTTGGGCATGCCGCGCCCCCGCTCCTCATGGCCCGCCGCAATTCGCCATCCAGTGTCTGTTAAACTAACAAGGGTACAATGGTGATGGAGAGTTCACATGGCCAACAGTAATAACGGCGAAAAACTGGTGTGGTTTCTGGCGGGAGCCGCGATGGGAGCGGCGGCAGCGCTCTTACTGGCGCCCAAGACGGGGCGGGACCTGCGGCGTTTGATTGGCGAGAGAGCCGGCGAGGGGAGGGAATACCTGGCCGACACCGGGCGGGACGTCTACTCCAAGGGTAAAGAGATCTTCGAGAAAGGCCGGGAATTGGCCGACGACGCGGCCGAACTGTTCGAGCGGGGCCGCAAAGCGGTCCACCTGTGAGGTGAAGCTGCCCGACTTCCACAACGAACCTCTCACCGATTACGCCCAACCGGCCCACCGGGCGGCCATGGAAGCGGCCCTGGCCAGGGTGGAACGGGAGCTGGCGCAGGAGTACTGTCTGCGCATCGGGGGCAGCCCGGTCCAGACGCCGGAGAAGTTCCCTTCCTTGAATCCATCGCATCCCCGCCGGGTGGTGGGGGTTCACCAGGCGGCCGACGAGGCGCTGGCCCGGGAAGCCGTCGAGAAGGCCCACGCGTATTTTCCCGTGTGGAGCGCCCGGCCGGCCGAGGAACGGGCGCGGGTGGTGGTGGAAACCGCCCGCATTCTGCGCGACCGCAAGCACGAGTTTTCGGCGTGGATGGTCTATGAAGTAGGCAAGACCTGGTCCGAGGCCGACGCCGACACCGCCGAAGCCATCGACTTCTGCGAGTTCTATGCCCGGGAGGCGTTGCGGCTGAGCGGCGCGCAGCCGCTGACGCCCCTGCCGGGAGAGAAGAACGCCCTCTATTACCTGCCGCTGGGAGCCGGCGTGGTGATTCCGCCCTGGAATTTTCCGCTGGCCATCGCCACCGGCATGACCACGGCGGCGCTGGCCGCGGGTAACACGGTAGTACTGAAACCTTCCAGCGATGCGCCGACCGTCGCCGCCAAAATGGTCGAGGTGCTGCTCGAGGCGGGCTGCCCCCCGGAGGCGGTATCTTTCGTGACCGGGCCGGGCGCCAAAGTCGGGGACGTGCTGGTCGACCACCCGCTGACGCGGTTCGTGGCCTTCACCGGGTCGAAGGAAGTCGGGCTGCGGATCAACGAGCGGGCGGCCAAGGCGCAACCCGGCCAGCGCTGGATCAAGCGCGTGGTCGCCGAGATGGGCGGCAAGGACGCCATCGTGGTGGACACCGACTGCGACCTGGATAAGGCGGTCGAGGGGGTGCTGGCGTCGGCGTTCGGCTACCAGGGCCAGAAGTGTTCGGCCTGCTCCCGGGCCATCGTCGTGGAGGGCGTATACGACGAGTTTCTGGCGAAGCTGCGGGCGAAGGCGGCCGGGCTGCGGGTGGGACCGTCCGAGGACCCGGCGAGCTACCTGGGCCCGGTGATCAACGAGCGGGCCATGCAGAAGATCCTCGACTACATCGAGGTCGGGCGCGGGGAAGGGGAAGTCGTAGCAGGAGGCGGCCGGGCGCCGGGGGACGGCTACTTCATCGAGCCGACCATCATCGCCGGCGTCGGCGGCAAAGCGCGGGTCTTTCAGGAAGAGATTTTCGGGCCGGTGCTGGCGGTGGCCCGGGCGCGCGACTTCGACCACGCCCTGGAACTGGCCAACGACAGCGAGTACGGGCTGACGGGGGCGGTGTTTACGAGGGACCGGGGAAAGCTGGAGCGGGCGGCGGGGGAGTTCTTCGTGGGGAACCTGTATCTGAATCGTAAGTGTACCGGAGCCATGGTGGGGGCGCATCCCTTCGGGGGATTCAATATGAGCGGCACCGATTCGAAGGCCGGCGGCCGCGACTACCTGCTGCTGTTCACGCAGGCGAAGGTGGTTTCGGAGCGGATTTAACAGCGTCAGCCACTCGGCGAGTCAGGCGAAACTGCGGATCGTGTCCAGGAGCGGTTGGGCTTGCCCCAGCGGCGGATCACGGTGGTGAGGGAACCCGGCCGAAAATCACCCGGACCCTCCACTTCCGCTGGCGTCGGCGCTGTTTTTGTGCTATAGTCAAAATGCGTTTGATTTTTGGTACTTTCCCTCTGAGCCCTTCCCAAGTAAGTGTTCGTAGCGGATCTCCAAGAGTTCGAATAGCTCAACAAATCAGAAAGTGTTTTCCATGAAAGAACAAGGTACAGTTAAGTGGTTCAATGCCGCCAAAGGCTTTGGTTTTATCCAGCGCGAGAACGGGGAGGACGTCTTCGTCCATTTCTCCGCCATCCAGTCGAACGGCTATCGCAGCCTCGATGAGGGCGCGCGCGTGGAGTTCGAGGTCAAGAAAGGCCCCAAGGGTTTCCAGGCCGACGACGTCTCGGTTCTCTAGGACGCCGCAGTTTCTCCGGGCCGGCCCCTGCGGCCGGCCCGGACCTGTCCTGCCTGCTCCATTCCGCGGGGGACCTGCTGGTGGTTCAACTCCGGCCCCAGACCCGCTCGCGGGTATCGACGCACATCAACATGATGTGGCGCGTCTGGTAGGAGACTTCCATCTCGTCCAAGCAATGCTCGCGCCCGCTCCATCCTGCCGTGAGCTGGAGCAACTGGCGCAACCCCTCGGGAGTTCCGTCCCGGCGATAGGCCGCCTGGAGCTCCTCGGCGTGGCGGGAGAAGGGGCCCGGCAGCCCGAGCCCGGATGGCTTCCTGGTGGCGCCCCCATACGCCCCTCGAGCTGGTGGTCCGCCGAGTGGTCCGCCGCAGCAACAACGTCGCCACCCCCGTCCCCTTCCTCATCGGCTCGGGCCGGAAAGGGCCCGGGCATCGTGCTGGACCGGGGCCGGCGAACAGCACCTGGGTCTGGCGGCCGCCGGCTTTCACCGTGACCGGGAGCACGCCGCCCCGGACGTCGGGGGCAGTTGGTTCTTTATCGCCGAGTGGGGGAGCCCGGTGGCCTGAAGAATGCCGACGCCGCCGGCGCGGGCCGGATTGGTTTCGGGAATGAGGCTGCTGCCCGGCTTTGCCGGCGTCTACCAGGGGAACTTCCTGTTTCCGGAAGGCATCACTGGAGAGGCCTCCCAGCACCTCCGGGCCGGTGGCCATGCGAGCAACACCGTAACCGTGAACACTGGCCGCTGACCACCGGATCTGTGGTATACTCCGTTCGCGTTTGATGTTTCTGCCTTCCCCTGTTGGATGCTCAGGACTTCGAACAGCTTAACAATCAGGACAAGTTTCCCCATGAGAGAGAAGGGTTTTGTGAAGTGGTTCAATGCCGCCAAGGGTTTTGGCTTCATTCAACGGGAGAACGGCGAGGATGTGTTCGTGCACTTCTCCGCCATTCAGTCGAGCGGTTATCGCACCCTCGACGAGGGCGCGCAGGTGGAGTTCGTGGTGAAGAAAGGCCCCAAGGGACTCCAGGCGGACGAAGTCACCGTAGTCTAATCCAGCGCGCCACCGAACCTAACCAAACAACCGGCCGGGCTGCAGCGACCCGACCGCGCGGTAGTGTGTCTCGCTCATGCCGGGAGCGTGAAAACTGAACGCGGCGCCATTTCCCGGTTCCGACTCCACCCAGATGCGCCCATGCTCATCCAGCATCCCTTCGGGTTGCCGTGCCCGGGCGATGGCTATGCAGTCATCCAGAGGCCGCCCGGGCGCTCGGGCGCGCGGATGACCGCAAGCGGCTGGTCATTCGCCTCGACTACGATTTCCGCGCCTCGCCGGACCTGGGTGATCACCGCGTCGAAGTCCTTCACGACGCCGGTCTGCTTCATGTGAACTTGCGCCATACCTTGATCATACTCCGATCATGGCGCGAGGTACGGGAGCCTACCTCTGCGCGGCGCCGGCCCGGCCCATGATCGGCCACACGTCCACGATCTTCTCGCCCCGCGCTATGTAGTAGCGGTCGTAGACGTTGGTGCTCATGTCCAGATTGCTGCAATAGAGCTCCACGCGCTCGCCGAGCTTCAGGTCGCGGTCGCCGTCGTTCCACTTCAGGATGCCGTACTCGGCGCCCTGGTTCTCCACCTTGATCCAGGGCATCCCCTTGGCCTCGTCGGTGGGTTTGAGCAGGGCCTTGTTGCCGGCGTCGATGGTGCACTGATGCGGATGGCGCTTCGATACCACCGTGGTCATGACGGTGAGAGAGGGGCCGAAATCCTCGTAGACCGTATCGCTGCTCTTGCCGCCGACCCGGCGGTAGAGGGTGTCCATGAAGACATAAGACCCGCACTCCAGCTCGGTCAGCGAGCCGACGTCGATGTTGTAGGTGCCGGTGGAGCCGCCGGAGATGAAGTTGACCGGCAGGCCCGACTTCTTGCACATCTCGACCGTCTCCAGCAGACCGGCGATGTCGTTCTGGGATCTCTTGCGGCGATTCTCCCAGCCGTGGGTGTGGGAGGCGCCGCCGGAGTAACCCATCAAGCCGGCCAGACGCATGTGCTTGGAGGCGTTCACCTTCTGGGCCAGCTCCAGGGCCGGCTGACCTTTTTCAATGCCGTGACGGGTGAGGCCGGCGAAGACGTCCACGGCGACATTGAGCTTGGCGCCGGACGCGGAGGCGGCCTGCTCGAGCTGGTCGACCGTGATGGGATCGTCGGCCACCATGATGAACGTCGCGTCGCGCTTGGCCAGAG
>JBGOUV010000203.1:0-12150 GCA_041477815.1 Terriglobia bacterium | reverse complement strand
CTATTTTATCCCTGGCATGACGCCGCTCACGACCAAGCTGATCGCCGCCGGCATCGGTGGCATCGCACTATTCGCCCTCTACCGCCGGATCACCGACGTGGCCAAGCTCATGATGTTTCTCTGGGTGACCATGCTCCTGACCACCGGCTGGGTCATCGCCGCCGGCCTCTGGAACTTCGACGCCAGGATCGCCTTTGACTTCCCCCCGGACGCCTTCCGGCTCAGCCTGGGCTTCGTGCGCGGCCTGGGCGCCGGCACCCTCATCGTGATGTACAACTACCTAGGCTACTACCAGATCTGCTACCTCGGCGCCGAGGTCAAAGAGCCCGCCCGCACCATCCCCTACGCCGTCATCCTGTCCATCTTCGGCGTGCTCCTGATTGACCTGCTGATCTCTCTGTCCTTCATCGGCGTGGTCCCCTGGCGCGAAGCCATGCAGACCCCGGCCATCGGATCCGTCTTCATGGAGCGCCTCTACGGCAAGTGGGCCGCCGGTCTCCTTTCGGTGATGATCATGGTGACGGCCTTCGGCTCGGTCTATGCCCTGATGCTCGGCTACTCGCGACTCCCCTACGCGGCGGCGCAGGACGGCGTCTTCTTCCGGTGGCTGGGGGAGCTCCACCGCGACGAGTTCCCCCACCGGTCACTCCTGCTGGTAGGCGTCCTGTGCATCGGCGCCAGTTTCTTCTCGCTGGGCGCCGTGATCAGCGGCCTCATGACCGCCCGGATCGTGATCCAGTTCATGGGTCAGGTGGTGGCGGTCTTCCTGATCCGCCGCCAGCGCCCGGACATCGAGCGCCCCTTCCGCATGTGGCTCTATCCCCTGCCGGCCATTCTGTCGCTGGCCGGATACGCCTACGTCTTCGCCGCCTCCGGCCTCCAGTTCATCCTCTACGGCCTGGCCACGCTGGGCGCGGGCGTGGTGGTGTACTTCCTGTTCCTCCGCCGCGCCCAACCCGGCCCGGCCTGACTACTTCTTGCCGCACCCGCACGGCGGCTGGCACCGGCAGGGATCGCAGCAACTGCACTTCTGGTTTTTCTTCATGGCGTGTGTTTCTCCTTTCACCCCTGCTGACGATCCAGGTCCCCAAACATTACACTGTTATTAGTGGGACCCGAAGCCCTCCGCCGCCTCCTCGACAGCCGGGAACAGTTCCTGGCCTTCCTCCGCAAGCGCGTAGACGACCCCGCCACCGCCGAGGACCTCCTGCAGTCCGCCTTCGTCCGCGGCCTGGAGCGCCGCGAGACCCTCCGGGACGACGAAAGCGCCGTAGCCTGGTTTTATCGCCTTCTCCGCAACGCCGTCATCGACCATTACCGCCACCAGGCAGCCTCAGGACGCCTGTTCGAATCGTGGCCCGAAAATCTGGACGCCCCCGCACCCTCCGCAGACGCGGCCAAGGGCGAGGTCTGCGGCTGCATCCACGGTCTGCTCGACTCTCTGAAGCCCGAGTACCGAGCGGCGCTCGAAACCATAGACCTGGGGGATGGAAGTCTAAAGGACCTGGCCGCCCAATCCGGCATTACCCCGGGAGATGCGGCAGTCCGCATACACCGCGCCCGAGAAGCCTTCAAGCGTCAGGTTCAGGCGGCCTGCGGAGCTTGCGCCGAACACGGCTGTCTCGATTGTACTTGTAGGACCGGCTAACTGCCGGCCTCAGCGCGGCCCTCAACACCCGCCGAACTTCCACATCACCAGAATGAAGGCGGCCACCCCGGCTATCCAGAGAAGGTCCATACCTAATTGTACCGCAGTTGTGGGACAGGCCTCCGGCCTGTCCGGACAGGCAGTGTCCTAACAGTGTGTTGCTCGGATTTGGACCATTTAGACGGTTTCGCTGGCCTTGGCCGCGCCGACTCTACAGGTCGAATGGACCATGGTCATTGGTGCTGCCGCTCGGTTTCCATCCGAGCAGATAGGCAATCCCTACAATCAGTAGGAAAAAAAGACATCCAAAAGCCGCTTCGCCGAGCCACCAAATCAGTCGATTGTAGGGCACAAAATACCAAACGATTGCAACAATCAGTCCGGCTATGACGACCGCCAGGAATAGTTTCATAGGGTGCCGCGCTTTACCGTGATCCCCTTTGGGCTCCGGCGGCATGGCTCGAGTCTAGCACGTCCTGGCGGACTGTAGGGCGAGAGCTATTGTGGGTAGTGTCTCAGTTTGATTTAAGCATCCTCAGCTTGACGGATGATCGTAGTGCTCGCCCGGGCTGGGCGCGCCATAGCTCAAGAGTTCGACGACGAAGTTCCGATCATCATCACTCAGTGTGCGTCCATGGAAGAGCTTTACCTGGGCCTCTTCCGGTGGCGTGCCGTCGTGAAGATCGGTCCAATAGCGATTGGCGTCATCGTTAGTAAATCCGAGACGCTCGTAGCGCTCCTTGTCGCGCCGCTTCGAATATCTTGTGGGAATCCATGCCGCCCTCCTTGGTGAGCCTATCCTAGCTGGAGGACGCTGGCTCTGTCAGCCCAGCAGTGCGATTTCTTCCAGGGACCATACGTGGTCCGAAATGCCTGAGCAACACACTCTTAGGACACTACCTCCGGACAGGGCGGAGCCCTGTCCCACAACCTACTGCGCCGGTATATTGTACAGGAACGTAAACTGGAGCCGGATCTGATCCCCCCGAAACTCCGGCGGCAGCGGCGGGAACGGGTTCGACGCGCTGATGCCCGCCACCGCCGCCCGGTCCAGCGCCTCCACGCCGCTGGCCCCCGCGATCACCAGCTTGGACACCGATCCCATTCGCACCACCGCAAACTGGATGGTGACCCTCCCGCGCACGATCCCCAGGCGGGCGCTCTCGGGGAGTACCGCGTACCAGTTGCGCCGCACCGACGCCAGTATCCGCGTCAGGTAGGGCTTGAAGTCCACCCCCATCGGATCGCTCAACAGCTCCAGGCTGCTCCCGGCGTGTCCCGGCGAAGGAATCGTCGAGCCTCCCAGGACGCCCCCGCCGTACCCGTCTCCCACCGCTGTCCCGCGCAGCCCCGGATTCCGCGCGATCTCCCGCACCGCCCCTTCCATCACCTCCCCCGGCTTCTGCGGCGCCAGCGCCCCGATCTGCGCCGTCCCCTGCCGGCCGCCGCTCCGCGGATGCGCATCCTCCAGCACCAGCTTCGGCGGCTGCGCCGGCATCTGCTGCGGTGGCATCGCCTGCGCCAGCAGCGTCGTGCCCGCCGGGTCCGGCTTCGGAGTCAGTTGCGGCGGCCTCTCCTCGGGCGCCGGACTCCCCTTCGGCCTCTCCACCACCGGCGGCGGGGGCGCCGACGGCAGTTCCTTCGGCTCGATCTTCAGGGGCGGACGCGGCAGCTCCTGGCGTCCCAGGAAGAGCTTCGACGGCGGCGCGCGGTTCGGCTCCTTCTGGGTCAGGACCTCGGGCGGCGGCAGGAACAAGGAAATATGTGTCCGGGGCTTGCCGGTGTGATCCACCTCCACGGGCATCATCCTGGCCCACGTCACTAATCCCGACACCAACACAGCATGCAGCAATACCGAGATCAGGACGGCTTGACGCCGCCGCGAGCCGTCGGGGTCCTCCCACGGCTCCGGATACAGCTCAAACTCCCCTCTCACTGCTCCTGCCTGGCCAGCGTCGCCGCCACCACTCGGGCGTGCGCCTCCATCTCACTTCTTATTCTAAGCGCTGCCGCCAGCGCCTTCCTCCCCTCTTCTCCCCCCACCCGCGGCGCCGTCCGCCTCCGCACCGCCTCCACAAACGACGCCATCTCCCGCTGCAGTGGCTCGGCTTTCTCCACCGCCAGGGGACGCATCTCCACTTGTTTGGACGCGCCCACCGCGAAAACCGCTCCATCCTGCCGGGAATAATCCACCGACACGTACTGCCGGGGCTGGAAGAACCGCAGCTTCCGGATCCGCTCGGTCGACACCCGGCTGGCCGTAAAATTCGCCACACACCCATTCTCGAACTGCACCCGTACGTGCGCGATGTCGGCGGTCGTGGTCAGCACCGGCAGTCCCACCGCGTGGACCTGCTGGATGGGGCTATCCACCAGGCTCAGCACGATATCCAGATCGTGGATCATCAGGTCCAGCACCACGTCGATATCCAGACTCCGGGGCGTAAACGGACTCATTCGATGCACTTCAAAAAACAGCGGCAGCCGCGACAGCTTGGCCGCCGCCTCCACCGCCGGATTGAACCGCTCCAGGTGCCCCACCTGCAGCACCCTCCCCGACTCCCGCGCCGCCGCCACCAGCTTGTCCGCCCCCGCCAGATCCGCGGCGATGGGCTTCTCCACCAGCACGTCCACACCGCCGTGCAACAACTCCACCCCCACCTCGACGTGCCGCACGGTGGGCACCGCCACCGTAGCCGCGTCCACCTTCCCGATCAGTTCTCGATAATCCCCCACCGCCTCCACGCCCAACCGCCCCGCCACCTCCCGCGCCCGGGGCAGATCCGCATCGGCCACCGCCACCAACTCGACCCCCTCCAGCGCCTGCAACACCCGGGCATGGTGCTGTCCAAACTCACCCACGCCGACCACCGCCACCCTCACGGCCCGTACCCCGCGATCGCGACGCCGGCCCGGTCCGCTTCCCGCAGCAACGCCTCCTGGTCGAGCAACAGGGTCCGCCCCGCATCCACCGCCAGCGCCGTCGCCCCGGCTTTCTGCATGGTCGCCACCGTCCCCGGCCCAATCACCGGCACATCAAAGCGCATATCCTGATTCGGCTTCGATACCTTGACGACCGTAAGCGGCCTCCCGTTACTGAACTCGGCCGCCCGCAGGATGGTCGCATCGGTGCCCTCCATGGCCTCCACCGCCACACACGCCCGGTCGCAAATCACCACACTCTGCCCGATATCAAACCCCGCCAGCGCCCGTGCCACCCCGTGCCCGTACTCCACGTCCCCGCGCTCCCGCTCGTCCATGTCCCGCCCCGCAATCCTCCCCTCCGGCGCCAGGAACGGCTTCAGGAACGCCGTCGAATCGAGCAGTTCCACCCCCTCCTCCGCCAAGACTCCCGCCACTCCCCCAATCAACGCATCGGTGTTCTTAGTCTTCAACGACAGCAACAGCTTCACCATCCGCCAATCCGGCCGGATCGACGAGAAAATCTGCTTGTGCTTCACCTGTCCGGCCATCACCGCCTGCGAGATCCCCTCTTCCTTCAGGATCTCAATCAAACGCCCCAACTCCCCCAGCGAGATCCAATAACACCGCGCCACCAACCCCTCGATCTCCGGATCGGCCTCTTCCTTGATCGCCACCGCCACAATCTCCCTACCCTCCCCCCGCGCCGCCTGCGCCACCAACAAGGGAAACCGCCCATTCCCCGCAATCAACCCGTACTTCATTGGCCAAAAATATCGTAGATCTTGGTTCGTGGATCGTGGGCAAACCGTCCCGTAGTGAGGGGTTTGCCCCCGATCCACGATCCACGATCCACGATCCTCATTTTATGACCCCCCGCTCGCTCGACTGTATGAACCGCACCACCTCCTCCACCTCCCGGCAGGCCTCCACCTCCGCCGTAATCTTCTCCAGCGCCTGCGTCGTATTCAGCCGCGGACTCTTCAACAGCCGAAACGCCTTGTGCAGCCGCTGAATCGCCTCCCCGGAAAACCCGCGTCTCTCCAGCCCCACCTTATTTTCCCCAAACAGCTTCGCCTCCCTCTCCGCCCCCGTCACCGAGTACGGCAGCACGTCCCGCGTCAGGACGCTGTAACCCGCCACCATCGCGTGGGCCCCCACCCGGCAGAACTGGTGTACCCCGCAAAACGCCCCTACCACCGCATGCTCCCCAATCGTGACGTGTCCCCCCAGCGTGACCCCGTTCGCCAGGATCACGTTCGACCCCACGTGACAATCGTGCGCCACGTGCGCGTAGGCCATGATGAGGACGCCGTCCGCCACCGACGTCAGCGCTCCTCCCCCCCGTGTCCCTCTATGTATGGTGACGAACTCCCGGATGCGGTTCCGGCTCCCGATCCGCGTCTCCGCCCGCTCCCCCTGGTACTTCAGATCCTGCGATGCCACCCCGACGCTGGAGTACGGATAAAACTCGTTCTCCTCCCCAATCCACGTGGGCCCCTCCACGTAGACGTGGGCCATCAGGCGCGTGCCCGCCCCCACCTGCACCTCGTCGCCCAGGATGCAGTACGGCCCAATCTCGGCGCCGGGATCGATCTTCGCCCCCAGATGCACGATTGCGGTCGGATGTACCGCCATGGTCCTAAAGTTCCACCGTGGGCTTGTCCGCCAGCTTGCACAGGACGGTGGCCTCCGCCACCAGCACCCCGTCCACCGTCGCCCGGCCGCTCATCTTGCACACCCAGGTCTTCTTGTTCAGGACCTTCAACTCCAGCCGCAACTGGTCCCCCGGCATCACCGGCTTACGGAACTTGGCCGCTTCGATCGACCCGAACAGAACCAGCTTCTGTTCCCGCTCCGGGATCTGGCTCAAGAGCAGCACGCCGCCCACCTGCGCCATCGCCTCCACGATCAGCACCCCCGGCATCACCGGAAATCCCGGAAAGTGCCCCGCGAAAAATGGCTCATTGATGGTGACGTTCTTCAACCCCACGATGCAGTCTTCCCCCATTTCGAGGATGCGATCCACCAGCAGCATGGGGTAGCGGTGGGGCAGGATCTGTCGGATCTGATGGATATCGAGCGGCATCTTATTGAAAAAATAGTTATTATACCAGACCTATGGACCCCCTCCTGGCCTTCCTGGGCAAGCTGGTCGAGGTCGAATCCCCCTCCGACCACAAGCCTTCCGTCGACCGCTGCGCCGAATTCCTGGCCGACTCGTTCTCCCCCCTCGCCGCCGTCCGCCTCCACCGCGCCCGCGACTACGGCAACCATCTGCGGGCCGAATTTCGCCTCCCCGGCCGCCGCAAGGACGGCCAAGTCCTGCTACTAGGGCACCACGACACCGTGTACCCGCAAGGCGCCCTCCGCCACATGCCCTTTCGGACCACCGCCGACCGCGCCTACGGCCCCGGCGTCTTCGACATGAAGGGCGGCATCGCCATCGCCTTCTTCGCCCTCCAAGCCCTCCGCGACCTCGACCGCCCGATCGCCCGCCGCATCGTCCTGCAACTCAATTCCGACGAAGAAATCGGCAGCCCCTCCTCCCGCCCGCTCACCGAAGCCGAAGCGAAGAAGAGCGCGGCCGTACTGGTCCTCGAGCCCGCGGCCGGCCTGGACGGCAAGGTGAAGACCGCCCGCAAAGGCGTCGGCTCGTATACCCTCCGCGTCCAGGGCCGCGCCGCGCACGCCGGCCTGGACTTCGAAGCCGGCGCCAACGCCATCCTGGAACTCTCCCGCCAACTCCTCCGCGTATCGTCCTTCACCAGCCTCCCCCGAGGCCTCACCGTCAGCCCCGGCGTCATCACCGGCGGCACCCGCAGCAACGTCATCCCCGAAAACGCCACCGCCGAGATCGATATCCGCATCGCCCGCCTCTCCGACGCCGCCCGCCTCGACAAGAAGTTCCACGCGCTCCGTCCCCAAGACCGCTGTTGCTCCCTCACCGTAGAAGGCGGCCTGAACCGCCCTCCTCTGGAACGCTCCCCCGCCGTCCGCCAACTCTACCGCCAAGCCCACCGCATCGCCTCCGAACTGGGCATTCCCCTCGGCGAGACCCAGGTAGGCGGCGGCTCCGACGGCAACTTCACCGCCGCCCTGGGTATCCCCACGCTGGACGGCCTGGGCGCCGTAGGCGAAGGCGCCCACTCCCCGCAGGAATCCATCCTGTTGGACCGCCTCCCCGACCGCGTAGCCTTGATCGCGCGTCTCCTGCTGGTCTGCACCGAACCGCGATCGTAGAGGGAGCCGATCGCAGTCGGTTACGATCCGGATTCCCTCCGCCGATTTGGCAGCCGCACGGCGCCTGGCCGAGGAGACGGGACTACCCTACCAGACCAATATTCAAGATGCTTCTCCGTGACGGCCTCCGCCCCGACCTTGCCAGGCTGACGAAGGCCCGTCGCTGACCGGCTGAACGCCCCTGGATGAACCATGCTACTCTCTAGGAACAGGGACGTATGGCCGACTATCAATTCACTGTGGTCATCGAGCGCGACGAGGACGGACGTTTCGTTGCCGTTTGCCCGGCCCTCCAAGGCTGCTACACCGAGGGCGAAACCGAGGCCGAAGCCCGCGAACTGATCGAAGACGCCATCCGTCTTCATGTGGAAGCCCGTCTGGCCGTCGGCGAGCCGATTTACGAAGAGGTAGGGACTGCAAAGATCCGCCTGGCGGTATGAGCTCCAGGCTACCCGCCCTTACCGCCCGCCAAGTCCTGGCCATCTTGAGCAGGCACGGATTTAAGCCCGTCCGCCAGAGCGGAAGTCACGTGGTCCTCAACCATCCCGACGGTCGCTTTGCGACCGTTCCTGTGCACAAGGGTCGAGATCTCGGCAAGGGTCTCCTTCGCCGGATCATGCGCGACGCCAACCTGACTGTTGACGATCTCCTGCATTAATCCGCCACCTACGCCTGTTCTCTCGGGCCGGCCGCTCTTGCCTGTCGCCCGCAGGCGAATTGGTAGGCCGTCCACTCCAGCGATCCGAAGCTATCGGGACTCACAACTTCTGCGCACCAACGAGCTACAACTCTAACGCTACTGCCACCTCAAGAAACTGTCATAATACCCTCGGGAACCATATCGCTTCCCGCTAGCGAGGGACCGGCCTTCTCATTCCATCTCGGTGGTGGCGCCTTGCAGCAGGTGCAAGGGCAGAATCTTGGCCGCCGCCGTCGCATACGGCTCCTGCCGCCGCACCCGTAGCGTCCCGCCATCCCGCCACACTCCGGCCATCAACTTCCCTCCCGGACATCCCTCCAGCGCCTGCAAGACCGCCTCCGCCACCTCCCGCTCCCCCACCTCGCCCACCCGCGGGCTCACCACCAGGCTCACCTGCCCCAAACCCCCTTCTTCCTCTTCCACAAACTGGTAATCGGTAGGACCCCCTCCAAATCGCGCCGGCAGCACCTCCTCCACCACCCGGAACAGCTCCGGACCCAGAAACGTCATCCCGGCGGTGGTCAGCTTCTCATAGCTCCGGATCCCTTGCAGGTGGACCGTCATCCCCAACTCCTCCCACACACACCCGCACCGCCGGTCGCTCAGCGTCCCATAATCGCCCATCTCCACGTTCAGCAGCAGCTTCGGACACGCCGTCAGCAGGGACGTGTACACCAGCGCCCCCACCTCCATCCCTGCCGCCACCTGCTTCGGCCGCTGGATCACTCCGAACGCGTCCGTCATCAGGTGCACTTCACCGGGCTCCAGGCGGGCCCCACACGTCATTCCCAGTACTCCTGTCTCAGCAGTATGATAATTGCAAACCGCCTCGCACCCGCACTCCTGCACCAGGCGGGCCCTGGCCGCCGTGTACGGCTCGCCCCCCAACCGAAAGAACGTACCGGCAATATCCAGGCGCTCCTCCAGCGCCGCCCGGCACACCCGAATCCCCGAAGTGGCATTGGTGTCCAGCAACCCCGCTCTCCCCCGTTCTTTCACGCCGGCCAGCCAGCGCGCCACCGTAGCTGCCTCCCCCACCGGTACGTGCTCCGGCGCCGGCACCGAGCCGGCCCACACCGTATACGCCGCAAACGCGCGGTACTTCCATTGCGAGGTCTGGAGACGGTGCTGGGTGAACCATTTTTCCACCCGCTGCCCCAGCTTTCCCCACCGCAGCGCCGCCTTGACCCCGGCCGCCGAGGGCAGCGTTTCCCGCCACACCCCCATGGTCCTCCCCTCCAACCCGAACCGTTCCATGAAGAATCGGTAGTAGGCGACCTCGTGCAAGAGCAGGTCCAGATCCATCACCACCCGTGTGGGTACCCCCCGGGACCCTCCGGTCTGGCCGGCGTACTGCCTCACCAGAAAGGGATTATCGAAGTCTTTGGCCTGCACTTCGATCGAAAGCCCGGGCCGCTCGATTCCCCGACGCCCTTTGAACTCGTCCAGCCTGACATACACCCCGGCCTCGTACAGTTTCCCCAGCGCCGCTTCCACCCCCTCCTGCCGGACCAGAGCGGCCACGTCCCCCCACTCCGCCCCGGCGTGCCGCAGTAGTTTGCGATAGGGGCTCCCCGGACGCGCGTAGATCCCCCGCTCGAGAATCTGCAAGAACGTCTCTCCTCGTCCCCGCAACTGGTCCCCAATGTGCCGCCGGCACTCCTCCCGGCCCAGCGGCTTGCGGACGAACTCCCGCAGCCCGACCACGTACCGCCCAAACATCCGTGCTTCATCCAGCATCATTTCGGATCGGTCTTCTCCTTGCCGGTACACCCGAATCGCGGTAAGCTGGAGCCAGGGGGAAACGGACGTGTCCCAAACCATCATAGCGTTTATCGCGATGCTTTTCCTGGGCGCAGCCGCTTGGGGTCAAGGGGGACGACGCCAGGGAGGCCAGAACCCCGGTCCCCCGCCGGCCGGCGGGCGGGTGGGGAACCCAGGAGGCGCGCGCGGACCGGGCATCTATCCGGCTCCTCAACCGCCCCAGACCTACGGATCGCCGCATGGCTTCGGCAACGTGGTGTTTCCGGGCACCGGCCATGCCCCCGGTACCTACAGCCCCTTCAGTATCGTGGATCCGACGTTCGGGTCGCGGCTCTCCAATACCGTCAGCGGGTTTGGCAATCCGTACGGCTACAACTACGGCCGCCGTCCTTACGGGGGCGGTGGGAACGCCGTCCTAATTCCTTACCCGGTTTACGTTCCTTACGCGGAGCAACCACAAGTCCAGTACGCGCCCTACGCGCCGCAGACCCAGGTGGTCTACGTGGTCCCGGGCGAGCCCGACCGGAGCATGACTACCGCGCCGCCCCGCGAGAGCGTCATCACCTACGTGGTTCCCTCGCGCCAGGGCGTCAACGAACCCAAACCGGCGAACGGGAAGGACGAGAAAAAGCTGTACCTCATCGCCTTCAAAAACTACTCGATCTACTCGGCCACCGACTACTGGGTGGACCGCGACACCGTCCACTACGTGACCCCGTACGGCGCTCACAACCAGGCCTCGCTCGACCAGGTCGACCTGGAGTTCACCGAGCGGCTCAACCGGGAGCGAGGCGTGGAATTTCGGCTGGACAAAGACCGGTAAGCACTGCAGTTCTTGCAGGACGGGGCGGTGCTGAACATGCCCGGATGGAACCAGGCCAATCCACCACGGGCCTTGTCAGCCTCCAGAGCTCGGCCCATTCAGCCCGCCGGTTGCAGTTGACGCTGCGGCTGGCTTGGTGAGCCGTTCGCTAGAATGGTGGCGTGAAGAAAAGGAAGAAACCCGAACCAGAGCGCTCCGCATTGGCCGACTGGACCGGCACCGCCATCCTGCTGTTGTTCGCCATCTCCACTCTAGGCCAGGCCTACGTAATCCCGACCAGCTCCATGGAGGACACGCTCCTCATCGGCGACCACGTCTGGGTAGATAAAGTGGCCTACGCGCCGCCGGGGAGGCTGTCCAGCCGCCTGCTGCCGTACCAACCCCTGCGGCGGGGCGATATCATCGTCTTTCGACCGCCTTTGGACACCACCGACCCCTACGTGAAGCGCATCATCGGCATGCCCGGCGACCATATCCGGATCCGGAACAAACAGCTCTTCCTGAACGGGAAAGCTCTCCAGGAGCCGTACAAGTACCACAAGACCGACTACCTGGACCCCTATCGCGACAACTTCCCTTCGGCCCCCAACGCCCCGCTGTATCCGGGAGCGGTGGAGATGCTGAACAAACACGTGGCCGAGGGCGAGGTGGTGGTGCCGGCCGGCCATTACTTCGCCATGGGGGATAACCGGGATTTTTCGCTGGACAGCCGGTACTGGGGGTTCGTGGCGAGAGAGCGCATCATTGGCAAGCCGGTGGTGATCTGGTGGTCGTATGATGCGCCGACCGACCGTCTGCAATCCATGATCCCGGGGCCCGAGCACCTCTTCGATCTGGCCACCAATTTCTTTTCCAAGACCCGCTGGGGGCGCACGTTTCGCCTGGTGCGAGGCTATCCGCTGAACGTTACCGAACCGCGACCGTTAGGGAGGGCCCCATGGGCCTGCGGCCCACCAAAGGTGATGAAAATGGGCGCCAGTGGCGTTAGCCTGTAGGGTGGCGGGGAATGGAAGAGGTCGTTTCCGCTCTGGATAAGTTGAGGCCGTAAGG
>JBGOUV010000350.1:0-7508 GCA_041477815.1 Terriglobia bacterium | reverse complement strand
TGTTGATGCGGCGATAGTGCTTGGCGCGATCGTTCTGCCAGGAGCGGAACACGGCGTCACGCGCCATGACCAGTTGCTCGTGGGGATCCTGCGGGAAGTCCTGCTTGGTATGCTTCCGGACGGCTTTCTTATAGTCCTCAATCACTTCTTTCAACGCTTTGGCGTCGAGGTCGGTGTCGAGCTTCGTCTTCTTCTGTTTCTTCTTGGCGTCGAAGATCTCGTCGAACACGTGCTTTTCGATGTCCAGCACGACGTTGCCGAACATCTGGATGAACCGGCGGTAGCAGTCGTAGGCGAAGCGGTCGTTGCAGCTCTTCTGGACCAGCGCTTCCACGGTCTTATCGTTGAGGCCGAGGTTGAGGATGGTATCCATCATGCCCGGCATGGAGAACTTGGCGCCGGAGCGGACGCTGACCAGCAAGGGATCGGCGGGGTCGCCGAGTTTCTGGCTCATCTTGGCTTCGAGCAGTTGCAGGGCGCGGTCGATCTCGGACTGGATCTCGGACGGAACCTGGTTGTGGTTGTGGAAGTAGAGGTTGCAGACGGTGGTGGCGATGGTGAAGCCGGGGGGGACGGGGAGATTCGCCCGGCTCATCTCGGCCAGGCCGGCGCCTTTGCCGCCGAGGACGTCCTTCATCTTACCGTCGCCGTCGGCGGAGCCGCCGCCGAACGAGTATACGTGCTTGGGCATCGGTGTTAGTCTCCTGAAATCACGATCTCCGAGAAGTCCGCAAGGGTCGAGAAGTCCCGGAGGAGTTGAGATAGAAAAGCAAGGCGGTTCTGGCGGACGGCCGGGTCGGGGGCCATCACCAGTACCTTATCGAAGAACAGATCGACCTGGGGGCGTAGCGTGGCGATGGCGGCGAGGGCCTCCTGGTAGGAGAGGCTGCCCGCGTGGTCGCGGACGCGACAGGCGCGGTCGTAGAGATCGCGCTCGGGGCCGGGCTCGAGCCGAGCCGGGTCGGGGACTGCATCCGAAGTGAAGCTGGCCTGGCGCAGGATGTTACGGATGCGCTTGAAGCTGGCGGCGAGGGGCTCGAAGTCGGGCGTGGGTCGGACCTGGTGGATGGCCTCCAGGCGCTCGGCCACGTCTGGGAGCGCCTCCCAGCGGCCGGCCAGGACGGCATTGATCTCGTCGTAGGCGTAGCGCTCGGAGAAGTAATGCCGCACCCGTTCCAGCAGGAAGCCGCGCAGATCGGCGGGAATGGGAAAGCGGTGGCCGCCTTCGATCAAGATGCGGACCACGCCCAGGGCGGCGCGGCGGAGGGCGAAGGGGTCCTTGGAGCCCGTGGGCATCAGCTCTAGGCGGAAGAAGCTTTCGAGGGTGTCCAGGCGGTCGGCGAGGGCCACGATCTGGCCTTCCGGGGTACGGGGGACGGGCTCATACTGGTCGTAGATGGCGAGGGCGACGGGTTCGGGCTCGCCCTGGGCGCGGGCGTAGAGGCCGCCCACCACGCCCTGCAGCTCGGTGAACTCCTTCACCAGTTCGGTGGTCAGGTCGCACTTGGCCAGCAGGGCGGCCCGCTGGGCGTGCTCGTTGCCTTCCAGGCGCCGGACCCATTCCACGGTGCGCTGGGTCTTGTCGTAGTAGGAGCCTAGATCTTTGTGAAAGGTAACATGCTTCAGGTCGTCGACGCGCTCTGCCAGAGGGCGCTTCTGGTCGGTCTCCCAAAAGAACCGGGCGTCATTGAAGCGGGCCCGCAGGACTCGTTCGTTGCCGTGGCGGACGAGGCCGTCCGCGTCGTCGGCGATGTTCATCACGGCGATGAACTGGGGGGCCAGCCGGCCGTTCTCGTCTTCCACCGAGAAATACTTCTGGTGGTGCTGCATCACCGTGACCAGCACCTCTTCCGGCAGGGTGAGATAGTGCGGGTCGAAATTACCGAGCAGCGGGGTCGGGTATTCGGTGATGTGGACCAGGGTTTCGAGCAGTTGGCGATTGGGGCGTGCGCGCCAGCCGGCGATGCCGCTCTCGATGCGGGCGCGCCGCTCGGCGGGATCGAGGATCACGGCGTTGTCGCGCAGCCGGCTGACCAGGTCCTCGAAGCTGATCACCTTCCGGATGTCGCGGCCGAGCCGGCGGTGCCCGGAGGCGACGTTGGAGGACACGACGCCGGCGATCTCGAAGGGGACGACGCGGTCGCCGTAGAGGGCGATCAGGCGGCGGATGGGGCGGATGAAGCGGGGACCGGTGCGGCTGGTCCAGGTCATCTTCTTCGGCCAGTCGATGCCCAGGACTACGCCGGGGAGGGCCGTGGCCAGGAGGTCGCGGGTGCGGCGGCCTTTCACTTTGCGGGTGTGCGTGAAATATTCGCCCTTAGGGGTAGTGACCTGCTTGAGCTGGGCCGGTTCGATACCTAGCTTACGCGCGAAGCCCTCGGCGGCCTTGGGACCGGCGGAGACAGGGGGCCCGGTGAGGGTCTCCTTGGCGTCGGGCTCTTTCTCCGGAATCTGCCGGGCGACCAGGACGAGCCGCCGCGGCGTAGCATAGGTCTCAACGTGTTGGTGGGGCGGCCCCCCTGGGCCGCAGCCGGCCCCCTGGCCGGCTTGGACTGCTTCAAGAAACAGGCGCTGCAAGTCCGAGAGGGCGCCGGAGATCATCCAATCAGGAATCTCTTCAGTCTCGATAGCCAGAAGGAAGTCGTAGGCCTTCATGGCGCCACCCCTCCCTCCCCGTTCGGCGTTTGTTTTCATATTACGGGCTTACTCAACCCTTTGTTAAAGCGGCTGTGGAAATCTTGCAGGACTTCTTCAGTATTCTCACTTTTGGGAGGAGAGCAAAGCACCGTCGAAACCGCCCAAGCCTGCGCTACGCCCACGGCCAGATCGCGGACCCGGGCGATCACCGCCACGCGCTCCGTCACGCTGATGGCGCCGCGAGCGTCCAGCAGATTGAACAGGTGGGAGCACTTCAAGACGCAGTCGTAGGCTGCCAGCGTCGCGCGGCCATCCTCCAACAGACGCCGGCATTCGCCTTCCCAGAGGTCGAACGACTTCCACAACGTGGCCACGTCCGCCTTCTCGAAGTTGTAGATGGAGAACTGCAGCTCCTCCTGGTAGCGGACCTCGCGGTAGGTGACCTGGTCGTTCCAGCGGATGTCGTAGACCGAGTCGACGTTCTGGAGGAAGGCGGCGATGCGCTCCAGGCCGTAGGTGAGCTCGACCGGGACGACGTCGAGTTCAATGCCGCCACACTGCTGGAAGTACGTGAACTGGCTGATTTCCAGGCCGTCCAGCATCACCTGCCAGCCGATGCCCCAGGCGCCGAGGGTGGGGGCTTCCCAGTTGTCCTCTTCCAGTTTGAAGTCGTGGCGGCGGAGGTCGATGCCGATGGCTTCGAGCGACTTCATGTAGAGCTCGATGATGTCGGGCGGGGAGGGCTTCAGGATCACCTGAAGCTGCATGTGCTTGTAGAGGCGGTTGGGGTTGTCGCCGTAGCGGCCGTCGGCGGGGCGGCGCGAGGGCTGGACGTAGGCGACGCGGTAAGGGGTGGGGCCGAGGACGCGCAGGAAGGTCTCGGGACACATGGTGCCGGCGCCTACCTCGACGTCATAAGGCTCCTGGATGAGGCAGCCGTGCTTCGCCCAGTAGCGCTTCAGCGTAAAGACTAGATCTTGAAAAGTCATAACTCAGCCAGCAGAGGCACGGTAAGCAGCTTACGTTCCAAGTGTTCTTCCAGGCGCTGCGTCAAAAAATGGCGCAGGTCGCCTGCCGTCCTGTTGTCCCAAGGCCGGGGAGACAGCTTCCGCAACGAGGCGCGGAGCATCTCATCGGCCCGGGCGCGGGAATCCGGGGCCAGAGGCCACGATTGGGAGTGTCGGCAGCGCTCGCAGGCCAGGCCCGGGAGGCTGCGGGAAAACCACGCCCGCTCGTGGGCCGGGATCTCGACGCCGCATTCCATACAGGCGTCGAGGTCCGGGAGCCAGCCGCCCAGCTTCACCGCCCACAGGCTGAAGTAGGTAAGGGCCGGCCAGAGGCCCGCCCCACCTCGGTCCCGCAGGTGATCCAGCACCAGCAGGAGCAGGCGGAAGAAACGGTCGTTGGGCTCGTGTTCCGGCAGAATCTGCTCGGAAACCTCGGCCAAGTAATCCAGCGCCACGCCGAGGGAATAATCGGCTAGGACGCCAAACTGGGACGCGATGAGCTCGCAGGAGTCCAGGCTGACCAGGTCGCGGTTTTCGCGCTGGAAGTAAAACAGCCGGACGTGAGCGAGCCGCTCGAGTCCGGCGCCGAAACGGCTTTTCGGCCGCTTGGCGCCCCGCGCCACCCCCCGGAGACGGCCCTGGTCGCGACTGATGAAGCTGACGATCAGGTCGGCCTCCCGGAACGGGTAGGTGCGGAGGATAATGGCCTCACTTTCCCGTGCCGGCATGGAGTGTGGGAGCGGTTAATGCTAAAGGATAGCACACGGGGGACGGGGGCGCGTTGTACGTGTGCTATGATCGTGAAAGGTACGTATGTCCAAGTTGACCCTCAGCGTGGATCCCGGAGTGGTGCGACAGGCCAAGCGGTACGCTCAGGCGACCGGCAAATCGGTGTCACGGCTGGTGGAGGATTACCTGGCGCTGGTGGCGGGTGCGGGGCAAGGGGGCGCCGAAACCCCGGGTCTACGGCGCGTGCGCGGCATTCTGAGGCGAGGCAACCAGGGCGCTTACCGGGATTATCTGGCGCGGAAGTACCGATGAAACGACTGCTGGTGGATGTGAACGTGGTGCTGGATGTACTGCTGGATCGGGCGCCCTACGCGGAGATGGCGTGCGCGCTATGGGCGGCGGTCGAACGCGGGGCGGGGAAAGGGCTGTTGCCGGCACACGGTGTTACCACAACCTTTTACCTGGTGGCCAAAGAACTGGGAGCCCCACAAGCGCGACAGGCGGTGCGGGCGCTGCTGGAGGTATTCGAGGTGGCCCCGGTGGACGATGCGGTGGTGCGGGCGGCGCTGGATCTGGAGTGGCCCGACTTCGAAGATGCGGTATGCGCGGCGGCGGCCGCGGCGGCCGGGTGCGACGCGATCGTGACCCGGGATCCGGCGGGGTTCCGCGGATCACCGGTGCGGGTGGTGGAGGCGGGCACGGCAGTGGGGTGGTTGCGTAGCGGCGGATGAGAAGATATCTCAGTTGGGACGCGGCAGGACGTGGACTTGGCGGTAACGGGAGAGGTCAGGACTGGCGTTGGGGAGTGGACGTTGGCGGTAGTGGTGCAGGACGGCGGGAGAGGCGGGGTCGAGCAGGTAGATGGGGACGTCGGGGAATTCGGGGCCCAGGAGTCGGTGGGACACCGGGGAGTTGGGTAGGACTACGATGGTGTCGTTCGGTTGGACGGAGGCGCGGAGGTTGGAGATGGCTTGGGCGATGGGGCGTTGCGAGGCGGTGAAGGAGCGGATGGACAGGATGTCGAGGTCGGGTGGGAGGAGGCGGGGAGGGGCGAAGCTGAGGGCCAGGAAGAGGGAGGCGCAAGCAGCGAGGTAGGCGCGGGCGGAGGCGCCGGCCAGGACGGCGAACAGGGCGATAGTGCCAAGGGTGTGGTCCGGGGCGTCGGGGGCGAGATGGAAGAGGAGTTGGATGGTGAGGGCAGGCAGTAGGTAGAGGGCGAAGAGAAGGGGGAGGCGAGAGCGTTGGAGGAGAACGAGAAGGGCTAGGGGGCCATTCCACAGCACAGCGCCTCGGAGCATGGCCTGCCAGGCTCCGGTGGGAGCTCCCAGGAAGGGTGACGTGTTGCTGGTGTGATGGAGAAAGTAGTGGTAATAGACAAAAGCCAGACGGTAGGGGGACCCGTAGGACCAGCAGAGCCAGGCGAGCCAGGGGAGCGCGAGCAGGAGGGTGAGCAGGGAAGCGCGCAGGATCGTGGCCCAGGGGAGGCCGGCGCGGCGGGCGGCTACCAGGAACGGTGCGGCGAACAGGAAGGGGAGCTCGGGGCGGAATCCGGCGGTCAGGGCCAGGACAACGGAAGTGAGCCAAAGGGAGGATGGCAGTTCAAGGAGTAGGTAGAAAAGCCAGGTGACGCCGGCGGCGAGGAAGACGCGGGTCGGGGAGGTGAGGCCGGAATAGAAGAAGACGGGTTGGACGGTGAGGAGCAGGGCGGACCAGAGTCCGGCGGATTCGCCGGCGAGACGGCGCCCGAGGAGGTAGGCTCCGAGGAGGGCTAGGAGACTGCCGGTGAGGGCGGTGAAGTGGAGGGCGCGTACCGGGGAGGCGCCCAGGGCGGCGAAGACTCTGGCTAACAGGATCACGCCGGGGTAGCCGGGAGGATGCGGTTGGTGGTCCTCGGGGGCAAAGCGAACGACGCCGAGGGCGAAGTTGGCGAAGTCGAAGTTGGGGGCGTGGCGGGTCCCCAGGAGGGCGCGGGACGAGAGCACGAAGATGGCAAGCAGAAGGAGGGCGGCGGCAGAGCGGCGGGACATGCAGATGAGTCATTATATTGCACCCAGCCGGGGTAACCCAGGCCCGGTAAGGTGCTATGATGAGCCCGGAAGGGGAGGAAGGCGCTATGCGTTGTCTGGATTGTGAGAGTGTGGATCGGAGGAAGTTTCTTACGGTGACCGCATTGGGGACAGTAGGGCTGGCCGCGGCGCCAAAACCGAAAGTCAGCGGGGCGTCGGAGACGTTGGTGACGACCCTTTACAAGAGCCTGACCGAAGAGCAGAAGAAGACGGTGGCGATGCCGTTCGATCATGCCCTGCGGTCGAAGGTGGACGCCAACTGGCACATCACGCCGGCGCGGGTGGGAAAATCGTTCAGCCCGGACCAGCGGGCCATGATCGAGGAGATCTTTCGCGGCCTGCACAACCCGGAGTTCCTGGACAAGGTGAACTACCACATCAAAGAAGACGCCGGGGGGTTGGAGAACTACTCGGTGGCGCTCTTTGGGGAGCCGGGGAGCGGGGCCTTCGAGTTCGTCCTCACCGGGCGTCACTGCACGGTGCGGTGCGACGGGGATTCGGTGGCCGGAGCGGCCTTCGGCGGGCCCATCTTTTACGGGCACGCGTCGCAGGGGTTCAACGAGAAGCCGGATCATCCGGGGAACGTGTATTGGTACCAGGGCAAGCGGGCCAACGAGGTGTTTCAGGCGCTGGACGGGAAACAGCGGGAGAAGGCGCTTTTGGGGGATCCGCGGGAGGAGAAGTCGACCGCCACAGTGGCGCTGAAGAAGAAAGGCGAGCTGGCCGGGCTGCCGGTGGCGGAGATGGCGCGGGACCAGAAAGCGCTGGTGGAGAAGGTCCTGGGCGATCTGCTGCTGCCGTTCCGGAAGAAGGACACCGACGAAGCGATGCGGTACATCAAGGCCGCCGGCGGGGTCGGGGCGCTGTACATGTCGTTCTACAAGAACCTGGATATCGGTAATGACGGAGTGTGGGACGTGTGGCAGCTCGAAAGCCCTTCCATGGTGTGGTACTTCCGGGGGCATCCGCACGTGCATACCTGGGTGAATATCCGGGCCAAGGCATGAGTATGACTCGGAGGGGATTCCTGCTGGGCGGGGTGGGGATGGCCGTGGCCCCAGCGGCGGGG
>JBGOUV010000257.1:0-10247 GCA_041477815.1 Terriglobia bacterium | reverse complement strand
CTCGAACGCCCGCCTCGCGAAGGTCAGGTGGACTGTGATCCCCACCACCTCGGGCATTATTGCAAAAGGTGGCCGCCCATCTAGGAGGTTCTCGTCCCAATACCGAACCTGCCAGTGTTCTGGTGTCGTCGCTGCGAAACTGGTCAAAGCGAGTGTCGGCGTAAGCACGTGCTTTCCGAAGCTCGCGTTTGGATCCTTGGGGTAGAAGGGATTAATAGGGATTAATAAGGAGCGCATAGCGCGGCTGTATCGGTCCTGGGGAGATCGTGGAATCCAGGAGCGGCGGCCGCATCATCTCAGGCGGGCGCCAGCGGCGTCGCGGAGATCGGAACCACGGCTGACTCGTTTCGCTCATGGATGATACTTTATGTTATAAAGTACTTCATGTCAAGCGGAACGTGTCCCCGGCGCCACGGCTTCCGGAAACCTCGGCGCGGCCCGCCAGTCTGTCGGGAACCAGCCTCCAACTCGACGGTATCGCCGCGCCCCTGGCATTCGTATCTCCCGGGGCAGGTCAATTTTCAGGTCCCCTGGAAGCTGGCCGGACGCCTACACGCGGCGCCGCCGTAACCGTCAACAGCGTGACCGGCTCGCCGAAAACTGTGGCGCTAGCGGCCTACCATCCGGGCCTGTTTGCCACCAACGCGCAGGGCCAGGGAGCCATTGTGACTTTGCAGGGCAAGCTGGCGGACGCCTCCGCTCCCATTAGCTCCGGCGAGGCGCTTGAGATTCTTCGCCACTGGCTTGGGACCGGTCACGAATCCGTCGGCGACGGGAGTTCCGGCCTCGCGCAACCCCTTTTCAACAACCCCGGTCGTGCCTGCTGTGACCATCGGCGGTCTCCTGGCGCTCCTGCTCTTTTTCCGGCCTGGCGCCGGGTTTCGTGGGCTTGTACCAGGTCAACGTTCAGGTACCGGAGCGCACCCCGGCGGGCGATGCCGTTCCGGCTCAGCTTTCGATCGCCGTCCCTTTGTAACCAGGCGGTTTCGCCTTCCTGCTCCTGGTGCAGGGACCCAGTCACGCCGGACCGGATCACTCTCCTCGGGATCCGGCGAACGGATACTCGCTTCCGCGCAACACATGGACAGTAAACAGTTTAGTAAGCGTCTATCCCTCCCTGAACAGCGCCTCTTGCAGATTGCGGAGATCGCTCTGGGCGAGCGGTGCGGGGAAGAAGAGGCGGTTGGTACGTTTGGCTCGACCGCCTCCGTCCCCACGGTGTGCGGTGCCATGTGGATTCGGTTGGCGTCGCCCCATGGAACAGGGGTGTCACCGAGGAGTGCTTGCTGCTATAATGGAGTTCGCTCAACGGGGATTACTGTGTCTTTTGAGGCTCATGCCGGTGCCTGACCAAATTGCTGCGCCCGACGATAAGGTTGTCTTGTTGCTGAAACCCCGGGGGTTTTGCGCCGGGGTGGTGCGGGCCATCGACATCGTGGAGCTGGCCCTGAAGATCTACGGGCCGCCGGTCTATGTGCGCAAGGAGATCGTGCATAACAAACACGTGGTGGAGAGGCTGGCGGCACAGGGGGCGATTTTTGTCGAAGAGTTGGAAGAGGTTCCGGCAGGAGCGCGGGCGGTGTTCAGCGCGCACGGCGTGGCTCCGGTGGTGCGGCAGCAGGCCCGGGACCGGGCGCTGAAGGCCATCGACGCTACCTGCCCGCTGGTGACCAAGGTGCATCTGGAAGCGGTGAAATTCGCCCGCGAGGGTTACACCATCGTCCTGATCGGCCATAAGCACCACGACGAGGTCATCGGGACGCTGGGCGAGGCGCCGGAGCGCATGGTGCTGGTATCCTCGGTGAACGATGTGGACCACCTGGAAGTGGCCGATCCACAGCGGGTTTGCTACCTCACCCAGACTACTTTGAGCCTGGACGAGACGCGCGATATCGTAGCCCGTCTGGTCGGACGGTTTCCAGCGATTCAGGCGCCGCCGGCGCAGGACATCTGCTACGCCACGGAAAACCGCCAGCAGGCGGTCCGGACCGTGTCCCCGCAATGCGATCTCCTGCTGGTGGTGGGCTCGGATAACAGCTCGAACTCACGGCGTCTGGTGGAGGTGGGCGACAACTGGGGGGCCCGGGCACACCTGGTCGACGATGCGACGGAGATCGATCCGGCTTGGCTGGACGGCGCGCGGCGGGTGGCGGTCACGGCCGGGGCGTCGGCGCCGGAGGATCTGGTGGAAGACCTGCTCGCGTACCTTCGCCGTCATGGCTTCCACCGGGTGGAGGAAGTGGAGTTGGTAGAAGAGGACGTGCGGTTCGCGCTGCCGCCGGAACTGGCGGCCGCCTCCTCGCGTCTCACACAAATCGCAACTTTATGACCGCGGAAAGCCAAACGGCAGCAGCCCCCGTCCGCCAGCCCGTCCTCCACAGACTGGACCAGGCCATCGAGCGGGCCGGCCGCTGCCTGCTCGACCTCCAGAGTCCCCAGGGTTACTGGAATGGGGAGCTTGAAGCCGACACCACCCTGGAGTCCGACTATATCCTGTTTCAGCTTTGGATGGATCCGCCGGCGCCGGGCGGGCCCTGGCGTCCCCGGGCCTGGGACCGGATCCAGGAAGCGGCCCGCTATATCCGCGAGCGCCAGACTGCCTCCGGCGGCTGGAGCATCTATCCCGGGGGTCCGGACAACCTGAGCGCGTCGGTGAAAGCGTACTTTGCTCTCAAGCTGGCCGGCGCCACCCCGGAGCAGCCCCACATGAAGGCGGCCTGTCAGCGCATTCTGGAGCTGGGGGGGATCGAGAGAACCAATAGCTACGCCCGTATTTACCTGAGCTTCTTTGGACTCTATGACCGGGACCGGATCCCGAGCATCCCGCCGGAGCTGATCCTGCTGAGTCCGAGCGCCTACCTCAACATCTACGAAATGTCCTCCTGGACGCGGGCCATTGTGGTGCCGCTCTCGGTGCTGTGGGCCCTGCGGCCGCAGCGGCCGGTTCCCGACGGCTTCCACCTCGAGGAGCTGCACACCCCCCAGCAGGAACCTCCGCAACCGGGCTTCTTCTGGATGGTGGACCATCTTCTGAAGCTGCTGGAGCGTTCCGGCTTCCTGCCCCACCGCCGCGAGGCCTTGCAGAAGTGTGAACAGTGGATCCTGGAGCGGTTCGAGAACTCCGACGGGCTGGGGGCGATTTTCCCCTCCATGCTCAACTCCATCCTGGCGCTCCATGCCCTGGGTTACCACACCGATCACCCCGTTCTGGCCCGGGCCATCCGGCAGCTTGAAAACCTCGTGATCCGGGAAGGCGGTACGCTGCGGTTGCAGCCCTGTTTCTCCCCGGTGTGGGATACCGCTATTGCCGCCTACGGCCTCGGTGTAGCCGGATTCCACGACCATCCGGGTATGGCTCGGGCGGCCCAGTGGCTGCTCACCAAGGAAGTCCGGCGTCCGGGCGACTGGGCGGTGAAGAGCCCCGGCGTCGAGCCCGGCGGCTGGTATTTCGAATTTGCCAACGAGTTCTATCCCGACATCGACGATACGGCCATGGTGCTGCTGGCGCTGCGGTACGCCGCGGCGCCGGATGACGAGGCGCAGGCGGCCGCCGAGCGGCGGGCGGTCCATTGGATACTGGCCATGCAGTCCAAGAACGGCGGCTGGGCCGCTTTCGACAAGGACAACAACCGCCAGATCCTGAACGAGGTCCCTTTCGCCGACCACAACGCCATGCTGTATCCCCCCTGCGCCGATATCACCGGCCGCGTAGTCGAGGGCCTCTGCGCCATGGGGCTGCGGAACCATCCGGCGGTGGCGCGCGGGGTGGAGTTTCTGCGGCGGACCCAGGAACCCGATGGAAGCTGGACCGGGCGCTGGGGCGTGAACTACATCTACGGCACCTGCTTCGCTCTGCGGGGCTTGCGGGCGGCGGGGGTGAATCCTCGCGAAGCCCGCATCATCCAGGCCGGCGAGTTCATCCGCTCCTACCAGAACGCCGACGGCGGCTGGGGTGAGTCCTGCGCCAGCTACGACGACCCCGGCCAGAAGGCCACCGGACCGAGCACCGCCTCCCAAACCGCCTGGGCCCTGATGGCCCTGTTCGCCGGCGGCGACTACGCCACCGTCAGCGTGCAGGCCGGCGTCGAGTACCTGCTCCGCACCCAGGACGAAGACGGCCGCTGGGAGGATTCCTCGTTCACCGGCACCGGATTCCCCCGGGTCTTCTATCTCAACTATCACTTATACGCACAATATTTCCCGCTGATGGCTCTGGCCGAGTACCGCGCGCGGCCCACCCGAGTGTCCCTATGAGATTCCCGATCAGCATGACGGTGTCGATGGCCCGCTACATCTTCCGGAACAAGTTCAGCCCGCGTCCGGAGTGGCAGCGGGACCCCGATCCCCGGCCGGCCGCCTCCGCGTTCCCCATCCTCCAACACCCTTCACCCAACACCCCGGACCCAGGTCTGGGCCTGGGCCGCCACCCGATGCTGCGCAAGCGGTTTCCCCTGGTCCTGATGCTCGAGCCGCTCCACGCCTGTAACCTGACCTGCACCGGCTGCGGGCGGATCCGGGAATACGAATCGACCATCACCGAGCGCCTGCCCCTCGAAGAGTGCCTGGCCGCGGTGGAAGAATGCGGCGCGCCCATCGTCTCCATCTGCGGCGGCGAGCCCATGATGTATCCGCAGATCGGCCCGCTCGTGGCCGGAATCCTGGAGCGCAACCGCCATATCTATCTCTGTACGAACGGCATGTACATGGCCAAGCGCCTCGACGAGTTCCAACCCGACCGGCGCATGTTCTTCAACGTGCACCTGGACGGGATGGAAAAGACGCACGACATGTGCGTGGAGCGCGAAGGGGTGTTTCGCGAGGCCATCGAAGGGATCCAGGCGGCCAAGGCCGCGGGCTTTATGGTCTGCACCAATACGACCATCTACCGCGAGACCGACATGCACGAGATCGAGGCCCTGTTCGAATACCTGGAGCAGTTCAACGTCGACGGCCACATGCTCTCGCCGGCCTACGGCTACTCGGCGGTGGATGCGCGCGAGATCTTCCTCACTCGCGAGGAGGTCCGGGAGAAGTTCAAGGACGTCGACAAGCTGTTCAAAAGGTTCAAGCTGAACAATACGCCGTCGTATCTGGAGTTTTTGAAGGGAGACCGCGAGCTGCCCTGCACGGCCTGGGGCAACCCCACCTATAACGTGAAGGGCTGGAAGGGCCCTTGCTACTTGATTACGGATGCGCACCACAAAACGTTCGAGGGGTTGATGACCCAGACGCCGTGGGAGCGCTACGGGCACGGCGGCCCGGATCCGCGTTGCCAGGACTGCATGGTGCACTGCGGCTATGAGCCGTCGGCGGCCCTGGGAATCAATGCCCGGCTGGGCGACAGCTTCAAGATGCTGAGCTGGGCCTTGCGTTAGATGATCCTGGTCACCGGCGCCTCCGGTTTTGTGGGCGGGCACGTGGCCCGTCTGTTGGCGGAGCGCGGGTGCCCGGTGCGGGTTCTGGTGCGGCCGTCCAGCGACCTGCGGGGGATTGCCGACCTGCGCGTCGAGCGCGTCTTCGGCGACCTGCGGGACCGGGAATCGCTGGAGCGGGCGGTGGCCGGCTGCGATGCGGTCTACCACGTGGCCGCGGATTATCGGCTGTGGGCCCCGGACCCACGGGAGTTGTATCAGTCCAATGTGGAGGGTACCCGCAACCTGCTCGAAGCGGCGCGTCGCGCCAGGACGCGGCTGGTGGTGTATACGAGCACGGTGGGCTGCATCGGCGTGCCCGGCGACGAGGACTCGCCGGTGAGCCTGGAGGACATGACCGGCCCTTACAAGCGGTCCAAGTTCCTGGCGGAGCAGGCGGCGCTCGAGTACGCCCAGGCCGGGTTGCCGGTGGTGATTGTGAATCCCACGGCGCCGGTGGGCGAGGGCGACCTCAAGCCGACCCCGACCGGGCGCGTGATCCTGGACTTCCTGCGGGGCCGGATGCCGGCGTATGTCGATACGGGGCTCAACCTGGTCGATGTGCGCGACGTGGCGGCGGGGCACCTGCTGGCCGGGGAGCGCGGGCGTCCGGGCCAGCGCTACATTTTGGGCGCCCGCAACATGACCCTGCGCGAGATTCTGGAAACCCTGGCCAGGCTGAGCGGCAGGACGGCGCCCCGGGTCCGGATCCCCTACGCGGCGGCCTGGGTGTACGGGGCGGCCGGCACGGCCTGGGCTCGCGTGACGGGCCGCGAGCCGCGGGCCTCGCTCGACGCGGTTCGCATGTCGCGCAAGAAGATGTTTGTCCGTACGGGAAAGGCCGAACGGGAGCTGGGCTTCCAGCCCGGACCGGTGGAGGAGGCGTTGAGCCGCGCCATGGAGTGGTTTCGACGGAACCAGTATTGCTGATCGTGGCCGCCCACCGCGCCGAAGGGAAGCCGCTAGCGCGGCGGTTGGAGAAATTTGAACCGGTGAAGGCCGGACTGCCCTGGGCGGCGACCGGATACCTCGGCGGGTTGCCGGTAGTGCTGGTAGCCGGTGGCATAGGCCGGGAGAACGCCACCCGGGCTATACGCCGGGTCGAAGAACGGTGGAAGATGCGAGGCATCCTATCGACGGGCTGGTGCGGCGGGCTGGACCCGGCGCTGGAGGTGGGCGCGATTGTGGTGGCCGATCGCGTCATCTCGGAAGATCCCCCCGCCAATTACCCGACATGTACGGCGGGCTTCAGCCCGCGCGGAGCTTCAGCTCCGCTCCCCGGGGGTCGGCCTGAAAGCCTGCCTCATGACCGGCTTGCTGCACCTACCGGGAGGCCGGGCCAGGGGGCCCGGCGCGGCCCAGGGGGGCCGCCCCACATTCATAGGGGAGCGGTCCTGACGGTCAACCGCTTCATCTCCACAGCACAAGAAAAGCATCGCCTCCGCTCCACCGGCGCCATCGCCGTGGACATGGAAGCGGCGGCGGTGGCCACCGAGGCCGCCCGCCTGGCAGTCCCTTTCTTCTGCATCCGCACCGTGAGCGATTCCGCGCGCCAGACTTTTTCTATCGACTTCAACCAGGCCCGCCGCCCGGACGGGACCTTCTCCACGCCGCAAATCGCCGCCCGAGCCGCGCTCTCGCCCGCCGGATGGCGCGATTTGATCCGGATGGGTCGGGCCGCCCATCACTCGGCCCAGGCCCTAGGCGAGTTTCTGGGGAGTTGCCAATTTGACTGCTGATATGCGCGCCGCCGTCTATCGCGGTCAACAACAACTGTCGATCGAGTCGGTGCCGGTACCGGAGATCGGACCCGGGGAACTGCTCGTCCAGGTGGAATCCTGCGGCATCTGCCACACCGACCTGAAGAAGATCGCCTACGATCTGCTGCCGCCGCCCCGGATCTATGGACACGAGACGGCGGGCGTGGTGGTCCGGGCGGGGTCCGGTGTGAACGGCTTCCGCGAAGGGGATCGGGTGGCCCTGTTTCACCACATACCGTGTCTGGATTGCTTTTACTGCCGCCACCGGATCTATGCCCAGTGCGAAACCTATAAACGGGTGGGGATCACGGCGGGGTTCGAGCCGGCGGGCGGCGGCTTCAGCCAGTACGTGCGGGTGATGGACTGGATCGCCCGCCGGGGGGTGGTCCGGGTTCCGGACGGCGTGGGGTTCGACCGGGCCTGTTTTATCGAGCCGGTGAACACTTGCCTGAAAGCCGTTGTAAAATGTGAAGTTCAGGCTGGCGAGACCGTTGTCGTGCTCGGCCAGGGGCCCATTGGCCTGTTATTCACCCTGTTACTGGTGAAGCAGGAGGCCCAGGTGTACGTGACCGATCCACTGGAGCGGCGGCGCGAGTTGGCGCGCCGTTTCGGAGCGTTGGCGGCATTCGATCCATTGAAAGATCCCGCGGCGGTCGGCGAAGCGGTGGCGCGGGCCACCGACGGCCGGGGCGCGGATGCGGTCCTGGCGGCCACGGCGGCGCCGGGTATCGTGGAGGCGGCGGTGCGGTTGTCCCGTCCGGGCGCCCGGATTCTGCTTTTCGCCCAGACCGCCCCCGGCGAGCGCGTGGAGCTCGACGGCGCCGCCATTTGCGTCGGGGAGCGCGCCGTGTTAGGTTGCTATAGTGCCGATGTCGACCTGCAGGAACGGTCGGCGCGGCTCGTCTTGGACGGGGAATTACCGGTGGAAGACCTGGTCTCGCACCGGCTCGGGCTGGACCAGATCCATGCCGGAATAGAAATGGCCACACATCCGGACAGCCAGACGTTGAAGATTATTGTGCACCCACAGAGGTAACGAAACGTGACGAACCACCACATGATGGCTGCCGTGCTGTATGGCAAAGAGGAGTTGCGGGTCGAGCCGGTAGCCATCCCGACCGTGGAGCCTTCCGATGTCCTGGTGAAGGTCCACGTCGCCCTCACCTGCGGCACCGATCTGAAGGTCTTCCGGCGGGGCTATCACGCCCGCATGATCGTGCCGCCGGCGGTGCTGGGACACGAGATGGCGGGCGACATTGTCGAGGTGGGCGGCGAGGTGGAGAATTTCCAGGCGGGGCAGCGCGTGGTGGCCGCTAACTCCGCTCCCTGCGACCAGTGCTATTTCTGCTCCCGGGGCCAGGAGAACCTCTGTGAAGATCTGCTGTTCAACAACGGCGCCTATGCCGAATACATCCGGATTCCCGGCCGCATCGTGCGCCGCAACCTGTACGTGATCCCCGACCACATCGGCTATCAGGACGCCGCCCTGCTGGAGCCCCTGGCCTGCGTGATGCGCGGCCTGGAAGAGACCCACCTGCGGCCGGGCGACACCATGGCCGTTATCGGTTTGGGCCCCATCGGCCTGATGTTCGTGCGGCTGGCCAAGACCATGGACGTCCGGGTCATCGCCGTAGGCCGTCGCAAGACCCAACTGGACAAGGCCCGCCGCATGGGCGCCGACGAGGTTATCTCGGTGGACGCGACGAGCAATCCGGTGGAAGCGGTGACCCGCCTCACCTACCGGGGGCGAGGCGCCGACGCCGCCGTCGAAGCCGTCGGCAGCCCCGAAACCTGGCAGTGGGCCCTCCGCATGGTCCGCAGCGGCGGCACCGTCAACCTGTTCGGCGGCTGTCCCACCGGCAGCGAGATCACCCTGGACACCTCCCTGCTGCACTATTCCGAGATCACCCTGAAATCCAGCTTCCACCACACTCCGGCCCACATCCGCCAGGCCCTGGACGCGATCATTCGGGGCGACATCCGGGCTGCCGACTTCATTACCGGCGAAGCGCCCCTCACCGACCTGCTCGGTGTGTTCCGCCACATGCTAAACCGCAACGGCCACCTGAAGACGGCCATACTCCCGTAGGTGCCCTTCCTTCTTCCAGCTCAGTTTGTCACCACCCCGGGAGCCACCTCGGAAACCTGGAGCGTGAAGGATTCCCTGCGCTACACCCGCTGGCTGGCCCGCCACCACTACGAAAACTTCCCCGTAGTGACCGTCCTCCTTCCCCGCCGTCTCCACCAGGATTTCTACAACGTCTACAGCTTTTGCCGCTGGGCCGACGACCTGGGAGACGAGATGAAAAACCCCGAGCTAAGCCTCCGCTTGCTCGAGTGGTGGCGCACGGAGCTGGACCGCATGTACCGGGACGAGGCCCAGAACCCCGTGTTTGTGGCCCTCCGCCAGACTGTCCAGCGCCACGCGATCCCTCCGGACCCGTTCGCCAACCTGATCCGCGCCTTTGTCCAGGACCAGACCGTCACCCGTTACCAGACCTGGGCCCAACTGCTCGACTACTGCGTGTATTCGGCCAACCCGGTGGGACACCTGGTCCTCTACCTGTGCGGGTACCGCGACGCCGAGCGGCAAGCTTTATCGGACTTCACCTGCACGGCCCTCCAACTCGCCAACTTTTGGCAGGACGTGGTGCGGGACCTCGAGATCGGCCGCGTCTATATCCCTCTAGCCGACATGACCGCCCACGGCTACCGGCCGGAGGACCTGGACCAGCGCCGCTACAACCGCAACTACCGCGAGCTGATGCAGGACCTGGTGAATCGGGCCCACATGCTGTTCCTGCAAGGGCTGCCGCTGGTGGAGCGGGTCGACCGGCGGCTGGCGGTGGATCTGGAGTTGTTCAGCCAAGGCGGCCTGGCGATTCTGCAGAAGATCCGGGCGCTCGACTACAACGTGCTGCGGGAGCGGCCCACCTTGGGCAAGTGGGACCGGCTCGGCCTGCTGGCGCGGGCGGTGTGGCGCGCCGGATTCGGCCGTCCGGCCGGACCAGCGGAGACGGCCCATGCCGTCCGTTGATCTGGCCGCCTCGCAGGCCTACTGCCTGCGCGTCGCCCG
>JBGOUV010000141.1:0-15455 GCA_041477815.1 Terriglobia bacterium | reverse complement strand
GGAAACTGCCATGACCAAGCACTGGACCCTTCCGCTGTTGCTTCTCCTTGCCATGCACCCCGCGGCCGGCGGCGATTGGCCGGACTGGCGCGGTCCCCAACGCGATGGCACTTCCCCTGAAAAGAACCTGCCGGCCAAGTGGTCGCTCTCCGGCGAGAACCTGGCGTGGAAAGCGTCCTACGGCGGGCGCTCGACGCCGGTGGTGCTCGGCGATCACCTGTACCTGCAAAACACGGCCGAAAGCGGCGCCAAGGAGCAGGAGCGGATCCTGTGTTTCCACGCCGACACCGGCAAGCTGCTCTGGGAGTACCGCTACAACCTGTTTCAGAGCGACGTGCCCGCGCACCGGGTGGCCTGGGCGTCGCCGGTGGCCGATCCTGAAACCGGGCACGTCTACGTCTTCGGCGGGAACAACCTGCTGACGGCGCTGACCAAGGACGGCAAGAAGCTGTGGGAGCGCTCCATCACCGAAGAGTTCTCGCCTTTCACCACGCACGGCGGCCGTACCGTGTCGCCGATCATCGATGGGAACCTGGTGATTGTGAGCACGCCCACGTCCACCTGGGGCTCGCAGGGGAACCGCGCGCAGCGATTTATCGCCCTGGACAAGAAGACCGGCGACATCATGTGGATCAGCACGCCCGGCGGCCGTCCGTACGACACCAGCTACTCGCCGATGAACATCGTCACCGTGAAGGGCATGCGGCTGCTGGTGACCGGCGGGTCCGACGGAGCGGCGCTGGCGATGAAGCCGCAGACCGGCGAGCCGGTGTGGAAGCTGGTGGTGGCCAAGCGCGGCTTGAACACCGGCATCCTGGTCCGCGGCGACACGGCGTTCTTGTCCCACGGCGACGAGAACCTGGACATCAACGAAATGGGCATGATCGCCGCCTTCGATCCGACCGCCAAGGGGGAGCTCGGCAAGCAGCATATCAAGTGGGCGGTGAAGGGATTTCTGGCCGGGTACTCGTCGGCGGTAATCGATGGAGACCGCCTCTACCAGGTGGACAACGGCTCAGGGTTGCACGCCTTCGACGTCGAGACCGGCCGCCAGCTCTGGAAGCAGAGCCTGGGCACGGTGCAGAAGGCGTCGGTGGTGCTGGCCGACGGCAAGATTTACGTCGGCACCGAGACCGGCAAGTTTTACATCTTGCGTCCGCACGCCGACCGTTGCGAGATGTTGAGCGAAGTGGAGTTGCCCATCAGCAAGCAGGGCATCTTCTCGCAGAAGGTCCCCGAGCCGGTGGTGGCGGGAGCGGCCGTGGCGCGAGGCCGGGTCTACTTCATTTCGAGCGACGCGTTGTACGCCATCGGCCCCAAGAAGACGGCCGATGGCCCGTGGAAGCCGGTGACGCAGACGCTGGAGCCGGGACAGGGCGCGCCGGCGTGGGTCCAGGTGACCCCGACCGAGATGGTGCTGAAGCCGGGCGATACGGTCCAGTTGCACGCCCGTCTGTTCGACGCGCAGGGCCGGTTCCTGCGCGAAGACAAGGCCGCGTGGTCGCTGGCCGGCTTGAAGGGCACGGTGACCGACGGCAAGCTGGCGGTGGCCCCCGACAAGGTCGGACAGGCCGGCTTGATCAAGGCCACGGTCGCGGGTGTCACCGGCGAGGCCCGCGCGCGGGTGATTCCGCCGCTGCCCTGGAACGAGACGTTCGAATCCTACCCGGTCGGTCCCGGCGGCGTACCGCCGCATTGGGTGAGCGCGACCGCCGGCCGTTTCCAGATCAGCGAGCTGGACGGCCAGAAGGTGCTGGAGAAGGTCCCCAACGAGACGCTGTTCAAGCGCACGCGTGTGTTCCTGGGGCCGGCGGACTGGTCCAACTACACCGTGGAGGCCGATATCCGCATCAACGAGAAGCGGCGCCAGATGGGCGACGCCGGCATTGTGGCGCAGCGGTACACACTAGTAGCGTTCGGCAACAACCAGCGCCTGGAAATGAACTCCTGGCAGCCGGAAACCGAGCGGGCGGTCTCGGCGCCGTTCGCCTGGAAACCGAACACCTGGTATCGCCTCAAGCTGCGCGTGGACAACACCGCCGACGGCAAAACGCGCATTCGCGGCAAAGCCTGGCCGGCCGCCGCCCCGGAGCCGGACGCCTGGCCGATCGACCGCGTGGACCCGATTCCGAACCGGCAGGGCAGTCCCGGCATCTTCGGCGACGCCCAGTTCGGAGTGTATTACGACAACCTGAAGGTCTATCCCAACCAATGAGCTCGATTATGCGCAGACGCGAATTTCTCTTGACTGGCGCCGCCGCTTTGCTCCACGCGGGGAAGGCGCGGGCTGGCGATCCGGGTACCGGCGACTGGCCCATGTGGGGCGGCTCCCCGGACCGCAACATGGTCTCGTCCACCAAGGGTTTCCCCACTTCCTGGGACATCGCTACCAAGAAGAACGTGAAGTGGGTGGCGCAGCTTGGCTCGCAGAGCTACGGCAATCCGGTGGTGGCGGGCGGGCAGGTCTACGCCGGCACCAACAACGAGCTGGTGCGCAACCCCAAGGAGCCCGGCGACCGCGGCGTGCTGATGTGCTTCCGCGAGTCGGACGGCGAGTTCCTGTGGCAGCACACCAACGAGAAGCTGCCCGCCGGCCGCGCCAACGACTGGCCGTACCAGGGCGTCTGCTCCTCGCCGCTGGTGGAAGGGGACCGGCTCTACTACACCTCCAACCGCTGCGAGATCGTGTGCCTGGATCCGAAGGGCGACGGCAAGGGCGCGGCCAAGGTCGTCTGGAAGTTCGACATGATGGAGGAGGTCGGCTCGCAGCCGCACAACATGGCCAACTCCTCGCCGGTGTCCTACCAGGACCTGATCTATGTCAGCACAGCCAACGGGCAGGATGAGAGCCACGTGCATATTCCCTCGCCGCGCGCGCCGGCCATCATCGCCATCAACAAGAAGACCGGTAAGCTGGCGTGGGAAGACAACTCGGTCGGCGAAAAGATCCTGCACGGGCAGTGGGCCTCGCCGGCGGTCGGCAAGATCGGAGACGTGGTGCAGGTGGTCCACCCGCAGGGCGACGGCTGGGTGCGCGGCTACCAGGCGCTAAGCGGGAAGAAGCTGTGGGAGTTCGACACCAATCCCAAGGATTCCGTGTGGCCCAAGACGCGCAACGAGACCATCTCGACGCCGGTGGTGGTGGGTAACGTCGTCTACCAGGCCAACGGCCAGGACCCCGAGCACGGCGAAGGCGTGGGACACCTCTACGCCATCGACGCCACCAAGCGGGGCGATATCACCAAGACCGGCCAGATCTGGCACTACGACAAAATCCGGCGATCGATCTCCACCGGGGCGGTCTACAACGGGCTGGTGTTCTACTCCGACTTCAGCGGTTTCCTGCATTGCCTCGACGCCAAGACCGGAAAACCCTACTGGGTGCACGACATGCTGGCGGCCATCTGGGGCTCCCCGATGGTGATCGACGGGAAGGTGTACCTGGGCGATGAAGACGGCGACGTGGCCGTCCTGGAGGCTGCCAAGGAGAAGAAGCTGGTCGCCGAAATGAACATGGGCAGCTCGGTCTACTCGACGGCGGTGCCGGCCAACGGCGCCCTGTTCGTGATGAACCGCAACCAGTTGTACGCGCTGGCGGAAAAGAAGTAGCTATGAACCTCACCGCGCTATTCGTAAAGGTTGCGGAAGGATATATCGGCTTCGTCGAGGAATTGCCCGGCGCCAATACGCAAGGGGCGACTCTGGAAGAGGCGCGAGAGAACCTTCAGGAAGCGGTGACCCTGGTCCTGGAAGCGAACCGGGCGTTGGCCGAAGAGTCGTTGCAGGGGCAGGAAGTGATCCGGGAGTCTCTCTCCATTCCCGTTGCATGAAGCGACGGGAACTGATTCGCCACCTCGAAGCGCAAGGCTGCCAACTTCTACGCGAGGGGAAGAAACACAGCGTGTATGTCAATCCGCGCGTCCAGAAAACGTCGGCCGTCCCACGGCACGCTGAACTCAATGACTTCCTCGCCCGAAGATTTGCCGGGATCTCCAAATCTCGGAGCCGTGAGATCTTCCCTTATGGCGCCGTTTGACTTCCAATCCCGCACCAGGGCCGTGTTTGGGCCGGGCAGCCTCCGCCAGCTAGGCACTCTCACGACCGAGCTGGGCTTCCGCCGGACCCTGCTGGTGGCCGACCGCGGGATGGTCGCGGCCGGCTACGTGGCCGAAACCTCGCGGCTGCTGTCCGAGGCGGGGGTGGCGGTCTTCCCGTTTCACGACTTCGAGACGAATCCGGACACGGCCATGGTCGAAGCCGGCCGCGTGTTTGCCGCGACCCAGCAGATCGACTCGATCGTCGGCCTCGGCGGCGGCAGCTCCATGGATTGCGCCAAGGGCATCAACTTCGTGCTCACCAACGGCGGCCGCATGCAGGATTACTGGGGATACGGGAAGGCCGCCCAGCCGCTGCTGCCGATGATCGGGATCCCAACCACGGCAGGAACCGGTAGCGAGGCGCAGTCGTACGCCCTGATCTCGGATGCCGAAACCCACATCAAGATGGCCTGCGGAGATCCCAAGGCCGCTTTCCGGGTGGCGATCCTCGATCCGTGTTTGACCCTGTCGCAGCCGTTGGCCGTAACAGCCGCCACCGGGTACGACGCCATTTCTCACGCGGTGGAGACGTTCGTGACGACCAGGCGTACCGGGATCTCGGAATGTTTCTCGCGCGAGGCGTGGCGCCTTTTGAACGGTAATTTCGAACGCGTGCTGGTCCAACCCGACGACCTGGAATCCCGCGCGGCTATGCAACTGGGCGCACACCTGGCCGGGGCGGCGATCGAAAACTCGATGCTGGGCGCCGCCCACGCCTGCGCGAATCCCTTGACCGCCCGCTACGGCGCCGTCCACGGCGTGGCCATCGCGTCGCTGCTGGCCCACGTGGTCCGGTGGAACGCCTGCCCTCGCTACCAGGAGTTGAGCCCGGATCTGGTTGCCCGCCTGCAAGAGCTGGCCACGGCCGCCGGACTGCCGGTGCGGGTGAGCGCGGTAGGAGCGCAGGAAGCGGATCTCCCCGTGCTGGCCGCAGAGGCCGGGCGGCAATGGACCGGACGCTTCAACCCGCGTCCGTTCGACGCCGCCGGCGCGCTGGAGGTATACCGATGCGCGTACTGATCCTGCTGCTGGCCACCGCCCTGGCCGCCGGACCGGGCGAGGACTGGCCGCAATTCCGCGGCAACCCGCAACTCACCGGCGTCGCGCCCGCCGCCTTGCCCGCCACCTTGAAGGTGTTGTGGACCTACGAGGCGGGCGATGCCATCGAGTCGTCGGCCGCGATCGCCAATGGGGCGGTCTATGTCGGTTGCGGAAATGGCGAGTTGATCGCCCTCGATCTGGCTACCGGCGCCTTGCGCTGGAAGTACAAGGCCAAAGACTTGATCGGCGAGTCTTCGCCGGCGGTAGGTCTCGGTACAGTGTACGCAGCCGACCTGGGAGGCGTCCTGCATGCCGTCAACGCCAACGACGGGAAGGCCAAGTGGACCTTTGCAACCGGGAGCGAAGTGAAGTCGTCGCCCGTGGTGGTGGGGGACAAGGTCTTGATCGGATCCTACGACGAGCACCTCTACTGCCTCAACGCCGCGGACGGCAAGCTGCAATGGAAGTTCCAGATCAGCGGTCCGGTGCACTGCACCCCCGGCGTCGGGGACGGCTTGGCCTACATCTCCGGGTGTGACGAGACCTTCCGCGCCATTCGGATCGCCGACGGCAAGGAGATGTTCCAGTTCTCCTCGGGGGCTTACACCGGGGCGTCGCCGGTGCTGGCCGGCGGCTGGGCCTATTTCGGGACGTTCAATAACGAAGTACTCGGCGTCGACCTGAAGTCCCGCAAGATCGTCTGGCGCTACGAGCACCCGGAGCGGAAGTTCCCGTTCTACTCGACGGCGGCGGTGACCGCAGGCAAAGTGGTGGTGGGGGGGCGGGACAAGATGGTCCACTGCCTGAACGCGAGGACCGGCAAAGCCCTGTGGACCTTCCCCACGCGGGCGCGGGTCGACTCGTCGCCGGCCATCGCGGGCGACCGGGTTTACGTGGGATCGAACGACGGGCGTCTCTATGTACTGGACCTCAATAAGGGGACCAAGATCTGGGAGTTCAACGCCGGAGCGCCGCTGTCGGCGTCGCCGGCGATCGGCGGCGGGCGGCTGGTGATCGGCGCGCAGGACGGGAAGATCTACTGCTTCGGGGGATGATCGGGCGTAGAATGATATTGATAGCATACGAGGCCCGTTGTGGAATCGTTAGCTTGATCACATGGTCTTGCTTGCCGTCCTTGTCCTGCAATTCCTCAATGTTGATGGGGTTCTTGTGGTGAAGTGTAAAGACCCCTTGCTGCGCGGACAGTCGGCCAAACGTTCGCGGGGCCATCAGGGCGACCGGATTCTTGTCTGTCGGTGGTGAGCCGTGAACTCGCGAAGGGAGGTAGTCGTCGAGTTCGACCTCGTGTCCGAATGCTGGTATATCGTCGGGAGGCTTCAGTATGATGCGGGCGATTTCGTTCAGCCTACGAGGATACAAACACCAGAGCGCGGCCTAGCCTGTCGCCCGAGGACGAACGCCGTCGCCAAGCGGAAAGAGGGCGAAATACAGTCCCACCAACGGACTTTCCGTCCAATCCAGAAGGCGAGTTGGAGCACCGAAGTGCTGCATCAAGAACAGCCACTCCCATTCGTGATCGAGGGGATGTTCAAGATGGAGAAGGGCATTTTGCTTGAAGCGCTTGATCAACTGTAGCTCGGCCTGCAAGAAACACTTACGGGCCAGCGATGGTTGCAGGTGCCATCGGTGATCGGTATGTCCCCGGAACCAGACCGTTCCACCGCCGGCGTAAATCCCTTTGAGGTGGTCTAGCAGCTCCGACACACTCGATATGCGGCGATTCTCAATAGCCATGATCAGATAAGGCCATTGCACGGGCGGCCCTGCCGCCCCAAAGCCACCAGATCGTGGCAGGCAGTCTGTCGCGCTTCGCAACCCTGGCCGCGCCTGAGCGGCAGCTTACCACAGACCGGACCAGCGATCACCCAAACGTACGCGTCCCCGTCTTCTTCCTCGGTCCCGCATTCCGCAGCGAGTTGTGGCCGACGGCGGAATCGGCGATCTCCTTGGCCAGCAGGGCGCGGCGTTCTTCCAGGGTGGGCTCGGTGGCGGGGAAGTCTTTTTCGAGCTTGGTGCGGATTTCCCGGAAGGCCTGGAGGGCGGCCTTTTCGGTGCGGAAGGTGTGGACCTCGTCGCCGAAGCGCAATTCGAAGCCGCCCTCGGGCTTCGATTCGAGGAAGAGCTTGCCGGGAAAGAAGGATAGTTTCATGGCCGCACCTTTAGCTCGTTGACGACTTTTTTGACCCCTTCGGTTTTGCGGACTACGGTTTCAGCGCGCTGGCGGTGTTTTTCGGACTCTACCGTCCCTTGGAGAGTGACTATCTTATCCTTCACTTCGATGTCTATGGCGGTAGTCTTTAGTTCACGGTCGTTGGCCAGGCGGCGCCTTACGCGGTCGTAGAGGAGGTTGTCGGTTAGGGGGAACTTGTCGGCCGCGATCACGACCCCCGCGAATAGGCCTACGAGCAACAGCAGAGCGCAAGCGAACTTCATACTGATTGGCGGCGCCAGTCCAGAGCGTCCAGGAACGAGTCGCTCTGGCGCCAGTCGGACCGCACCTTTACGTGGAGCTGGAGAAAGGCCTGGCGGCCGAACAGGGACTCCATCTCCTCGCGGGCCTCGGTGCCGATTTGCTTCAGGCGCTGCCCTCCGGAACCAATGATAATCCCTTTTTGGCTGTCCCGGTCTACGTAAATCGTGGCGGCGATGCGGCAGAGGCGGGGGGTTTCCTCGAACAGGTCGATGGCCACCGCGGTTGAGTAGGGGACCTCGCGGAGGGTCAGCTCGAAGACCTTCTCCCGGACCAGCTCGCAGGCCAGGTGACGCAGGGGCTGGTCGGTAACGTGGTCCGGGGGGAAGTACTCGGGACCCTCGGGAAGCCGGGCGATGACGGCGGCTTCGAGGTCGCCGACGCCGTCGCCGTCCAGGGCCGACAGGGGAAGATACTCCTCGAAATCGAAGAGGGACCGGTAGCGGTCGATCAGAGGGAGCAAGACGTCCTTGCGCACCAGGCGGTCGATCTTGTTGAGGGCCAGGAGGGTGGGGGTCTTGGCCGCGCTGATGAGCCGGATGGCCTGATCGTCGCCCTCGCCGAACACGGCGGTCGCGTCGACCGTGAGGATCAGGACGTCGCGGGCCTCCAGAGCGTTGCGGACCTCGCGCATCATGCGGCGGCTCAAGGCGTCGCGGGGCTCGTGGATGCCGGGGCTGTCGAGCAGCACGATCTGGGCGCCGGGCCGGTGGACCACGCCCTGGATGGTCTCGCGGGTGGTCTGGGGCTTCTCGGCGACGATGGCTACCTTGGTCCCCACCAGGCGGTTCAGGAGCGTGGATTTGCCGGCGTTGGGGCGGCCGAGAATAGACACGAAGCCGGACTTCATGCGATGTTCTCCACCGGCTCCGGCGGCTCCAGGCGGCGCACGCGCAACCGCTCGGCCCGCAGGCCGTTGCTTTCGAGGACCTCGATGCGGATGCCGTCCAGCTCCAGGTTTTCGCCCACCGCGGGGACGTGGCCGAGCCGCTCGGTGACGAGTCCGGAGAGGGTAGTGGACTCGACGTCCTGGTCGGGGCGGAAGCCGATCAGGTCGCGCAGGCGGTCGACATCCAGATGGCCCGAGACCAGGAAGCTGTGATCGGGCTCCTCCACCACGTCGGGGTTGGGCTCGGACTCGTCGCGGATCTCGCCGACGATCTCCTCCACCAGGTCTTCGAGCGTGGCCAAGCCGGCCGTGTTGCCGTACTCGTCGATCACGATCGACATGTGGATGCTGCGTTCCTGCATCTCGCGCAGCAGGTCATTGACAAGCTTGGTCTCGGGAACGTAGAGGACCGGACGATACAGATCGCGGACGTGACGCAGGGGACGCTCCTCGTCGGGGACTTCCAGGGCGTCCCACACGTGGACGAACCCGATGACGCGGTCGATGGCGCCTTCGTAAATCGGGATGCGGGAGTACTGGTGCTCGATCTGGAGCTGCCGCAGGTCTTCGAGCGTGGCGTCGGCGGAAATCGCGATCATGCTGGGCCGGGGGGTCATGACCTCGCGGACGGTCTTGTCGCCGAACTCAACCACCGACTGGATGAGCTTGCGGTCGTCCGCTTCGAGGAGTCCTTCTTCCTGGCCGGCGTCCATGAGGGCCTCGATATTCTCCTCGGGGGTGGGAGGGGCTTCGGCGGGCTTGGCTTCGGCGCCCAGGTCGGCGATGGAGTAGCTGAAGCGCACGATCATCAAGAAAGGAAAGACGGAGTAGGCCAGCAGGCGGGCCGGCCAAACCAATCCGAGGGCCCAGTGTCCGGAGGTGCGGGTCACCAGGACGTGGGGGGTAACGTAGGCGAACAGGGCCAGCCCCGCCGTGGTGAGGGCCAGGGCTTCGAGCACGCGCCGGCCGCTGAGCCCGGAGCCGGCGGTGACCGCCCAGGTGAGATCGAGCGCCAGCAGGAGAATCAGGAACTGCTTGGTGGCGGCGAAGTGCTGGACGCCGGCTTCGGCGTCGAGGTGGAGGCGGGGCTGGATGGCCTCCTCGAAGAACGGCAGCGACCGGGCCGCCTCGCGCGGTCGCAGGCGCAGCGCCTCGGCGTAGAGCAGGTAAAAGTAGGAGGCCAGCGCCAGGGCGGCGCACAGGACCACGGCGAAGGTGATCGGCAGGAGGATCATCGCTGGCTCCGGACTATCATGACTCGCTCCGGACTATCATGACTCGCTCCGCTCGATCAGGCCGGCGGGGAGGTGGAGGCGCCGGCGCCATTCCCGTTCGAGACGGCGCATCTGGCCCTGGTCGTGCTCATGGTCGTGGCCGATCAGGTGGAGCAGGCCGTGAAGCAGGAGGATCTTGAGCTCGCTTTCGATGGAGTGGCCCAGGCGTTGGGCCTGCCGGTGCGCGCGAGGGGCCGAGATGAGGAGGCCGCCCAGCCGGAAGCCCTCGTCGTCGGGGAAGGAGAGCACGTCGGTCGAGGCGCCGTGGCCGCGGAATTGCCGGTTGGCCCGGCGGACCGTGTCATCGGAGGCGATGCACACCGCGAATTCCCGCCCTCCCGCCAGCCGGCGCCGCAGGGCCGCCGCGAAGCGGACGATTTCACCCTGGTCGAAAGACACGGACCGCTGCCGGTTGAGGAACCAATCCGGAGGGTCGGAATCGGCGGTCATGGCTCGACAGGCGGCGCTTCCAGCGGGAAGCTCAACTGGCCCTGCCCGTCCTCATGATACTTCTCATAGGCTTTGATGATACGCTGGACCAGGCCGTGCCGGACCACGTCTCGGTCGTTGAAGTACACGAAGGTCACGCCCTCGACGCCGGCGATGACGTCGACGGCCTCCAGCAGGCCGCTGCGCTTGCCGGCCGGCAGGTCGATCTGGGTGATGTCGCCCGTGACCACCACCTTGGATCCGAAACCCATGCGGGTGACGAACATCTTCATCTGCTCGGGTGTGGTGTTCTGGGCCTCGTCCAGGATGATGAAGCTCTCGTTGAGGGAGCGGCCGCGCATGAAGGCCAGAGGGGCCACTTCGATGCTGCCTCGCTCCAGGTACTTCTCGACCTTTTCGGCTTCCAGCATGTCGAACAGGGCGTCGTAGAGGGGGCGCAGATAGGGGTCCACCTTCTGCTGGAGGGTCCCCGGGAGAAAGCCCAGGCGCTCGCCGGCTTCCACCGCCGGGCGGCACAGGATGATGCGGCCGACCTGCTTGTTGAGCAGGGCGGAGACGGCCATGGCCACAGCCAGATAGGTCTTGCCGGTTCCTGCAGGGCCGATGGCGAAGACCATGTCGTGGCGCTCCACGGCCTCCACGTAGCGCATCTGGTTGGGACTGCGCGGGGCCAGCGTCTTCTTGCCGAAATTGCGCTGGCGGGAGCTGGCCACCAGGGCCCGCAGCGTCACCTCGGGATCCTCCAGCACCACCCGGAGGTAGTTCTTCATGTCGCCGTTGGTGAAGACCTGGCCCTGCTGCACCAGCGCGACATAGTCCTCCAGAATGGCCGCCGCGCGCTCCACGGGCGCAGCCTCCCCTTCAATCTCCAGACTGTCCTGCAACAGTTGGGTGCTGACGTGGAGGGCGGTCTCTAACAGGCGGATGTTTTCGTCGCGGGTGCCGAACAGCGGCTCGATGCCGCGGGAGATTTTAACCTGCCGCTTCAAGACAATAAAACAGGTCTCGCGACCCGTCCGGGCCTCCTGAACTGTACTATCGCCACGTATTCACTATAGCTCAGGGGGGAAGCGGGGGCAAGTGGGACAGGGTTCCGTCCTGTCCTGGACTGGCCGGGGGCCTGTACCCCAGGGGTAGAATAAGGTATGCGTTGCCGGGGGCTGGTATTCGCGCTGCTGGCCTGGCCGCTTCTGGCGGCGCCCCGCCGGGTCCTCTATGTGACGCATTCGGCGGGCTTCCGCCACGACAGCATTGTGGTGTCCCGCCAGTCGTTGCAGGGCTTCGAGGGACTGGAAGTCGTGGCCACGGAAGACCTGTCCCTGATTTCTGCCGAAAGCCTCGCCAATTTCGACGTGGTTTTTTTCTTCACCAGCGGCGAGCTGACCCTCAGCGAGCGACAGAAGCAGGATCTGCTGGCCTTCGTCCGTGACGGCAAGGGCTTCGGCGGGGCCCATAGCGCCACCGACACACTCTACGCCTGGCCCGACTACGGCGACCTGATCGGCGGCTACTTCGACGGCCACCCTTGGGCGCAGGAGGCCGGCATCCGCATCGAGGACACCGAACATCCGGCCTCGCGTCACTTGGCGCCGTCGTTCCGCATCATTGAAGAGTTCTACCAGTTCCGCGCCTGGTCGCGCGACCGGCTGCGGGTGCTGATGACGCTCGACACCAGCACCGTCGACCTGCGGGCGCCGGGGGTCAACCGTACCGACGGCGACTTCGCCCTGGCCTGGGTGAAGAACTACGGACGCGGCCGGGTGTTCTACACCGCGCTCGGCCACTTCGACGACACGTGGCGCGATCCGCGCTTCCTGACCACCATCCGCAACGCGCTCCTGTGGCTGGCCGGCGACTTGCCGGGAGACGCCACGCCGCGGCCGGCCCCACCGGTCCTGATATCCGGCGGGGTGGTGAACGCGGCCACCTCCCGCGAAGGAGCGTCGCCGGGAGCGCTGGTATCGATCTTCGGCGCCCGCCTGACCGGCGGCCCGGCCCAGGCCGCGGTTTCGCTGCCGCTACCGGTGACGCTCGCCGGCACGATGGTCACGGTAAACGGGACGCCGGTCCCGCTGCTCTATGTATCACCCACTCAGATCAACGCCCAGCTCCCGTTCGAGCTGGCGCCCGGAACCGCCGATCTCGCCATCGCCGGCGGCGGCGCTCCGGAGCGCTTCCGCGTCCAGGCCGCAGCGCCCGGAATCTTCGCGGTGGCGGGAGACCGCCGGCCGGGAGGAATCCTCTCGATTTTTGCCACCGGTCTGGGGGCGGTGTCGCCCCGGGTGGCCACGGGCGCGGCCGCCGCGGCAGAGCCTCTTTCCCGGACCACGACCGAGCCGGTGGTGACCATCGGCGGCGCGCGGGCCGCGGTCCAGTTTTCCGGACTGGCGCCCGGCTTCGTCGGACTATATCAGGTGAATGTAGTGGTCCCGCCCGGAATAACGGCCGAGGACACCGCCATCTCGCTCACCGTGCCGTGAGGGCGGCGAGGACCTTCGCGGGGACCGGCTTGCCGCGCTCGGCGAAGGCGACGCGGCCGTCCTGGCCGATGCCGTAGACCGTGCGCCGGGGCACGATTCCGTTGGCTCCGTACGCCGCCGCAACTTTCTTGCCCTCGTCCACCAGCAGCGGAAACGGATAGCTTTGGTTCTTGCGAAACTTGGCGTGGCTCGCCGCCGAGCCGGGGTTGACGCCGAACACCGCCACTCCCTTCTGCTGGAACTCGCTCCAATGGTCGCGGATCTCACAAAGCTGGGCAGTGCAGCCGGAGGTCTCGTCCATGGGGTAGAAGACCAGCACTACGGGTCCCTTGGCCCTCCACTCGGACAGCTTGACCCGGGCGCCGGCGTCGTCGGTCAGGGTGAAATCGGGGGCCGGGGAACCGAGGCTGAGGAGAGCGGCAAACCACGAGAGCATAGACCACCTCACTGCAGTTGCACAGCAGCCTCGTTGGAGCGGACGCCGTCAACCGTCACCGCCACCGGCTGGCGACCGGCGGGCGCCCCGCCCGGCACCTGCACGGTGAGCTGATACAGTCCGGCGAAACCGGGAGCGAGGCCGGAGAAGGCGATGGTCGCCGGACGCCCGCCGATCGTCACTTGCGGTTGTCGCGTGGTGACCGCCAGGGGCGATATCGGAGCCGGAAATCCCGTGGGCACGGCGGGTGAGACAGCGCCCAATCCGGTGACGTAGATCTGGAGAAAGTCGCCCGCCCGGGCCGGACGCGTGGTGGTGAGGACGCCGTCGCTATTGTGGACGATCGCTCCCAGGCCGGTCGCGGTGTTGTAGAAGATGCCCGGCTGGACCGCCGTCACCCCCGCCCGCACCGTCACCGAGCCTCCGCCTGGAGTGGACACTACGACATCGGCGGTGGTCCCGGTTACCTCGAAGGGAACCTGGAAGTTGATCTGGTTCGCTGAGACATAGACCAAAGGAGCTGTCAGGCCGCCCACGGTCAGTCGCGTGGAGGCCAGCTCGGTGGGCAGCGGCAGTGTCGAGGCGATACGGGTCTCCGCGGCCAGCGCTACTCCGAACAGGGAGCCGAGGCCGCCGGGGGAAATCGGCGTATTGAACGTGGCGGCGTTCACCACCCCGGTGGCGTTCACCACCGGCCGGTCGAGAGCGGTGGCCGTCACCAGCGCCGACACGGCCGGAGCGGCGTCCAGCGTGGCGCGCAGGACATTGTCGGCACCGGTGGTAGACAGCCGCCAGGCCACCTGCACGCGTCCTTCGGCGTCGGTGGTGGCGCGGGCCGGAGTCGCCGCCCCATCGCCGCTGGCGGTGAAGGTCACCGGAACGCCGGCATAGGGCGTTTCGTTCTCGTCGCGGAGACGCCACAGGATGGGCTCGGCCAGAGTCCCGCCCCGGCCGCCGCGCTGGCTGTTGCCGGAGACTATGTCCCAACGCAGCGCCGACGGATCGTCCCGCACCTGCACCAGGGTCCGCGAAATGTCAAAGGCCGGATCGGCCGCCCGCGCGGTCAGCTCGGCGACGCCCGCGCGCACGCCGGTGATCGGGAAAGACGCCGCCTTGCCGCCGGCTGGAATCGTCACCGCGGCCGGAACCGTGAGCAGACCGCTGTCGGTGGTCAAGTTCACCTGGAGCGGCGTGCTCGGGGCGGAGGCGATCGAGACGGTGGCCGTCGCTGGCGCCCCGCGCAGCACGCCTCCGGCCGGCCAGGTGGAGAGCCTCAATAGCCGGGCTAGGGAAGTCCGCGCCGAGCCCCGGTTGTCCACGGCGGCGGCGAAAAACCGCTCCCACTCCGAGCGCAGCCGCTCGAGCTGGGTTAGATCCTCGGAGCTCGGCTGGCTCCCCTCGCGAATCAGCAGCACGAACGCATAGTTGAAGTGCTTTTGCGCCACCGACGCATCGGGGACGCGGCGTCCCTCGGCTTCGATGATCATCTCCACCGTAATGTCCTGACGAGCGCCATCGAACTCCACCCCGGCGCGCGGCGCATCGATGGCGCTGCCGCGCTCCGCATTTCGAACCAGAAAAGTCGGCGGCGCCTCGGACGCCGGCCGCAGCCCCATCAGGTACTGGTCCACCGCGCTGTAGCGCTGCACGGTGGCGGTGGTGCGAAAGCGCGGCGATTGCCCCGCCCCGCGATCCTCAATGCGGTTGCCCTCCACCACCGAGGCGTCGCTGTTGAAAAAGAAGCTCCAGTGGGCCTCGTCGCGTCCCAGCAGGCCGAGCGACGGCCGGGTGGTCAGCGGGTCCAGGTAGCGCTGGTAGGCCAGGAAACGGTGCCCGGCCTCCTGGCCGAGGATGGTGACAGCCGAATTGCCGCTGGACGAGAAGACGGGGATGACCTGGCTGGGGTTGGCCGGATAGTTAGCAGTAGGACCTAAATTCAGGAACGCCTGCAGCCGGGACGGCGAGCCGAACTCCGCTCCGTGGTCGAACACCGGATTAAGCCTCAGCAGGTTCCCGATCCCCAGAACCCGGTTGCGGAGGTGCAGCAGAAAGGCGAACGCTTCGGGGCCCGCCGGCAGGCCCAGGCTGTTGAATAATACCACGTAGTCGTAGGCGTCGTCGTGATTGCGGAAGAATTTGGTGGTCACCGCCGAGACGTCGACGTCGGCGCCCGAGCTGAAGATCTCGGCGATGGCCCCGGCCGCGGGCGTGGCGAGGCCCAGGGACAGATCGGCCATCTGGACATCGTTGCGCAACTGGCCCGGGGCGATGCCTACTACCCCTTGGTTGACGTTAAT
>JBGOUV010000376.1:0-6889 GCA_041477815.1 Terriglobia bacterium | reverse complement strand
TGCGACTCCAGCGCCTGATGCACCACTGAGTCATAGATATTGACGATCTGCCCTTCCACCTCGATGGCGTAGGGGATATAGACATAGTCCTTGAAGATCCGCACCAGCCGCTCGGCGATCGACGTCTTGCCGTTGCCCGTGGGGCCGTAGAGAAAGATGGTGGTTCCCGACAGGATGGCCGGGCCGATCTGGTCCAGCATGTGGTCGGGCAGCACCAGGTCGAAGAACACTTCCTGCAGCATCGACCGCGACACCGGATGCCGCGCCGCCTGCTCCCGCACCGCCGCGCAGTAATCGTTGAGCTTCACCGGCGCCGGACCGATGTACTGGCTGATGTTGTACCGATCCGTCGCCACTTTGCGGCCCGCCGCCGACAACGAGAGCTCGTAGTCGTTGCCGACCATCCCCTTGACCTCGCACAATTGCTCCCGCCGGAAATGCCGGAACAACTGGTCCATAATGACCATGCTGACCTTCATTTGCGAGGCCAGCTTGCCCAGTGTGGTCACGCCGTCCAGCAGCGTGAGCTTGAGCATCAGGTCCACCAGCATGTTCTGGTTCAGACCGGCGTCCTGCAAGGTGGAGGGATTCCGGGGCCGGAAGCCCTGATTCGTCGCGGGCGGAGGAGCGGTTAGAACGGGCATAGCTGACTGTAGCGTAACAAGAGGCGTAACCCGGAGCGATAAGGTCTTCGCCTTAGAACCCTCCAGAACAATCACTCAATGCTAGAATGCCCGATGGATGGAGTCCCGCGTCTTCACACGGTCCGCTTTGGTAGAGGTCCGCCGCCAGTGGAAGCTAGGGGGCCTCACGGTGGTGTTCACCAACGGTTGCTATGACCTGCTCCACCCCGGCCATATCCGGCTCCTCGAACGGGCCCGAGCCCTGGGCGACCGGCTTATCGTCGCCATTAACAGTGATGCCAGCGTCCAGCGACTGAAGGGGCCCGAGCGCCCGATCCTCCCGGAGCCCGAGAGGGCCGGTCTGATCGCCTGTCTGGACGCGGTCGACGCTGTAACCCTCTTCGACGAGGACACCCCCCACGCCCTGCTCGAAGCCGTACTGCCCGACGTCCTGGTCAAAGGGGCCGACTGGAGCCACTGGATCGCCGGCCGCGAAATCGTCGAGGGCAACGGAGGGAAAGTGGAGGCCCTGCCATTGGAACCCGATTTTTCAACTACAGATATACTGAAAAGGATTCTGGAAACACACTCTTGATCCTCCCATTCGTCCGAGACCTGTTTCTGGAACTCCAGCGGCAGCCGGGTTTCCAGGCCGTGGCGGTGCAATCCAGGAAGGACTCGCCTGAAAAACTACAATTGTGGGGAATAGACGCCACAGCGCGCGCCCTTTGTACGGTCCTGCTCCACCAGTCGTCCGCGAGACCGATTCTCCTGCTCACGGAATCAAACCGGACGGCGGAGGGTTTGTCCGACCTGATCGACACCTTCTATCACCTCCTTTCAACCGGGCGCCAAACGGGTCACGAGTTCCTGCCCGAACATGATGTTTTGCCCTGGGATGGATTGACCCCCCACCCGGACATCAGCGAGCGCCGCGCCATCAGCCTGTGGCGGCTGGCCGGGGAGAACCCGCCCCCCCTCCTGATCACGACCATCGGCGCGGCTTTGCGGAAGATCGAGTCCGCCGACTACTACCGTACGCTGGCCTGCCGCTTGGCCCGGGGCGAGGAGATGGCCCTGGAGTACGTGGTGGAAGAGCTGGAGCGAATCGGGTACCAGCGCCAGGAGCCCGTCGAGATGGTAGGCCACTATTCGGTGCGCGGCGGGATACTGGACGTCTTCTCCCCGGACCACGACAAGCCCGTCCGGATCGAGTTTTTCGGTGACCAGATCGAGTCGTTGCGCCGGTTTGACCCCGAAACACAGCGGTCCATCCTGACTGTCGAAGAAGCCCTGCTGCTGCCCCTCACGGCGGAGCTGGCCGCAGGCGCGAGCCCCTCTCATTCGCTGCTGGACCTGGTTCCCCACGCCCTTCTGGTATGGGAGGAGAAATCATCTGTAACCACTTCTGCAGAAAAGCTTTGGAAGCGCCTGGAAACTGTGGAAAACCCCGCGGCTACGCAGTATTTTTGGACCCTCGACGAGTGGGCCCAGCAGTGCGTCTCCCGCACCGAGATCGCTCTGGAGCAAATGGCTCTCGAGCCGACCGAGCGCAGCTATCACCTCCCCACCCAGCCCACCACCCACTTCCAGGGCAACATGCCCCAGTGCATGCGGGACTTGCGGACGCATCTCGACCAAGGCTGGCGCGCCGTGTACTTCGGCGCCTCCACCGGCGAGGTGGAGCGTCTAGCCGACATCTTCAACGAATACGGCATCCTCTTCCAACTCGGCCTCAAGGATCCCACCTCCGCGGCGAGTCGCTATCTCGAAGAGAAAGCGTATCTTGCAGGCGAGATCTCAAGTGTTGTCTTACTACAGGGAGCGGTCCGCCGCGGCGTCCTGTTCCCCGACTCCCGCCTGGCCCTCTACGGCTCGGACGACCTGTTTGAGACCTCCGAATTCGTCGCCCGGCCCGCTGCCGGCCACTCCCGCCTCTCCACCTTCCTCTCCGACTTCCAGGACCTCCAACCCGGCGACTACGTGGTTCACGTCGAGCACGGCGTGGGACTCTACCGCGGCATCCAGCAGCTCGGTCAGGAAGGCCGGCCGGAGGAGTTCATGCAGCTCGAGTACGCCGACAACGCCCGGCTCTACGTCCCGCTGTCGCGGCTCGACCTGGTCCAAAAATATCGTGCTCCGGAAGGCTCCCGGCCCGCGCTCGACCGCCTCGGCGGCGCCACCTGGAACCGTACTAAGTCCCGCATCAAGGCCAGGATGCGGGATATGGCTGAGGAACTACTTCGCCTCTATGCCGAGCGTAAAATGTCCCCCGGATTCCGCTACTCGGCCGACTCCAACTGGCAGCGCGAGTTCGAGGACGCCTTCGAATTCACCGAAACCAACGACCAGCTCACCGCCATCCGCGACATTAAGAAGGACATGGAATCCGAGCATCCCATGGACCGCCTGGTGTGCGGCGATGTCGGCTTCGGCAAGACCGAAGTGGCCATGCGCGCCGCCTTCAAGGCGTTGGGCGACGGCAAGCAGATCGCCGTCCTGACCCCCACCACGGTCCTGGCCTTCCAGCACTTCGAGACCTTCAAGCAGCGTTTCTCGCCCTTCCCGGTCAAGGTCGAGATGCTCAGCCGGTTCCGTAATTCCAAGGAGATCAAGAAGATCCTGCCCGAGGTGGCGGAGGGTAAGGTCGACATCCTGATCGGCACCCACCGCATCCTGTCCCAGGACGTGGCCTTCCACGACCTGGGCCTGCTGATCATCGACGAGGAGCAGCGCTTCGGCGTCCGCCACAAAGAACGCCTCAAGGAGCTGAAGAAGAGCATCGATATTCTAACCCTGTCCGCCACCCCCATCCCCCGGACCCTCAACATGGGCTTGGTCGGGCTGCGCGACATGTCGGTGATCGAGACGCCCCCCAAAGACCGCCTGGCTATCCAGACCGTGGTTGCCCCCTTTAGTAACCAGCTCGTCCGCACCGCCGTCGAGCAGGAACTCGGCCGGGGCGGCCAAGTCTACTTCGTCCACAACCGGATCGATACCATCTGGTCGATCGCCGCCATCCTCCAGGAACTGGTCCCCCAGGCCCGCGTGGGCGTCGGGCATGGCCAGATGGACGAGGCGGAACTGGAAAAGATCATGCTGAAGTTCATGCGGCATGAGTACGATGTCTTCGTATCGACTACGATTGTGGAAAATGGCCTCGACATCCCCCTGGCCAACACCATCATTATCAACCGCGCCGACCGCCTCGGCCTTTCCGAGCTTTACCAGCTCCGCGGCCGGGTCGGCCGGAGCAACCGCCGCGCCTACGCCTACCTCCTGGTCCCGGAGGACGCCGAGCTGACCCCGCTGGCCAAGAAGCGGTTGGCCGCCCTCAAGGAGTTCAGCGAGCTGGGCGCCGGCTTCAAGATCGCCGCCCTGGACCTGGAGCTGCGCGGCGCCGGCAACCTGTTGGGGGGCGAGCAGCACGGCCATATCGCGGCCGTCGGCTTCGAAATGTACACCACGATGCTGGAAAACACGGTCCGCGAGCTGCGCGGCGAACAGGTAGCGGTGGCCGGTCCGGTGTCGATCAGCCTGCACCTGGACATCCGTATCCCGCCCGACTACATCCCCGAGGAGAACCAGCGGATGCGGATCTACAAGCGCATCGCCGCCGCCCAGGACGACGAAGAGCGCGACCGCCTGCGCCAGGAGCTGATCGACCGCTACGGCCCTCTTCCCGAGGGTGTCCGCAACCTCCTCGCATATGCCGAGCTCAAGGCCGTCGCCGAGCGCATGCGCGTCGACGCGATCGAGCGCCGCCACGACCGCGTGTCGGTAAAGTTCAGCCCGGAGGCCCAGGTCGACCCTCGCAAGTTGATGAGCTTCGTAGGCTCCACCCCCGGAGCGGAGTTCACCCCGGCGGGGGTGCTAAAGTTTCGGGTGGATGGCGGCTCGCCGGGTCCGGTTAAAGACCTGCTGCGGCAACTGCAGGCATAGGATAATGGCGACGGTAGCCAAACATGACCCTGACGTCGGGTATCGAGATTCCGAACGAGGCGATCGCCCAGATCTGTCGTAAGTACGGTGTCAAGGAGCTGGCCATCTTCGGCTCCGCCGCCCGGGGAGAGATGCGCCCGGACTCGGACGTGGACCTCCTCGTCGAGTTCACTCCAGAAGTGAAGATTGGATGGGAATTCTTCGATCTGGAAGAAGAGCTGGCGCAGCTATTTGGTCGAAAGGTGGACCTGGGCACCAAACGGAGCCTCAAACCCTGGGTCCGCCAGGACGTCAGGCGCGAGGCCCGGATCATCTATGCGACGTGAGGTCGCGTATCTGAGGTGTTGCATGCGGCTGGCCCTAACGCTACTGATCGTCGCCATCGCCCGCGGGCAGGAAGGCGAGGTCAAGAACCCTCACACCACGCCTGCCGACGTGTCCGCGGGCGCCAGGATCTTTCGGGCGCACTGTGCCGAGTGTCATGGCCTCGGCGGCGAAGGAGATCGCGCGCCCAAGCTCACCACCGGCATCTTCTTCCACGGCAGCACGGACTCCGACCTGTTGCGGAACATCTCCGACGGCATCACGGGCACGGCTATGCCCGGCGTCTTCTTCTCGCCGGATCAGGTCTGGCAGATCGTCGCCTACGTGCGCTCGCTCAGCTTGACGGGCAGCGCGGGCCGGCCGCCGGGGGAGGCGGCGCGCGGCGCCAGGCTGTTTCGGGACCGGGAGTGCCTCGCGTGCCACCTGGTGCGGGGAGAAGGCGGCGCGCAGGGGCCGGACCTATCCGTGATCGGGTCACAGCGCTCGGTCGAGCATCTCCGGCAGGCGATCCTCGCTCCCAACGCCACGGTCTTGCGCGAGTACTGGGTGGCGAAAATCACGCACGGGAACGGCTCTACCTATTCCGGCTTTGTCATGAACGAGGACACCCACATCGTACAGATCCTGGACTTCTCGCGGGGCCTGCAGTCGCTGGCCAAGCGGGATTTCCGGATGTTCGAAATCGATAAGTCATCGGTGATGCCGTCCTATCAGGGCAAGCTGAACCAAGACGAGGTCACCGACCTGGTGGCGTATCTGTGGTCGCTCCAGCGGCCGGGGAGGTCCCGATGAAGAGCGTTCGTCTGCTGCTCTCGGCCGCGCTGGCGGCCGGCTCGGTCGGTGCGCAATTGACCTACCAGCGCCTGCTCCAGGCCGAGTCCGAGCCTCAGAACTGGCTGACCTACTCGGGCTCCTACAAAGGCTGGCGCTACAGCCGGCTCGATCAGATCAACCGGCAGAACGTCAAGGATCTCAAGCTGGCGTGGGTATATCAAATGCCTGTCACCCACCGCGTGGAGACCACGCCCCTGGTGGTGGACGGGGTCATGTACCTGACCGAGCCTCCCTCCAACGTGGTGGCGCTCGACCCGGCCACCGGGCGGCAGTTCTGGCGCTACAAGCGGAGCCTGCCCAGCCGGATCAACGTCTGCTGCGGGCAGGTGAATCGCGGGGTGGCGGTGCTGGGCGATCGCGTCTTCGTAGGTACGGTGGATGCACACCTGGTGGCCCTGCAGGCCAAGACGGGCGCGGTGTTGTGGGACGTCGAGGTGGCCGACTACCGCAGCGGCCACAGCGTCCCGGTGGCGCCGCTGATCGTCAAGGACATGGTCATCTCCGGAATCGCCGGCGGGGAATACGGGGTCCGCGGCTTCCTGGACGCTTACGACGCCCGCACCGGGCAGCGCCGCTGGCGCTTCTGGACCGTTCCCGGCCCCGGCGAGAAAGGCAACGAGACCTGGAGCGGCGATTCGTGGAAGCACGGCGGCGCCCCCACTTGGGTCACCGGCTCCTTCGATCCCGATCTGAACCTTATCATCTGGGGCACCGGGAATCCATCCCCCGACTGGAACGGGGACGTTCGCCGGGGCGACAACCTGTATTCGGATTCGGCGATCGCCCTCGACGCCGACACCGGCAAGCTGAAGTGGCATTTCCAGATGGTCCCGCACGACGTGCACGATTGGGACTCCGTGCAGGTGCCGGTCCTGGTCGATGCCGAATGGCGCGGCCGGCCGCGCAAGCTGATCTATTGGGCGCATCGCAGCGGGTTTTACTACGTACTGGACCGTGAGACCGGCCAGTTCCTGCTGGGCAAACCGTTCGCCACGCAGACCTGGGCCCAGGGACTGGACGACAAAGGACGCCCCATCCGCAATCCGGGTGTGGACCCGACCGAGCAGGGGGTGTATGTGTGGCCGGGCGTCCATGGGGCCACCAACTGGTATTCGCCGTCCTACCATCCCCTGACCGGCCTGTTCTACCTCACGGCCTGGGAAAAC
>JBGOUV010000314.1:0-8209 GCA_041477815.1 Terriglobia bacterium | reverse complement strand
GGGGGGGGGGTCACCTCCGGGCGCTGTACGCGGCCGGTGCGCAGCACGTCGTCGCCCGACGTCGGGTCCACCTCCTGGCGGTCGCTGGTGATGAGTTGCACCCGCATGCGGTCCAGTTGCAGGGCGTGGTTGTTGTCGTTGGCGACGACTACCAGGACCGGCAGAACCCCGAGTTTCTCCAGGTCCGTCTTGGGGAAGGCTTGCTTGATTTTGTCACGGTCGCGGAACACCTCGACGGCGATGGTGACGCCGTCGGCCGTCTGACGGTGCGGGTAGCTGGAGGCGGGGCGTACCTCGAACTGGCCGGGGAGCGTGGCGAGAGTGGCAGCGAGGAGCAGTATACTGGGAGAACACCGTGGCATGTTTCTTCTCTACAATCTGGCGCTGGCCCTAGCCTCCCTCATTCTAGTTCCCTACTACCTGCTGAAAGGCAAGTATCGGGGAACTCTGGCGCCGCGCTGGGGCCGCCTGGAGCCTTCTCTTCAACAGACCGGGAATCGCTCCATCTGGTTACATGCAGTTTCGGTTGGCGAGGTCCTCTCCAGCCAGGAGCTGCTCGGCCGGCTGCGGGTCCGCTTCCCGGGGGTGAAGATTCTGGTTTCCACCACCACGCCGGCGGGTCAGACGATGGCTCAGGAAAAGCTGGGGGCGCTCACCGACGGCATCTTCTACGCTCCGCTCGATGTTCCGTTCGCCGTGCGGCGGACGCTGCGGTCGATTCGTCCCCGGCTGGTCATCATCCTGGAGACGGAAATCTGGCCTAACCTGTACCACGAGGTCAAGCGCTGGGGGGCGGGGCTGCTGGTGGTGAACGGCCGCATTTCGGATGCCTCGGCGCCCCGCTACCGGCGCTGGCGGTTTTTCTTTGGGCGCGTGCTGCGACTGGCGGACTCCATCCTGGCGCAGTCGACCCTCGATCGGCAGCGGTTCCTGGAGGCGGGGGCGCCGCCCGAAACGGTCGAGACGGGGGGCAATCTGAAGTTCGACGCACCCGCCCCGGCGGCGTCTGCGGGTCCGGTGGCGGAATGGATCGACCGGGTGCGACCACAGGCGGTCATCCTGGCCGGCAGCACGCGGGAGACCGAAGAGGCCCAGGTACTAGCGGCGTTTCGGGAACTGAGCCAGAGGTTCGAGGGGCTGCTGCTGGTGCTGGCGCCGCGGCATCCCCAGCGATTTGACGAGGTGGCGCAGTTGCTGGCCGGTGAAGGATGGCGGTTTGTACGGCGGTCGGACCTGCCTGCCGCCCCCTGCCCGGTTCCGCCCGCGGTGCTGCTGCTCGACACGCTGGGCGAGCTGGCGTCGCTCTATCCGCTGGCAACTGTCGTATTCGTAGGCGGGTCGCTGGTGAATTGGGGCGGTCACAACGTACTGGAGCCGGCCATGGCCGAGAAGCCCATCGTGGTGGGGCCGCACATGCAGAACTTCCGGGCGATTGCGGACCTGCTGCTGGCGGCCCGCGGGATGATCCAGGTGGGGGAGGCGAAGGAACTGGGGCCGGCCCTAGCCAGGCTGCTGGAGCAGCCCGAGGAGGCGGTCGAGCTGGGCGCCCGGGCGCGGCGGGCGGTGGAAATGCATCGCGGGGCGACGGACCGGGCGGTCGACCGGGCCGAGTTCCTCTATCATCGCGCCGTTCCCAGCCCGCGTCCCACGGGCGTGCAGCGCTGGCTCTTATGGCTGCCGGCGCGGGTGTGGGAAGCGGCCGCCGGGATGCGGGATTATGCCTATCGCCAGGGCTGGCTGACCACCGAGCGGCTGGACACTTTCACAGTCAGCGTCGGCAACCTGACGGCCGGCGGCACCGGCAAGACCCCCCTGGTCTGGTGGCTGCTGGAGCGGTTGCAGGAGCGCGGCACGCGTTGCGCCGTGCTCAGCCGGGGGTACCGGCGGCAGAAGCCGGAGCCCGTGACCATCCTGCGGGTCACCGATGAGGCGCCGGTGGAGGTGACCGGAGACGAGATCCAGCTCCTGCGGCGGCGGTTCCGAGTGTCGGTGGGGATTGCGGCGGACCGCGTGGCCGGCGGCCGGGAGCTGATCGCGCGCTTTCATCCGGAAGTTCTGATCCTCGACGACGGATTTCAGCATCGGCGCCTCGAGCGGGACCTGGATATCGTCCTGATCGACGTAACCGATCCGTTCGGAAGGCGGGAGCTCCTGCCGCTGGGGCGATTGCGGGAGCCGGTGGCGGCGTTAGCGCGGGCCGACGTGATCGTGCTGAACCGCGTGGCGGCGGGCGAGCGCTGGGAGGGCTTGCAGGAGGAGTTGCGGCGCCACAACGCGCAGGCTCCCATCTTCCTGGCGCGGTTCGAGCCGGAGGCGGTGGTCCGGGCGGCGAACGGCGAAGAGTGGCCGGTGGAGTGGCTGGCCGGGCGCCGGGTGGCCGCCTTCGCCGGCATCGGCAATCCGGAGGCGTTCTTCGACGCGGTGGCGCAGACGGGCGCTATCCTGGTGGAGCGTTTGACGTTTCCCGATCATCATCGCTACCAAGGCGCGGGGCCCGTCAAGCCCCCGGACGCCGAACTGCTGATTACTACTGAGAAGGACCTGGTGAACCTCGACGGACACTATCCCCTGGATCTGTACTGGCTCAAGACGCGGCTGGTGGTCGGGCAGGGCGAGCGGCTGGTGGACTTGATCCTGAGCCCCGATCGCGAGGGAGCGCTCCGATGAGGCTCCTGGTGCGGGCCACCAACTGGGTCGGCGACGCGATCATCTCGGTTCCGGCGCTGCGGGAAATCCGGCGCGTACACCCGGCGGCCGAGATCACCATACTGGCGCGGCCGTGGGTGGCCGACCTCTATCACCGCGAGGACTTCTGCGACGAGGTGATGGTATACGAAGGCGGCCGTTGGGCGGTGACGGCCCGGCTGCGGGAGCGGCGGTTCGACTGCGCCATCGTGCTGCCGAACGCGTTCGACGCCGCGCTGGTGACCTGGCTGGCCCGGATCCCGCGGCGGATCGGCTACGCCCGGGAGGGGAGAGCGCTGCTGTTGACCGATCCAATTCCGGTCCCGCGACCCGGCGAGATACCGGCGCACCAGCGCTACTACTACCTGGAGCTGCTGCGGCGGGCCGGGTGGATCGACGCTTTCCCGGAGTGCGCCGAGATCCGCCTGCGGGCCGACCCCGAGGCCGGACGCAGCATGCTGCGGGATTTTGGTTTGCGGTCCGGGCGGGTCATCGGAGTCAGCCCGGGGGCGCAGAACTCCCAGGCCAAGCAATGGTTCCCGGAGCGCTTCGCCGCCGTCGCTTCCAAGCTGGCCGAAGAGTGGGAGGCGGAGGTGGCCGTGTTCGGCACGGCGGCGGAGGGCGAGTTGTGCGGCCTGGTGGCGGGGCTGATCGGACCGCAGGCGCACCCTCTCGGCGGGAGAACCACGGTGGGACAATTCCTGGACCTGGCCGCGGCGTGCCTGGTCTTTGTGACCAACGACTCCGGGTCGATGCACGTGGCCGCGGCCGTGGGGACGCCCACGGTGGCGGTGTTCGGGCCGACGAACGTCGAAGCCACCGGGCCGTCGTCGAGCCTGGCCCGGGTGGTGCGGATACCGGTGGAGTGCAGCCCGTGCGAGCATCGGCGGTGTCCGATCGATCACCGCTGTATGACGCGCGTCGAGCCCGAGATGGTTCTCGCCGCCGCTTTGACACTTCATGGACACGCGAAACAAGATCATTGACTTGGAGACGGCCCTCGGGCTGGACCGGCAAAAGCTGGCGGTGGCGGCGGGGGCGTTTGATGTCCTGCAGGCGGCCCACGCGCGTTTTCTGGAGACGATCCGGCCCGCAGACGGCGAGCTGTTAGTGGTGGTATGGAACGATGCGAGCCTTTCGCAGCCGATCCTGCCCGAGCGGGCCCGGGCCCAGTTGGTGGCAGCCCTTCGGGTCGTGAACTACGTGGTGATCGCGGCGCGGGGCGGCGAGCTGGAGACCCTGGTACAGTGGGCGGTCCCCGAGGAACGGAATATAATCGGGGTGGTGCTGGAGCGAACCGCAGAGGAACGCGGATGAACGCGGGTAACCTCCTGGTTTTCATCTGCGTGAATCTGTGTTCATCTGCGGTTCCAAAGGTTTCCCCCCCATGAACATCCTGGTGGTCCGACTCAGCGCGATGGGCGACATCCTGCACACCCTGCCGGCGGTGGCCACCCTGAAGCACAGCTTCCCCGAGGCGCACCTCGCCTGGGCGGTCAAGCCGCGCTGGTCGGTATTGCTCCGAGACAATCCCTACGTAGACAAAATCCTGCCGATGGAGTGGCCCCAGCCGGGACTGGGGAAGTTCGATCTGGCCATCGATTTTCAAGGGCTGATCAAATCGTCCGCCGTCGCCCGGCTCGCCGGGGCCCCGCGAGTGTTCGGATTCAACGAGCCGCGCGAGACGCCGGCGCGGGTGTTCTACACGGCCAAGGTGGCCACGCGGGCGCGGCACGTGGTGGAGATGAACCTGGAGCTGGCGGCGGCAGCGGGGGCGGGACGGCGGCGGATCGACTTCCCCATACCGGACTGCCCGCCGGAAGGCGAACTGCCGGACGGCGACTTCGTCCTGGCCAGTCCCCTCGCCGGCTGGAAGGCCAAGCAGTGGCCGGCAGCCTGCTATACGCGCCTCGCCGCGCTGGTGCGCGAACAGTGGGGATGGCCGCTGGTGTTGAACTGCGCTCCCTCCGAGCAGGTGGAGATGGCGGCCATCCCGGGCTGCCTGGTGAACGCCACCTCCGTCGAGGGATTGATCGGGGTGACGCGGCGCGCGCGGGCGGTGGTGGGACTCGATAGCGGGCCGCTCCACCTGGCGGCGGCGCTGGCCAAGCCCGGCGTGGCCCTGTTCGGCCCCACCGACCCGGATCGCAACGGCCCCTACGGCGACACCATTACCGTCCTGCGCGCGCCGGGCGCCGTCACCTCCTACCAGCGCGACGCCGTGATCGCCCCCAGCATGGAGGCCCTCGATCCCGAGCAGGTCGTGCAGGCACTGGCAGTACAGATTTCCAGAACTTCCGTATTGGAGCCGCATCTATGAAACGAATCCTTCTGGCCTTACTGTTCGTGACCATCGCTTCGGCCCAGCAGAGTCCGCTGCTGAGCCGCGGGGAGGCGGTAAAAACCTATCAGCAGATGGTGAATCTGCTGGAATCCACTTCCGTGGCCATTCCCGAGCTGGGCAAGGCGGCCGCCCCGCTGGTGGAAAACGCCCGGCAGGATGCCCGATCCCTGCAAGCGACGGCCTACGATCACAGCGCCGTGCTGTACCGGTTCCTGTCATCGGTGCGGGTGTACCTGGATCTGGCGGACGCGCTCCCCAAACCCTATCCGTTTGCCGACGAAGCCCGCAAACAAGTGGTGGCTCTGCGCGAGCAACGGGACCGCCTGGAAGTGCATTTCCGGACGCTGCTCGAAAGCAAGGAGCAGCGGCTGCGCAGTCCGGACCGCGACAACCTGACCCGGTACGGGGAGGCCAATAAGTCGGTGGGGCCGCCCCAGCCCGGCGAGAGCCGCGTCGTATTCCTGGGCGATTCGATCACCGACGGCTGGCGGCTGAACGAGTACTTTCCGGGGAAGCCGTACGTGAATCGCGGGATCGGCGGGCAGATCACGGGCGAGATGCTGGGCCGTATGAAGGCGGACGTAATCGACCTGAAGCCCGTGGCCATGGTGGTTCTGGCCGGGACCAACGACTTCGCGCGCGGTGTGGCCATCCCGACCATCGAGAACAATCTCACCATGATCGCCGACCTGGCCGTGACCTACGGAATTAAGCCGATTTTTGCGTCCATTCTACCAATTCATGATTACAACAAGGATAAGGACCCCAACTACGAGCAGAGCCACCGGCGCCCCCCGGAATCGATCCTGGCGGTGAACCGGTGGATCCAGGCGCTATGCAAGCAGCGAGGGTTCCTCTACCTGGACTACTTCTCGCCCATGGTGGACGAGAAGGGCTTCCTCAAAGCGGATCTGGCTGTGGACGGCTTGCACCCCAACGCGGCCGGTTACCGGATCATGGGTCCCCTGGCCCAGGCCGCCATCGACCGCACGGCGGCGCCGGCAGGAAAACCAAAGAAGGGGAAGAAATCGTAGTAACCAGTGGCCAGTGTCCAGTGGCCAGTGTCCAGTGAAGATCGAAATGACTACCTACCCCTTGCTGGACGCCTTGATCCACCGGCGGTCGCGCCGGTTCGGAAAAGGGATGAAGCTGGACGGGGGGCCTCTCGCCTACGCCAGCGCCAAGCCCCCCGAGCCTCTGACCCTGGAGGAAGAGGCCGGCCTGGCCTTCGCCGCCTGCGGGATCACCGGCTATGCTTTGGCGGACCTGCCCTACGACGCGGGCGGCAACATCATGACCCACTTCTTCGGGCGAACGGCGGCCAGCGGCGACGCCATGCACGACGTGGTGGTGTTCCTTCTCAACGACCAGGGCGCCTGGATGCTGAAGCGTCCGCAGGACTTCCCGCGCAGCGAAATCCCGGCCCTGATCCAGGCCGCCCGCGAGCGGAAGCTGGTGGAGTTGTACGAGCAGGGACGGGTCCGGATCGCCGACCGCCGTCCGGACGTGCCCCGCGAGCTGCCCTTCGTGCCGCCGTTCAACCAATGGATGGCCAATGTACCTGGCACGACCTACTTTCTGCCGGTTGGAGAGATGACGGCGCTCTACCTCAACGTGATTCTCTCGGCGTTCAGTGAGGACTTCGCCTACTTCGTGGTCGACGAGCGCAACGGCTTCCGTCCGGCCGGGGTGTCCCAGTTCGCCCGCTCCCGGGGAGGCTTCCTGCACGACAACCTGCGGGAAGGCAAAGTCGCCACGATAGGAGCGCTCGAAACCTGGATCGCCGAGTTCGTGGCCATCGAACAAGGTGGCATCCTGCAAAATCTGGGCCTGATGACCCAGGCGCTGGGACTCGGCGGATTCCCCCACTTCGCCGCGCACCCCTTCATCTGGTTCCAGGCCCTAGGATTCCGTATGGAGAACCTCCCCTTCTCCAGGCTGATCGGCGCCGGGGGCCTGCAAACGGCCGCCATGAAGGCCCTGGGCAAGGACCTGCCGGTCGCGACCGCGGTCGGGCTGGAGCGTGACGGCGCGGTCTTGATCCGGCCATATTGCCCTCCCTACTACCCCACCATGCGGGAAGCGGTGCTGGCCTTCGTCGACTACAAGTACGCCGCCGGAAGCGGAACCATGCGCGACGGCGGCGTGGCCACGGGGTGGCGGGAGGGCGCCCGCATCCAGTCCGCGATCCCGCGCTACCCCGACCACACCATCGAGGCCACCATCGCCTACTGTGAGTATGTTCACGCCCGGTACGGCCGCTTTCCGGCCATGTGCGGCCCCTTCCGGACGATCCTGGCCTACCAGGCCCACCGGCTGGATCTGGATTTCTACGACCGCTTCTATCGGCCGGAGGCGCTGACCGATACCCAGCGGCAAAGAGGATGACCGTGTTCATCGCCGGCGGCACCGGCTACACGGGACGCACCCTGATTCCCCCGCTCCTGAAGCGGGGCCACCAAGTCTGGGCGCTGGTCCGGCCGGGATCGGATGCCAAGCTTCCCCCCGGATGCCGCGCCGTGGCCGGCAATGCCCTGGACAGTCGCACCTTCGCCGGGCAGGTCCACGGTGCGGATACATGGGTGCATCTGGTAGGCGTAGCGCACCCATTGCCGTGGAAAGGGGACCAGTTTCGGGCGGTGGACTTGGCGTCGGTGCGGGTAGCGGTGGAGGCGGCGCGGGCAGGTGGGATCAGGCACTTCGTGTATCTGAGCGTGGCGCAGCCAGCCCCGGTCATGCGGGAGTACCTCGCGGTGCGGGCGGAAGGGGAGGCTCTGATTCGCGCCGCCGGCCTCCCCGCGACGTTCGTCCGGCCCTGGTATGTCGTAGGGCCAAGCCACCGCTGGCCGCTGCTGCTGCGGCCCTTCTACGCGCTGGCCGAGCTGCTTCCCGCCACGCGAGACGGGGCGCGACGGCTGGGCTTGGTCACGCTCGAGCAGATGACGGCGGCGCTGGTGGAAGCGGTGGAGCGGCCGGCGCAGGGGATACGGGTGGTAGACGTGGACCAGATCCGCCGCGCTAATTCTTGCTCGCCTTAGGCCACACCACTCCCTGGTCCTTCTTGGTAACCGGGCCCAGACCGCGGTAAACGAACTTCTGCACCCGCTGCCCCCGGTAGGTCTCAGTCGTGAAAATGTTGCCCTTCGAATCGGTGGCAATGCTGTGCACGGCGTAGAATTG